>JAVBPI010000099.1:0-38497 GCA_031549705.1 Thermoguttaceae bacterium
GATAAAATCCATCTCGACGAGCCGTGGGACAGCGAACACAATCGGCAGTTTCACGAGTTACGATTATCGGCGTTCCGTTGTCCGTCGCATCGCAGAGATCCCGAGAATCCGAAAGATCGATTGAACAACTGCGATTACTCCGTGATCGTCGGCGACGAGACCGTATTTCCCGGTGCAAAGTCGACTTCCTTCAAAGACATTATGGACGGCACGTCGAACACGATTCTCGCCGTGGAGCGGATGGTTCCGATCTGTTGGATGGACCCGACCGACGAAATCCGATTCGAAGCGGCCGGTGAAGGGGTCAATCGATACATGCTCGGCATCGGCAGCGAACATCCGAACGGCGCGAACGTCGTTCTCGTCGACGCCGCCGTCCGGTTTTTCAGTAACACCATTTCCCATGAGATACTCAAAGCGGGGTTGACGAAAGCCGGAAACGACGGCAAAGGAATATCATTTTAACGAAGATGCACTTATGTTTTTCAATGATTTCGACAATTCCCGATTGGAGTCGCAACTGAGCGGCAAACGCTTTTCCGTGGTCTATCGTTTGTCCGGCGATGAAAAAACCGCAAGGAGCAAAGCACAGGACATCTGCGGCGAACAGTCCGTCGAATTTCCCGTCGATCTGCTTCCGCCCGGTGCGATTCCGGAACAAATCGTCGGTCGCATCGAACATTTCGAACAGGAAACTCCGACGAGTTGGCGGGCAACCATCAGTTTCGCCGTGGAAATTGCCGCCGGTGAATGGACGCAGTTTCTCAACGTCCTGTTCGGCAATATCAGCATCAAGCAGGGGATTCAAGTCGCCGCACTGGAACTCGAAGCCGCTCTTTCCGACCTCTTTCCCGGTCCGAAGTTCGGGATCGACGGCATTCGAAAGCTGATTCAAGTCCCCGTCCGTCCGCCGCTGTTCACGGCGTTGAAACCGATGGGGCTTTCCGCACAAAATCTCGCCCGATTGGCCGGTCGGTTCGTCGAAGGAGGAATCGACGTAATCAAAGACGATCACGGTCTGTCCGATCAAATCTTTGCCCCGTTCGAAGAGCGGGTTGTTCGTTGCGTCGACGCGGTCAGGGAAGCAAACGAACGGTTCGGACGCCATTCCATTTACGTTCCGAATATTACGGCTCCGGCGGAAAAAATCGTTGACCTCGCCGTTTGGGCGAAGGAACAAGGCGCCGGAGGATTGTTGCTCTCTCCCGGACTCGTGGGACTCGACACGTTGCGTCGCTTGGCTGCGGCGAACATCGGCGTTCCGATTTTTGCTCATCCGGCTTTCATCGGCAGTTACGTCATGAGCCCGGAGCACGGGATCGCCTGCGGTGTCTTGTTCGGAACGCTCATGCGGCTTGCCGGCGCCGATGCGACGATCTTCCCGAATTATGGCGGCCGATTTCCGTTGTCGATCGACGATTGCGTCGATATCGTTCAAAAAAGCCGTCAGCCGCTGGGAAATTTCCCGCCGATCTTTCCGACGCCGGCGGGCGGAATGGAACTCAAAAACATCCGCGAAATGCTTCGCCGTTACGGAAACGACACGCTCGTTTTAGTCGGAAGCGGTCTGTTCCGTTGCAGCGACGACGTGATCGCCAACTGTCGCCGTTTTTTGGATGAAGTTGTCGTCGACGGGGATACCATCCTTGGCCGAAAGGAGTAAAATGAACGTTGTTCGACTGGGACGGTCCCACTGACGGCGCAACGCTGCATATGATCCGGGCCTCTCGCCTGATCCCCGAACCGCATTGATTTCGTTGCATGATTACAAGCCCCTCCAATCCGAGATTGAAAGAAGTCGCCAAACTCCGTGAAGGAAGACATCGACGCCGTACGGGGCTTTTCCTGATCGTGGGACACCGTGAAGTCGAACGGGCGATTCGTTGCGGCTTTTTGTTGCACGAACTCTATTTGGACGAAACGGAAGATGTCGCGGCATGGTCGGCTTTACTCAAGCACGCCAATGTTCCGGTCATATCCGTTGCAAAAAAAGTGTTTTCGAAGATCGACTTCGGTGAACGGGAAGATGGTGTCGTCGCGGTTGCCGTAGCGCCGGAACAGACGCTTGCCGGAATGGAAAAATTTTTCGAAACCTCGCGAACGACTCCGCCTCTTTTGGCCGTCTTGGAGAACGTCGTCAAGCCCGGTAATGTCGGAGCCGTATTGCGTAGCGCCAATGGAGCGGGCCTCGACGGCATGATCGTCGCCGATCCTTACACCGATCTTTACAATCCGAACACGATCCAGAGCAGCTTGGGAACGATTTTCCAGACCCCGCTGGCGGAAGCGACCTCCCCGGAAGTCCTTGACTGGCTTCGATCTCACGACATGAATATTGCCGTTGCGAAAATTGATGGAGCGATACCGTACACGGAATTCGATTTTCGCCGACCGACCGCGATTGTTCTCGGCAACGAAGCAAGAGGGCTTTCCGAAGTCTGGCAAGGGGCGCAGGTCACCCCGATCATCATCCCGATGAGCGGAAGCAGTTCCGACAGCCTCAATGTATCCAATGCCGCGGCGGTCCTTTTTTTCGAAGCAAGACGGCAGCGTTCGGGGAGGTAAACGTCGCCGTTGTTTTTATGACGAAAAAGCTGCTCCTGACTCATCCGCCGTCCAGATCGACTCCCTTTTCAGGAGCTTTCGAATATTCGTTGCGCAACGAGTCGACGCTGGACAGGGCGAGGGCGATACCGATGTGCCCGAAACAAAGCCACTGGGGTGGTGTTTGCTTTCGTCGGCACATGTTACCGAATCAAGTCAGCGAGCGTTGCCACAGCTGCATGCTCCGGCATTGCAACGGTCGCTTGGCTGCTCAATTGTTCAGCCAACGAGGCGAGGGCGCTGTTGAGCGGCCTGCTCCAAACCGATGCGATGAATAACGCGCAAAAATCAGCCGTGCGACGTTTCAACGTCCACGGCTCTGTTCCTTCCCTGACCGACCATTATTCTGGTATCGTTAACCATACTCCATGAACCCGATTTCGTCAAGCGATTTCTCTGAAAATTTATCCGACTTACTGTGTGAGGAGCATCTTGCCGAACTTCGTGCCTCCGGTCTCTCCGACGAAACAATCATTGCCGAAGGTCTTCAAACGGTCGACGATTCCGAAAGCGTTCGACCATCAAGCCCCGACTTGGCGTCGCTATTGTTGCCATTGAAATCACCCACACAATGTTCGGCAAAGAACAGCGTATTGCTCAACCCGTCAGCCACATACGCAAAGTCGTTGGTTCGCAGATCCGTTCTCGACTTGTTGTCCCAGTTCCCGATGAGGAATGCGCCTCTGGAATAGTCCTGGCGGTCGTCCGTTGTCACGTCACCAGCACCGGCGCCGTAATTACAGGGTCCAGTGCTCCCTATTGACGTTTTGAGACGTCCGATTAAAATTACAAAGATCTTGGCCCGCGTAGCTCAACTGGCAGAGCGCAGCATTCGTAATGCTGAGGTTGAGGGTTCGATTCCCCCCGCGGGCTTTTCGTAAGTCTTTTAATTTCAAGGCTTTACGCCAACCCCTTTTGTTCTGTCGGTGACTTTTTTATCAGCCCGATAAGGTGCGCACACCTTATCCCCCCCGATGAAGGAGTTCACCATGAAAACGCCCCCCAGTCGTTCTCGCAAGTCCAAAACGAAGTCCGGAGAGCTTCCGCAAATCCTCCAGAACCATCGCGGCACCGCTTATATGGATTTTCGCGGTCGCCGTTTTTATCTCGGCAAATTCGGCAGTATCGAGGCCGAGCAGGAGCGGCTGCGAATCATCGCTGAATGCGATGCTTCGGGAAGCGTCGTTCCCGTGACCGTCCGGAGACAGCCCGTGCCGCCTTCTCCAATGTCGGGTGGATCGTCTTGCCGTGTGTCGTCTTTTTGGCCGGTTTGCGTTTGACCGGATTTTCTTCTTTTTCAATTCCCAACGCTGCCATGATCTCCTCGTAAGTGCAATGGTGCGAATGACAAGTGAACATCACCCGTCCGTTGTCGCCCAGCGTGAAAGCAAGGTTCAAATCCTTGCCGTCGTGAGCCGGGCATTGTGAGCGGTAAATGCCTCCGCTCTTCTTGACGGTATAACCACAGGCTTTCAGCCGGGCGACCGTCTCGTCGATTGTCAAATTCTGCATGTTCTCTCCATTTGATCATCTGTTGCGGCAATACTCGAACAGTTCGAGCAGCCCTTCTCCGTTCAGCATTTTCGTCGCCGAAAGATACGCCGCCGCCGGCATGTTCCCCGGCGTGACGTGAAATCGCGTGAAACCGGTGTCATAGCGAATATGAAAAAACGGCAACGCAGCGTATTCCGCTTTTTCGGCGAGTGCCATTTCGAGTTCGTTGTTCGGAATCGCGTCCTCCGGCATGAACTGCGTCATTGCGACGGTTCGGTCGCCGATAAAGATCGGCGAATACTGCGTATGTCCGGCTTTTTCGCGTCGTTGCATTTGGAGCAACGTGCCGGTCAGGATTTTTAGATTGTGTTGCATAAAACATCTTTCAGGGTAAAGGGAGGCAGTCCGAAGACCGCCCCCGTAAAGTTCAAAAAAAGGCCGAAAGAGGCCGCTCGGGGCCGGGAAGGTATATTTGCCCAAGAAGAATTTCGTGCTGTTGCCGAAAGTAGTAGCCCATGCCGATCTTCTCCTTGTCCCAAACGGCACAGGTGCGGTAATCGAAACCCCAAGATTTCAGTACGTCGAACGCATCCTGTAATTTCGGGCTCGTCGTCCAGAGAAACAGGATCGCGTCGTCGTGAGCGACGCTTGGGACGTCGAGCGCACGAATATCGTCCAGCGACATCGTCGGATAATGGTTCTCGATGACGCGAGTGTCGGACTCGCTGGAATCGTAGGCCCAAGGTGGATCGGCGTAGATCACGGCGAACTTGCCGAGCGAACCGTCCAGCGGTTTATTGTTACAGGTCGCCTCGACGATCTGCTGCGTCCGCTTCTCCCGACGCTCCTCGGCCATCTCCTTGCGGATTTCCTTCGAGGCGGCCAGAATCGCCTTCTTGTCGTTCTTGGCGATGACTTCCCGTTGTTTGTCCGGTGGAGCGTCGGCCAGCGTTGCGGCTACGGAGACCGGGAGTTTGCCGGATTCGACGGCGGCGACGATTTCCGGAACGGCGTCGTTGCGGACTTTACGAGCCCGTTGAATCGAATCTTCCGATACGTTGAGCAGTTTCGAGGCCGACTCCTGAGAAACTACCGCATTTGCGGGAGTTTTGGGTGGCCTGCCCTCCGGCTGCGTTGCCAGTTTCTCGGCAATCATGGCCCGCTGGCCGGTCGTCAGATGCCGCCGGTGCAAGTTGGTCGAGACGACGAAGCCGACGGGATCGTCCCCCTCGTAATCGACGAATCGCGGAACGGTATTCGACATGACGCAGGCGGTGTAGCGATTCCGACCATCAAGGATTTTTCCTTCGAACATCGTGATCGAAAATTGCAGGCCGTTGTCGGCGATGTCCTGCGCGAGAGTCGCGAGTTCCTCTTCGCCGAGCAAGGGAAAAAGGTTCGCGAGCGGATGAAATTGAAGATCACTGCTTTTTCCGGCAATGGGCGGAGCCGATGTTTTCGTAGCGGATTTCGCCATGAATGCCTCGTTGTGAGGAAGAACGACCCGGCCCGGACGAATCCGGACCGGGAACAAAAAGAAAGCGGGGACCGTCCCCGCCTCCCGTGAGGTTTTTATGTTGTGTTTTCATGTTCGTGTTTCGATGTTGGATGTGTGTTGAGTTTCAGTTTCAATGTTGGGCGAGTCGTCTACCGAAGATCATTTTCCAGCGAACCGCCGTAGCCGTAGCGTCGGTGTTTGAGATCGTAGACCCAGTCGCCGACAATGTCATGACTGGTTCGCCTCGTTCTCCATCCGATTGAAATATCGCTGGATGGTTTCCTCGCTGACCGCCACCCGAATCTGGGTCTCACGGTCCAAGCGAATCGCCGACAGCGGGATTTCTTCAGTTGAGCCTCCAATCAATTGATTCGCATCGGAACAGATTTCATTTCTAATGGTCTGTGTTTTCATGATGTTTTCGGGTAAAGGTTAGAAACTGACCGTATATGAGAGAAAGACGGCTCCAACGCGAACCGCTCCCCCCTATCTATTACAACGTAACTCCCGGAAACAACTTCGGAAAAACCACAAACAACCGCTATCTTCTTGGTTTGCAACGATTTAAGAGCTGAATTCGAAAATTTTCCAAGCAGTGGTGATGTGAAAAAGTCCGTGGATATTTTTTGAAGGGTCTCGGAATTTTTTGACAGGACCGTGAACGTGTGCAAAACTTTGCCGAGTTTCTGGACTTTTTCATCCCTGCGAAATCCTTCCGACGATCACCGGAATGCCAACGTTTTATTTTTGTATTCACCATTTCGAAGCGGCTTCTCCTTTTTTTCTGCATGAATTCGAGGCTGAGTTGGAATACGGCAAGCTCTACGCCGCGGTCCCTGTCGTCGTTCCATCTTTGGTTGTCGCCGATGAATTGAGAACCAAGATTTGCTGTAACACGTTTACAAAATTGGGCTTCGGTTTGCCGGATCAGATTCACGAGGATGAAGACTACCACACCTATTTCTTCAGCCCCTTCATCAAGCGTCAAAAAACGACGACTTTTTCCGAGTATCTCGACCACCGATGTTGTGATTACAAGGGGTAGTGATAAAGAAATCGCCAAAATTGAAGCGATTCCTGTGGGCAATCCAGACCCACTGGAACCGCGACCGTGGCTGAGTTGGGGCGATTGCCACATCAAGGATTGCGAAACTCCCATACTCGACATGCACTGGCTCGAAAATCGCCCGTTCTCCGAATGGGAGGACAACGGCGATGTCTATGTTCGGCTGGACGAAGCATGAATACCCGTCGCCCCGTGTCGCCCACCGGCGGCGGCTTGGGACAAAACCCCGACCTCCCGCCCCGGACGCGACGTGGCGAAAATTTGGGCGATTTTGATGGGGATGGAGACAAAAAAGAGAAAATCGGGTACAATTTCATACAGGCGTCCGGCACCGAATTCCGCCCCGGCGGGAGAACGGAGGGGTGTGGAGGCCAGCCTAACCGCTTTGGGACAAAGAATTTGAACGCCGCCCGACGGGAGTAGTTCGCACGGTTTCGGCAACTCCTTGTACAAAGTTAAGGATTCAACATTCGCGGGCTGTTGCCGCGCCACCCTAACCGATACTCCGTGATGTGATGCCGGGTATATTTCTTTCCAGCAAAGGACTAACACTTCCTGGAGATAATTGCCGACTAAATCATGAACAAAAAAAGAAAACTTCGAGTCGCCTTGATGGTGGAAACTTCGCGCGGCTATGGGCGAGGCATTCTACGGGGTATTGCCCGATATGCCGATCTGCACGGTCCTTGGGAATTCTATCTTAATCCCGGCGATTTCAAGCAATCTCTGCCTAACATGAAACAATGGAAGGGCGATGGGATCATCATTCGCGTTCCGGACGCCGAGACGTTGCAAAGAATTCTCAAAACCGGACTTCCCGCAGTGGCGCTCGACATTCCCATGAAATACCGTCTGAGCATCAACGATTATCCATGTCTTGGTGAAGTCCGCAGCGGTTCGGAAGAAGCCGTCAAAATGGCGGCCGACCACTTTATCGAACGGCAATTCCAACGATTCGCCTATGTCGGCAATTATGGCCAAGTCTGGTCGACCGTTCGTGAAAACACCTTCCGGACGTATCTTGAGGGAGGTGGATATCATGTCGACATTTACGACGTTCCACATCGTGGAAGGATTCAATGGCCGTGGGAAACCGAACAGAGTCGTCTCATTCAATGGCTGAGCGAGCTCCCCAAACCCGTCGCTTTGCTGGCATGTAACGACCAGCGAGGGCGAGAGGTTCTCGAGGCATGTCGAAACGCGAACATTGCGGTTCCCGACGAAGTCTCCGTCGTGGGAATCGACAACGACGAGTTGTTGTGCGAATTGAGCAACCCCTCGATGTCCAGTATCGCTTTGGATACCGAACGTGGTGGATACATGGCTGCCGAAATGTTGGATCAGATGATGCAACGACGGTTTTGCGGTCCGAAAACGATTACCGTCGAACCGTTGAAAGTGGTTGTTCGCCGATCCAGCGACAGCACGGCGGTCAACGATCCGGATATTGCCGAAGTCATGCATCTGATTCACGACCGACTGGGCAAACCTGTGACCGTCGGCGAACTGACGCGGCATGTTCAGCTTTCCAAACGAAATCTTCAAAAGCGGTTCCGAAAAGTCATGGGTAGAACGCTCAATACGGAAATACGAAACACCCAGTTGGAACGATGCCGAGCATTGCTCCAGGACACGGACATGTCGATCGCCGAAATTGCGACCGTTACAGGATTCGAAACAACGAGTTATCTGATCCAGTGTTTTCGGAAAAAATATGCAATGACTCCCTTGAAGTACAGACAAACCTTCCGGAAAGAATCCGGAAAGTATATGTAAACAGGAGGTGAAGTTGGGTTTGTTGAGTAGGTGATATTATTTGATTTGTTGGTTGACTCACAATTTTGCATGGTCCGCGATGTTTTGAACTCCTCTTCGTTTCGTACAAAACAGCACCCCGTTCATTTTTGTTGCCGTACAACAATCCGATCACGGCGACACGTGTATATCCCGAAAAGGTTTTTGTTCCAAAATCAGGCATTGGCCCATTTTGACATTTTTTTGCGCGTTTTTGACTTTCTTTCAAACGTGACTGGGCATATAATGCCCAGTCATGTCTGATGATGCGGCGGGAAATCAACTTTCGTTTTGATTTCATCAACTCGCCGAGCATCGACAGTTTCTTCTAGAAAACGTCTAACGTCGCATCATCATGTCCACCGTTCAGAACAGGAAATTCGCCATCGGCGTCGATTACGGCACGAACAGCGTCCGGACGCTCGTCGTCGACATTGAGACCGGTGAGGAAATCGCGACCGCCGTCGATCACTACCCCAGTGGCGAGGCGGGCGTGTTGCTTGATCCGAAGCGTCCGCTTCTCGCCCGACAGAACCCGAAAGATTATGTCGACGGTTTTTATCGTGCGGTTTCAAAAGCCGTGAAGACCGCCCGACTCGCTCCGTCGAATGAAAAAGGCGGTTTCGATCCGAGGAACGTTGTCGGAATCGGCGTCGATACGACGGGCTCCACGCCAATCCCCGTCGATCGAAACGGTACCCCTCTCGGAATGCTGCCGATATTTGAACACGAACTTGATGCGATGGCTTGGCTGTGGAAGGACCACACATCATTCGCCGAAGCCGCCGAAATTACGGAAAAAGCCTCGAAAAACAAGGATCGATACCTCGCGAAGTGCGGAGGACGGTACAGTAGCGAATGGTATTGGTCCAAAATCCTGCATTGCAAACGAAGTAATCCGAAGATATTTGCCGCGGCGTATTCGTGGGTCGAACTTGCCGATTTCATTCCGGCGTTCATTACGGGAAACGCCGATCCGCACCGGCTGATTCGCGGCATCTGCGCCGCCGGACATAAAGCGATGTTCCATGAACAATGGGGAGGGCTGCCGTCCAAGACCTTTTTGAAATCGCTCGATCCTGATCTGGTTCCGTTACGCGATCGTTATAATACCGAAACGAAAACATCTGATCGGGTCGCCGGTCGCCTTTGTGAAGCGGTCGCCGCAAAGACCGGGCTCATGCCGGGAACGCCGGTGGCCGTCGGTGCTTTCGACTGTCACATGGGGGCCGTCGGAGCCGGTATCAAGCCGGGAACACTCGTCAAAATCATCGGGACAAGTACCTGCGACATCATGATTCATCCGCTGTCGCAACCGCTTACTGACATATCGGGGCTGTGCGGTATCGTACCGGGAAGCGTCATGGGAGGGATGTATGGACTCGAAGCGGGCCAATCGGCGGTCGGCGATATTTTCAACTGGTTTGTTACGAATCTCGCTCCGCTCCGATATTCAAAGAGCGGCGACATGCACTCCCATCTCTCGGCAGAAGCGGAAAAAATGCATCCCGGCGAGAGCGGCCTCCTTGCTCTCGACTGGAACAATGGTAATCGCACGGTATTGGTCGACCAACTCCTGACCGGTCTGACGGTCGGCACGACGCTCCATACGACGGCGCCGGAGATTTATCGTGCGTTGATCGAAGCAACGGCGTTCGGAGCGTTGACGATCATCAACCGCTTCGAGGAACACGGCGTAAAGGTCAAGGAAGTGATCAATTGCGGCGGCATCGCGGAAAAAAGTCCGTTGACGATGCAAATCTACGCCGACGTTACTGGACGTCCGATGAAGGTGAGCCGTAGCGATCAGACCTGCGCGCTCGGCGCCGCGATCTTCGGCGCCATCGCCGGAGGAGCATTCAAGACCGTCGAAATGGCGCAACGAAAAATGACGGGGATCAAGGAAATGGTTTACAAACCGAGAAAAAATGCCGTCGCCGTCTACGCCCGGCTTTACGGTCTTTACCGGGAACTGCACGACGCCTTTGGCGTGAAAGGCCACACGGGAAATCTCCACCACGTCATGAAACAATTGATTGAAATTCGTGATTCCGTACGAAAAAACAAATAAACGCATCTTCAAACATTTTCTCCATGACGACATTCGACGGTTTCCTGTTTGCACAAACGACGCTCAACATGTACGACTGGGCGACGCTGACGGCCTATTTTATCGCACTGCTTGGCGTCGCCTGGTGGGTGATTCTCCAGAAGACCGATTCCTCGAAGGATTATTTCCTCGCCGGAAAACACGCCGGTTGGATCGTGATCGGCTCCTCGCTTTTCGCGTCGAACATCGGCTCGGAGCATCTGGTCGGACTCGCGGGAACCGGCTGTTCCGACGGCATGGCGATGGCCCATTACGAACTCCACGCCTGGTGTCTGCTCGTTCTCGGATGGATCATGGTCCCGTTTTACGAACGAAGTTGCGTCTACACGATGCCGGAATTTCTGGAACGTCGTTATTCTCCGGCAGCCCGTTGGTTTCTTTCCGTGGTGAGTCTGATCGCGTACGTTTTTACGAAAATTTCCGTGACGCTCTTTGCGGGTGGAATCGTGTTCAAAGCCCTCTTTCCTGCGGATTGGATGCCCGGCATCGATAATTTCTGGCTCGGCGCGATTCTCATGGTCGGTGTAACGGGAATTTACACGATCCTCGGTGGTTTGCGCGCCGTACTCTACACCGAATTGATGCAAACCGCCGTGCTCCTTATCGGAACTGGCTGTGTTCTTTTCATCGGACTCTGGCAGGTCGGCGGTTGGAATTCGCTCAAAGAAACCGCGCAAGGAGCCGACAAGATCGTCGGGTGCAAAATCCTGACGTTGGATTCCTCTCTTGCAGCACCCGTTTTTTTAAAAGGCTCCAATGGGCAAGACATTATCGTCAAACATCGCAAGGTCGTCGGCGAGACGCATCAAGTACTCGGGATTGACCAATTGACAAAAGATGAAGTCAAGAAATCGAATCTGAAAGATATCCTGAAAGCCGGACCGTACGCCAAAGAATACGACTATCTTGACAAGAAAAGCGACGACGAATACTCCAGGTTGGAGGAAGGAGAACAACATCCCGTCATCGAAAAGACCGACCATTTTAATCTCTGGAAGCCGAACAGCGATCCGCAGTTCCCGTGGTTCGGGCTGCTGTTCGGGGCGCCGATTGTCGGGTTGTGGTATTGGTGTACGGACCAATACATCGTTCAGCGGACCTTGGCGGCGAAGAGCCAACGGGAAGCACGTCGGGGAACGATCTTCGGGGCGTATTTGAAACTCACGCCGGTGTTTCTCTTTATCGTACCGGGAATGATCGCATACGCTTTGGCCGTTCAAGGAAAAATCGGACCGGAAGTCTTGAATGACCCGAACCAGGCGTTTCCGATTCTCGTCAAGGAAGTCCTCCCGGTCGGTTTGAAAGGACTCGTTGTCGGTGCCCTGCTCGCCGCGCTGATGAGTTCGCTCGCTTCGGTATTCAATTCCTGTTCGACGCTCTTTACGATGGATATTTACACAAAAATTCATCCGACCGCCTCGGAGAAGACACTCGTTTGGGTCGGCCGTGTCGCAACCGCTGTCATGGTGTTCCTCGGACTTGTCTGGATTCCGGTGATCAAGTTCATGCCTGGAACGCTGTACGGATATTTGCAGAGCGTACAGGCGTATATCGCACCGCCGATCTTCGCGGTCTTTTTCCTTGGCGTATTTTTCAAGCGGATCAACGCTTGGGGATGTATGACCGGCCTGATTGCCGGCTTCATTCTCGGTATGACCCGGCTTGTGTTGGAAATCATGAACAACACGGGACACTGGCCGACCTGCTGCCCGCCCGGCGGAATCGTCCATCAATTCGCGACAACAAGTTTCACGTTCGTGTGCATTTATCTGACCGTCATCTGTTCCGTGCTGATCGCGCTCGTCAGTCTTGTCACGCCGAAACCGCGAGAAGAACAGCTTATCGGCCTGACCTATGGAACCTCGACCGACGCACAACGAAAAGAAACTCGCGACAGTTGGACTTGGCTCGATGTCGCACTGACCTGCGGCCTGCTTGCGATCATCGTTTCGATTTACGTTTACTTCACCGGTTGATACAACGCTTGTGTTTTAGCCGTTTCTGCGCGCTGAAGCGGCAAAACACAAGCGTCACCATTGCCTCATGGAAAAATTGAAACAACTCGTTTGCGCTGCGAATCTCGACTTGGTGAAATACGGTCTCGTGCTTTTCACTTGGGGAAACGCCAGCGCGATCGATCGAAGCAAGGGACTCGTCGTCATCAAGCCGAGCGGTGTTTCATACGATGATTTGTCGCCGGACGCCATGGTCGTCGTCGACTTGGACGGCAGGATCGTCGAAGGGAATTTGAAGCCGTCGTCGGACACCGCGACACACCTCGCGTTATATCGTGCATTTAATGAAATCGGTGGAATCGTTCATACGCATTCGACCCATGCGACGGCGTGGGCGCAGGCCCGACGGGGGATTCCTTCGGTCGGAACGACTCATGCCGATTATTTTTACGGCGAGGTTCCCTGCACTCGTGAAATGACCGATGCCGAAGTTCGCGGTGATTACGAAACGGAAACCGGTAGGGTAATCGTCGAATGCTTTCGATTGCGTAACGTCAATCCGACATTCGTTCCCGGTGTATTGGTCGCGAACCATGGCCCGTTCGCTTGGGGTAAAAATGTCGACGAAGCGGTTCGCAACGCCGTGGTTCTCGAAGAAGTCGCGAAAATGACACTGTTCACGCACATGCTCAACCCCGAATTACTGATGAATCGGGCTTTGATCGAAAAACATTTCAATAGAAAACACGGTCCCGACGCCTACTACGGCCAACGATGATCAATACCACTCCCAATCGCCGACGCGGGATGCTCAACTCTTTCACAGACGCAATATCAGCCCTAGCTGACATTTGGGGCAGGTAGAATACTTTTTTCACCGAAAAAAACATGAACTACAAAAACGTTGAAATATGGTTCGTCACCGGCGCGCAACTTCTTTACGGCGGCGAAACGGTCCAGCAAGTCGACGCTCATTCGACGGCGATGGTCGATGGTCTCAACAGGAGCGGTAGGTTGCCGTACAAAATCGTTTACAAAGGAACCGTCAACTCGGCGACGGAGATATCGCAAAAATTCTGCGATGCGAATTGCGATTCGAAATGCGTCGGAATCGTGACTTGGATGCACACGTTCAGCCCGGCAAAAATGTGGATCGCCGGACTGAGATCGTTACAAAAACCATTGCTCCACCTCCACACGCAATTCCAGAGGGAAATTCCATGGTCGGACATCGACATGGATTACATGAATTTGAACCAAAGCGCCCACGGCGACCGCGAGTTCGGACATATCATGAGCCGGATGCGCAAGCCTCGAAAGGTCGTCGTCGGTTTTTGGGATGACACCGATGTTCAACAGCGGATCGCCGTCTGGATGCGTGTTTGTGCCGCTTGGGCCGACGCCAAAGGAATGAAGATCGTTCGGTTCGGCGACAACATGAACAATGTCGCGGTCACCGATGGCGATCGCGTCGAAGCCGAAATGGTTTTCGGCTATCACGTCGATTACTGCCCCGTCGGCAACCTCGCGGCAGCCGTTGGCAAAGTTTCCGATTCGGAAATCGACGGTCTGATTTCCGACTACGAAAAAAATTACGATTTTGCCGCCAATGTCGCGAAATCCGCAACAAGTCATGGGCAGGTCCGTGAAGCGGCGCGTATCGAAATCGGATTGCGCCGTATCCTGAAAGAACTTGATGCGAAGGCATTCACGACGAATTTCGACGCTCTCCACGGATTGAACCAATTGCCGGGACTTGCGTCGCAACGGCTCATGAACGAAGGGTATGGATTCGGAGCCGAAGGCGATTGGAAAACGGCGGCGCTGCTTCGAACGATGAAAGTCATGGCACAGGGCTTGCCCGGCGGAACTTCGTTCCTCGAAGATTACGTGTACCATTTCAAAGGAAAAGGAGCGATTCTCCAGGCGCACATGCTTGAGATCTGTCCGTCGATTGCCGCACGAAAACCTCGGATCGAAGCTCACCCGTTGGGAATTGGCGGCAAAGCGGATCCGGCGCGGCTCGTGTTTACGGCGAAAGAAGGTTACGGGGTCGCGGCAACGATCGTCGACATGGGAAACCGTTTCCGGATGATCTTGAACGAAGTTGATTGTGTGAAACCGGAGGCTGAACTGCCGAAACTTCCCGTCGCCCGTGCTTTCTGGACGCCCCGCCCCGACTTGAAAATCGGCGCTGCGGCTTGGATTTTGGCGGGCGGCACGCATCATACGGCGTTTTCGTACGACTTAACGCCGGAATACTTCGAGGATTATTCGGAAATAGCAGGAATCGAACTGCTCGCGATCGGAGCGGATACGACGCTCGAGTCGTTCAAGCGTGACATCAGGATTAACGAAACATATTATTTGCTCGACCGGATCGTCAGACGCTAACCAACCGGATTTATGGCTCCGAACTCACCGAAGGTCGCTCTGTTGATCGAAACAGCCCGCGGTTACGGCCGAGGATTGTTACGAGGTATCGCCAAGTATTCCCGCTTGCACGGTCCGTGGCAGTTCCATCTGACGCCGGGTGATTTCGAACAAATCATCCCGAAGATGCACGATTGGGGCGGTACGGGAATCATCGCCCGCGTTCTGACGGTTCCGACCGCCAAAGCATTGCTCAAAACGAAAATCCCGGCCATTTTTTTGGATTTTCCGAAACATTTGTTGGATCGTTCGACGCTAGTCGGCGCGAGATTTATCGAAATGTCCAGCGATTCGAACGGCGCTGCCCGACTCGCGGCGGAACATTTATCGGAGAAAAAATTCGTCCACTTCGCTTACGCCGGTTATTCGCACCAAATATGGTCGGAGATCCGGAAAAACACTTTTACACAATGCATTGGGGACAACGGATATACGGTTCACCAATATACCCCTCCGGAAAAGCACGGTCATAATATTCCTTGGGAAAGCGAGGAAAAAACTCTTGCCCAGTGGCTTTCGGAGCTTCCCAAACCGATCGGAATTTTCGCCTGCAACGACCAACGCGGCCGCGAGATTTTGGACGCCTGTAAACTGGCGGAGATTTCCGTTCCGGAAGAGATCGCCGTGATCGGCGTCGACAATGATGAAATCCTGTGCGATTTGAGTTTTCCGCCGTTGTCCAGCGTCGCCTTGAACGCGGAAAAAGGAGGCTACCTCGCGGCACAGGTTTTGGATGAAATGATGTGCGGTCGTAAACCGTCGATGGATAAGATCATCGTCGAACCTCAAAGGATCGTCGAGCGTCAGTCAACGGAAATCGTTGCCGTCGACGATCCCGACATCGCCGCGGTTCTTCAATACATCCACACCCATGCAACCAATGCGTTTACGATCAATGAAATGACGCAAAAAATTTCCATTTCGCGGCGAAATCTGGAAATACGATTCCGTAAAATAATGGGAACGACGATTCACCAAGAGGTGCAGAAGGTACGCATCAAACGCGCAAAAATGCTGCTACAGGAAACCGACTTTTCCATCCCGAAAATTGCCGACATGGTAGGATTTCAAACAGCCAGCTATTTCATTCAAATGTTCCATCGAATGGTTGGAGTGACCCCCAATCGATTCAGGAAAACACATATTTTCTCCGATTTCGGATAGCCGACGATTATGTCCGCCTATCAATCGATCTTTCGATACCGTAATCCCCGTACGACAAACGGGAAAAGAACACTTCAACAAAGGAAAATCCATGACAAAAAAATTCTTGACGATCGTGATTGCCATGAGTCTCGGCCTTGCATTCTCTTCCGTCTTTGCACAAGAAGCGGTCCGAATCGACGCATCGAAACGCGGTACGGATATTTCACCGTACATTTACGGACAATTCATCGAACACTTGGGACGCTGCATCTATGGCGGCATCTGGTCGGAAATGCTGGAGGACCGGAAATTTCATGATTCACTTGTCGGCCAACACTCCGTCTGGCATGTTCGTGGCGACGCATGGCTTCGGATGAACGCAACCGAGCCTTTCGTGGGGAAGCACTCTCCCGAATTATTGAACGACAACAACGAACCGTTCGGATTGGTCCAAAACGGGCTCCGCTTGGTGCCGAACAAAAAATACGTCGGATACGTTTGGGCAAAACCGTCCGATTCCATTGATCTTCATGTCGTGATCGATTCCGTCAAGGACCGGAAAGTTTTGAAGGAGATGCGGCTTGACCCTCCCACCGTCACGGACGAAAAGGGATTCCGCCGTTACGCTTTCGAATTCCAGACGAACGATTCCGTTACGGATACGGAGGATTTTTCTTTCGGTATCATCGGTATCGGAAAAGGATCTCTTCGAATCGGTACGGCATCGTTGATGCCCGGAGACAACGTCAAAGGGATGCGTCCCGACGTTCTGGCTCTTTTGAAAGAACTCGATTCGCCGGTTTATCGTTGGCCGGGAGGAAACTTCGTAAGCGGTTACGATTGGAACGATGGCATCGGTGACCGTGATCGTCGTCCTCCTCGTAAAAATCCCGCCTGGAGAGGAATCGAACATAACGATTTCGGCCTCGATGAATTCATGGTTTTTTGCGATTATCTCAAAACGGAACCGTATATCGCCGTCAATTCCGGCGCAGGTGACATGAGCAACGCGGTCGCCGAACTCGAATACGCCAACGGTTCCGCCGATACGTCGCAAGGAAAACGCCGTGCGGCCAACGGCCATCCCGATCCTTACAAAGTCAAATTCTGGGGAATCGGTAACGAAATGTACGGCGACTGGCAGATCGGACACATGCCGGTCGAGAAGTATGCCGAAAAACACAATCGGTTTGCCGAGGCGTTCCGAAAAGCCGATCCGAACGCCGTTCTGGTGGCGGTCGGCGATACAGGTCGTTGGGACGAAACGATCATGCGTCGTTGCGCGAACCACATGGATCTGATCAGCGAACATTTCTATGTCGGCTGGCAATTGAAACCCGATACACCACTGTTGAAACACATTTACGACATTCCGGCGAACATCAAGCGAATCACCGATGCGCAACGTAAATACCGCAAGGAATTTCCGGAACTCAAAGGGAAGGACATCCGGATCGCGATGGACGAATGGAATTACTGGTACGGTCCCGAACACTTCGGCGAACTGGGGACGCGGTACTTCGTGAAAGACGGTCTCGGCATCGCGGCCGGTTTACACGAGTATTTCCGTAACAGCGACATCGTCTACATGGCGAATTACGCCCAGACAGTCAACGTCATCGGCTGTATCAAGACGTCGAAGACCCGCGCTCAATTCGAAACGACGGGACTCGTGCTCAAGTTGTACCGGCAACAGTACGGCACGGTTCCCCTGTTTGCCGAACTGGCGAAACCGCTGGACGCTTCCGCGGCGCTGACGGCGGACGGAAAAACGCTCACCGTGGGGATCGTCAACCCCACGGACAAGGAATCCGTCCTGAAATTCGACGTTTCCGACTTGACACTTGCCAAAGAGTGTCGACGGTTCGAAATCGCCGGAAAAGACCCGATGGAACACAACGATCCGAACCAGCCGCAAAAAATCGACATCGTGGAAACGACGGAACCGTTCGACACCGCCAAAGTCAAGGTCGCCCCTTACAGCGTAACCCTCTTCAAAGTCGGAGTCGTCGTTCCGTAAGAAGCAGTCTCTCACGAAATATGGCAAAAACATGAATGTCATTTGCCCCTCCCGACTTCGTGACAGGTTCCACGAAGCAGGGAGAGAAATCTCGCTCACCCGAAAAACCGTGAGTTCAAACTCAACCATTCAGTAAATTTTCGCTCCGCTGAAAATGAGGCGACACATCATTTTTCGTGCAAAAACATAGTTGTACTGTCCAAGTTGCAGAAAGGAAGCTTTGCAAACGAAATTTTTCCGTCCCCTCTCCCTCGGGAAAGGGGGAAAGATACCAACATGGACAGTACAAATAGGATATCGAAATACATTCTCAACCCATAAAATCAACTCTTCGCAACTCATCTATTGTCATGAAATTCAACGTCATCGTTGCATGGTTGTTTTTGTTCGCCGTTCTGTCGATAAATATCTGCCGCGCCGTCGAACCGATCGTTCCCGACAGGATCGACCTGTTTTCGCTCAAAAACGTCCGAATTACCGATGGACCATTCAAAGCGATCGAGGAGAAGGATCATCAATACCTTCTCACGCTGGAGCCGGATCGTTTGCTTTCCTGGTTCCGACGCGAGGCCGGATTGACCCCCAAGGCGCAACCATATCCGTTTTGGGAATCGGACCTGTCGATGAGATTGGGGCCGCTTGCCGGACACATTCTCGGATTCTATCTTTCGTCGATGTCGATGATGTACGACACCACCGGCGATGAAAAAATTCTCGAACGCTTGAGATACGTCTTGAAGGAAATGAAGGAATGCCAGGATGCTCGCGGAGACGGTTACCTTTTGGCGACGATCAACGGACGACAATTGTTCGACGAAGTCGCCAAGGGAAATATCAAGACCAATAATCCGACGATCAACGGCGTTTGGGAACCGGTCTATATCATGAACAAGCTCATGCTCGGCCTCCACAACGCTTATCGTCGATGCGGTCTCGAAGAGGCGAAGCCGATTCTCGTTGGAATGGCCGACTGGTTCGGAACCGCTATTCTCGACAAACTTTCCCATGAAAACGTGCAAAAATTGCTTGTTTGCGAACACGGTTCGATCAACGAGTCGTTCATCGACGTCTACAACGACACGGACGACAAAAAATACCTGGAGTGGGCGAAACGTCTGAACGACGAAGATATGTGGGTTCCTCTTTCCCAGAAGAAGGACATCCTGCCCGGTTGGCACGCCAACACGCAAATTCCGAAATTCACGGGATTCGCCGATGTTTATCGTTACACGGGCGACCGAAAGTTGTTCGACGCGTCGGAGTTCTTCTGGAATCTCGTCGTCGATAAGCACACCTGGGTCAACGGAGGCAACAGTACCGGCGAACACTTTTTTCCTGAGAACGAATTCGAAAATCGCGTCAACAACATCGGCGGTCCGGAATCGTGCAATTCGGTCAACCTGATGCGTTTGACCGAATCGCTTTACCGTCTCGACGGTTCGATGAAAAAAATCGACTATTACGAACGCGTCCTTTACAATCACATTCTTGCGAATTACGATCCGCACGAAGGAATGTGTACGTATTACACTCCGATGCGTCCGGGACACTACCGTGTTTACGCGACGAAATACAATTCGTTTTGGTGCTGCGTCGGAACGGGATTCGAGGCTCCGGCGAAATTCGCGCAAATGATCTACGCTCACGACTGCGATTCCCTGTTCGTCAATCTTTTTGTTCCATCCACCGTATCATGGAATGAAAAGGGGATCGAACTCGTCCAACAGACCCGTTTTCCCGACGAGAACCGGACTGAATTGACCGTTCACGTCCAAAACGAAACAACGTTCAACCTGAAAATTCGCAAACCGTATTGGGTGGAAGGCAAATCATTTTCCGTCAACGTCAACGGAACCGCCGTTGCGGCGGCGAATACCGAAGACGGATATGTTTCCTGCGAACGTGTTTGGAAAAACGGCGACCGGGTCACGATCGAGTTTTCTCCCGCGATCGACGTTGCCTATCTGAAGAACAGCAAGAAATACGTCTCTATTCAGTACGGTCCCATCGTCATGGCGGTGTCGACCGCCGATCCGACGCTTCCGGCAACGGAATTCCGTAAGGAACGTTTGACTCTCGGATACTACGCGCTCGGCGACTGGCAGACCCCTGTCGTCTACGGTACGCCCGAGGAAATCAAGCAACGTCTTTCACGAAAAGAAGGGAAAGCGTTGACATTGGTTTACCGGGTTCCCTCCGAAAGTGATTCCTTTGAGTTGGTGCCGTTCAACGGCATTCATTTCAATCGGTACACTATTTACTTCCGGTGTCTCGAAAACAGTGATGCCATGGACCGCTTCCGCAAAGGAATCAAGGATCGGTTCGAAGCCCAAAAGAAACTCGATGAAATGACGATCGACAAGGTCGTCGTCGGAAATTTCGCTTCGGAAAAAGAGCACAAAATGGAAGCGGTCAACAGTCATTGGGCTCACCGCTTCGACAGTATCTGGCGTGATGCGAGAAACGGCGGATATATCATGTACGAAATGAAAGTCGAGCCGGGACGCCCGCAGTTGCTGTATCTCGTCTTCATGTCGAACGATTTTGGTCAGCGGACCTTCGACGTGCTGCTTGACGGAACCGTCCTGGAAACGATCAACATGGCGAAAGAATCCGACGGCGTCAAAACGACGTTGTTCAAAAGGATCGTCGCGATTCCGGAATCTCTCGTTAAAGGGAAAGAACGTGTTACGATTAAGATTCACGCCAAACCCGGTAACACCGCGGGCGGCGTGTGGGAACTTCGTACCCTTTCCACGGAAAACCAAGCCGACGTTCCGGACGTGTACCAATACGAGCTCATCTTTGGAGTCGCGCCAAGGTAAGTTTTTAACGAGCCTCAAGATAAAACGCGTTCCTCCGCCGAAACTTGGGGATCAAGCGATCCATTTCCGATTGTCATCAACATGATCCGCTTGCGCTAAAACGCAAGCGGTGCATTTTCGATTTTCATGAAGTATCAGATTCTCACGACGCTTGTCGTCGTTTTCGCCGTATCGATCATTGAAGCCGAAGAAACGATTCCGCCGGAAAAACGGTTTCCGTTTTACAAAACCGTTTCCGTGGACGCTTCGGCGATCGAATTCAAGGACAACATCTGGAAACCGAGACAGGAAACGCTCTCGAATGTCGGCTTCGATTGGATGACCCGCCATTTCGACCGGTCCGGAGGGTTCGCGGCTTACCGCGCGAATCCGACCGGTTATCGCGCACGACTCGTCGGCGGCGGCGAACCGATCAAGATGATCGAGGCCGCGGCGGAAGCGATTCGATTACGAAAAATCACCGACTTGGACGCGTACATGCAAACTTGGAGCGATGTGTATATCGAGCGCCAAGCTGATGATGGATTCCTGACGTTTCCCGCGTTGGGACGCCGGAAA
The DNA here is from genome assembly GCA_031549705.1 of Thermoguttaceae bacterium. Lineage (GTDB taxonomy): Bacteria > Planctomycetota > Planctomycetia > Pirellulales > Thermoguttaceae > WRKP01. The sequence goes on from JAVBPI010000099.1 coordinate 21,504, forward strand.
GATCGATGGGAGAATCTTCGGTGGAGTCACGTTTTCTACATGCACGGTCACTATCTCGAAGCGGCGATCGCCATGTTTCAGGCGGACGGCTCCCGAAAGATGCTCGACAGTGCGCGACGATCCATGCTTCTCATCGACGAGACCTTCGGTCCGGACAAAAAGCACGGGGCGCCGGGGCATGAGGAAATCGAATTGGCGTTGATGCGTTATTACGGATTGACGGGCGAAAAACGTTGGCTCGATCTCTGCCGATTTTTTATCGAGCAGCGTAGCGACCATCGAACACGGGAGCCGTTCGGCGAGTACGCGCAGGATCACAAGCCGGTCAAAGATCAACGTCATGTCGTCGGACACGCCGTGCGTGCGGGGTTTCTCTTTGCCGGTGTCGCGGACGTCGTCGGCGCAATCGGCGATTCGGCGTTGCGGGAAGCAACCGTCGCCGTTTGGGACGACATGGTCAAGCGGCATCAATACATCACCGGAGGAACCGGCGTTTATCTCGCGAACAACGAGGGATATGGTCCCCCGTATCTTCTTCCTCCCGACGACGCCTATGCGGAGAGCTGTGCGAGTGTCGCGAACGTTCTCTGGGCGTCCCGACTGTTCCGGCTTCAACCGCACGGAAAGTACTACGACAATATCGAAACGATTTTGTACAACGCTTTTCTCGATTCGCTTTCGCTTTCCGGCGATCGGTTTTACTATACGAATCACGTGCAATCGGAGGTTCCCAATCCTCGTGACGAATGGCATTCGTGTCCGTGTTGTCCACCGAACATCACGAAGTTGATCGGAAACGTCGGTCAGTATTTTTATTCGACGGACGACGACGGAATCCGGATCAACCTTTACGGCGATTCCGTTGCGATAATTCCGTTTGCTTCCGGAAACGTCGTTTTGGAACAACGAGGCGGCTACCCTTGGAACGGGGATCTGCAATTCGCATTGCAAGAGACACCCGAACAGCCGTTTTCGTTGCGGTTTCGAATCCCGGATGGAAACGGCCCCCGGCAGTGTCGCGTGAACGGAGTCGATGTGATGAGCGAAGCGAAGGTCGTCGACGGTTACCTCGACATTCGGCGCGATTGGAAGAAGGGCGACACGGTGCGTCTCGAACTGCCGATGGAGGTTCACCGTGTGACGATGCCAAAAGAGTTCAAGGAGTATCGAGGGTTGGTCGCATTCAAACGCGGACCGGTCGTGTATTGTGCCGAGGAAATCGACGTCGGCAAGAAGCTTTTCACCGTCGTTGTTTCGGAAGACACCGTCTGGAAAGCGGAATACAGGAACGACTTTCTCGGTGGCTGTACGGTATTGAAAGGAACCGGAAAACGTTGGACGGGAAAAAAGTTCGACGATATCCCGATGACGTTGGTTCCGTACCATCTCCAATCGAACCGCACACCGGGAGAGATGCGGATCTGGTTTGCAACGACGAAGGAAGCGCTGCCGGAAAGCCGTGTATTGACATCGTTCAATTCACGCGGGGCTGGATTGAACGCCTTGCGCGATGGAGAATTCGGCTTGAAGGATAAATTCGCCGTCAAACGTTTCACTTGGTGGCCGGAAAAGGGCAAAACAGGATGGGTACAATATGAGTACGCATTCCCCAAACAGATGCAACAGAGCAGAATATCCTGGTTCGACGACACGCCGGGAGGCGGATGTAAACTTCCCGAATCGTGGAAAATCGTTTACCGTAACGACAAAAGCGACTGGGCGCCCGTCGACGTCGTCGGCGAGCCGGAGAAGCCGCAAGTCGGGAAAATCATGACGGTTAGGTTCAAACCGGTGGAAGCGGTCTCGATTCGTTTGGAAATAAAAATGTACGAATCCTTTTCCGCCGGAGTACTGGAATGGGATGCCGATTGAAACCAGGAAACATAGAGGAACGATATTCATTGAGCCGCGTATTTCTTGCGCTTTTGCGGTATTTTTTTACGCAAGATCGATATTTATTTTGATTGCATTTTCGCAATTTGACCCGATAATGAATGTATTGATTGTCGGTCGAAAAAGGATCATGTCGCGGTTCGGGTGTAAGGAAACATGTCTCCGTCGTTTTTGCCGAACGTAAATTCGACGACTGACCCTGGATCGTGAAATTTTTAAAAGCATTACAACCGATTGTATCCGAACATTGGTTCGTTCGATTCGCCAAGTTTTATTACATTAAAACACTGTATGGAGTAGACCATGAAAACAAAAACCACCGTCAGCAAAACAGGGGGGAGCAATCTGGGGCGTGCTTTTACGCTCGTTGAGCTTCTCGTCGTGATCGCGATCATCGGAATTTTGATCGCACTCTTGTTGCCCGCCGTCCAGGCTGCCCGCGAAGCAGCCAGGCGCACCCAGTGCATGAACAATCTCAAGCAGATCGGCATCGCCGTCCACAATTTCCACGACAGCAAGGGCGGACTTCCGCCGACCAGTTCCGGTGGGGTTTGGCGTCCCTCTTTTTGGGTTCACATTATGCCATATATGGAATTGTCGTCAACTTATGATAATATCATGTTTTGGACGGGACGCGGTGCCACCCAGATGACCAATGTTGATTTTTGGAACGTGCGTACAGATGACGAACGAAAATCATTGGCTGTCAGGGCATTTCAATGTCCGACGAGGCGGGCGAAACAAGAGCTTTTCAGTGATGGCCCCACGCAGACATTGAATGCTACCGACCCGGAATTTCAGGCCGATTCGGGGACCTACGGAACCCAAGGAGACTATGCGTTTGTCGTGGGCTTTACCGGTGTCGGTTGGGGGGGGTGGCAAGCAATAACCGATCCACGCAATACTACTACGGCTTTGTCGTCAGGCGGATCGGCCGGATCCGTTGAGGGGTTGCGAGGTCCGTTCCGTCCCGCAATCCTGCCGGATACGACTATCTTCACCAAGTGGGAACCTCGTGACACGATGGCTTGGTGGTCCGATGGAACTAGCAACCAGATCATTGTCGGCGAAAAGTATATAACCGCTGGTCGTGTCGGAAATTGTGTGAGTGTTACAGGCGGTGACCGCAGAAACCACCGTGATTGTTCAGTATTGGTGACAGGTGGTTGGAATACTCAGGCATCCGCCCAATCGTTTTGGGGAAATATGGCTCAAAGCGCCGATGAACGTTCCGACAACAACGCACAACGTGAACAGGATAACAACGCGGATCAACCCAACTGGGGAGGGACGCATCCCGGTATTTGCATCTTCCTGTTGGGTGATGGCACTGTTCATCCGTTGTCAGTCTCGATTCCCAGTTCTTCCGGGGATACATCCAATGATTCGACGAATGCCGGTTCCATGTCACTCCTTGCAAAACTTGGACATGTGTGTGATGGAGGCATCATCACCGACTTCCAATAATGTGTCGGCCTATTCAATGTATACCAACATTCGTTTTGTTTATTATATCTGCTCATGACAAAAAAACCGCTTTGCCGTTCCTTGTTGTTTGCTTCTTTAGTGTTGACCGTCATATGCGGTTGCAGTAACGGCCAAGTTCCCTTGTCCGGTTCGGTGACGTTTGAGGATGGTTCTCCTTTAACTCAGGGCATCGTCTGTTTTCGTCAAGAAAACTATCAGGCGAAAGGTGACATCGATTCCAAGGGACACTACGTTTTAGGAGCGATTCATGCGAAGGACGGAATCAAACCGGGAGACTATGCCGTTATTATTCTCGGGGCCAATTCCACGGACGATTTCGGAAAGAAGGATATTTTGATTGACCCCAAATTTGAGGATCCTACAAAATCAGGAATCGTCTGCAAGGTGGAAAAAGGGATGAGGAAGTTCGACATCACCGTGCAAAAACCGGCTGCAGGAAAGTAATCCATTTTTACCGTCGCACTCTGCACAGTGGTTTCCACTCCGCAGATCATTATCGTCATACAATCTTACATGGGAATCATATTATGAAAAAAACACGCGGATTTACACTCGTGGAGCTCTTGGTCGTGATTGCGATCATCGGAGTTCTCATTGCTCTTTTACTTCCGGCCATTCAAGCGGCACGTGCCTCGGCCAGAAGGTCGCAGTGCTCCAACAATCTGCGTCAGGTTGCTTTGGCCATGCACAATTATCATGGGGCGATGAAATACCTTCCTATGATGACATACATGAGAAACACCGGCGCCAATAATAACATGGCTGGTATTTCTTGCAACAGATGGTCGGGTTTCGTTCGCATCCTTCCCTATTTGGATCAGTCGCATTTGTATGCTTATGTTGCCAGAGATATGCTTGGTCAAGCAATAAGCGGAACCGGCCAAGTGACGGTTGGAAGTCAGCTTGTCAATCATAATCTTGTCCGTAACGCCATTATTCCGCCCTATGATTGCCCTGCAGATAGCGGCAACATCGGCGAGTACGCCAGCACCAATTGGAACCATCGCTACCATAGCGTCGTCGCAAATTACGGCAACACGAATTGCGGTCAAGAGAACCTTGACCGAGATGGCGTTGAAATTGATAATAAAGGCGCGCCTTTTAGAGATGATACCTTCAAAACTCTGGAGCAAATTGGAGACGGTACCAGCAACACGTTGATGCTTTCCGAAGTCTTGATCAATCAGTATAAAGGGGCCTCCAGTTGGAGGGGGCATTATTCGGCAACCATGTCGGGGTATGGCGCGATCTTTACCGCTTGGTATACTCCCAATTCCATAGGTCCCGACTTCGATCCACGTTTTGCATTTACCGAACAGGATCTTCCCACTGACCGTGCCATGTGTGAACAGGTCACGCCAGCCAATCCCGGTGACCATACCAGTTGGCCACAAGCCCGATATACGCCAAGAAGCTATCATGTCGGCGGTGTCAACGCCACCCATTGCGACGCTTCGGGAAGATTCGTCTCGGACGATATCAGTTGGGATGTTTGGCAGGCACTTTCGACCGCCAACGGCCAAGATAAAACCACCCTATAGCGAAAGGTCCATTGCCGATTCGTTCGCCAAGGGGGTGCGGGGGGTGATTTCCCCGAGTTAACGCTTGAAACTGAGATGAAACCACTCGAAAAATATGATCATGAAACGACAGTATTTGTTTTTACTGATTCTCTCTTCTTTCCTCGTTGGCGCCTATGGTTGCGGCAATACCGATGGTCGATTCGAAGTTTCCGGAACGGTTACTTTCAATGGCACGCCGATTGAAAAGGGGGCGATCACCTTTATTCCCAAGGATGGTAAGACAGCCAACTTCGGTGGACCAATCGTCAGAGGAACCTTTAAAGCCCGCGGCATCCCGGGAAAAATGGTGGTTCAATGTTATGGATTCAGGGATGGACAACCCATGAAAATTGAAGAAAGCGATGAACCGATCATCTCTCAGGAACAGTACCTGCCGGAATCATGCAACAAAAAATCGACTTCGATCGTCGACGTTTCCGCGTCGAATCGGAAGTTCACGTTCGACTTGAAATCGGAATAATTCGTACCGTCCGTTTTCGCAACGCTTTTGTGCAACGGTTTTTCGAAGCGACCGGGGACCGAGCCGAACCGAAGGCCCTTCTCCGGTTTTTGTTTTGACAGACACCTTTTCTCCCCCAATTCCATGCAAAACAAAACCATTCTCGGCGGCGGCTTTCTGGTCGCGTGTCTCCTCGCTTTTTCACTCTTGGCAGCCGAGCACCCGTCGATCCTGAAACCCGTCGAACCGGGAACGAAATGGATCACCTCGCCAAACCTCGCCGCCCTCAAAAACCCGCTCATGAAATGGGCGGACTCCGAACAACAAGGCAAACCCTTTTCCAAAGATCCGACCGTCATCCGCTTCAAGGGACGTTACCTGATGTACTTCTCCCTTCCGCCGAACACCAAGGAAAAGAAACCGTACGGTTGGACCACCGGTATCGCCGAAAGCGACGATCTCGTTCACTGGAAGCGCATTCACCAAATCATCCCGGAGCAGGAATGCGATCAAAAAGGAACCTGCGCCCCCTGTGCCCGCGTCTTCAACGGTCGCGTCCATCTCTTCTATCAGTCCTTCGGCAATGCGGAAAAAGACGCCATTTGCTACTCTTGGTCGGACGACGGCATTCACTTTACACCGCATCCCCAAAATCCGATCTTCCGCACTCAAGGCGAGTGGTCCAACGGCCGCGCCATCGACGCCGATGTTTTTATCTTCAAGGGAAAATTGTTTCTCTATGCCGCGACCCGCGATAAAAAATGGGAGTTCCAAAAAACCGTCGTCGCCACCGCCGATCCGGAAGGATTGAAAGATCCCGCCAATAAACTCGGTCCCGACGCTTGGACGCAAGCCTACGACGGAGCGATTTTATTTCCGGAACTTCCTTGGGAGACGAAATGCATCGAGGCGACGACCGTCTGCCAACGCGGTGACAAGCTCGTCATGTTTTATGCCGGTGGATACAATAACGATCCTCAGCAAATCGGCGTCGCCCACAGTGACGACGGTATTCATTGGACCCGTCTTTGGGACGTTCCCTTCATTCCCAACGGCGAGAAAGGTTCGTGGAATTCCTCCGAAAGCGGTCACCCAGGCGTGTTCGTCGACGACGACGGTCAAACGTATCTGTTTTATCAAGGTAATGATCAAAAGGGTGCGACTTGGTTCCTTTCCCGCGTGAAAATCGGATGGAACGATGACATTCCCTTCGTCATCGACGAGAAAAACTGACCGAAGTCTTTTTTCGCCAGCCCCGTCGAACGATGTTCGGCGGTTCGGCAAAGTCGACATCCCCCTTTTTGACACGCGTTTTCATGATACGAACGACGAGATCGACGACGTTGCCCCTTATTCTTTTTTTCGCCACTCTTCCCTGCTTCGCGGACTGGACGGACGGAAAGATGAAACAGAAAATCAAGGAGCCTGTCGTCGGTGTCGCGAAGGGGTTTCCCTTGGAAGAGGTTCGTCTTCTGGCCGGTCCCTTCAAAGACGCCCAAGACCGCTCCCAAGCTTATTTACTGGCGGTCGAGCCGGATCGATTGCTGGCATGGTTCCGCAAAAACGCGGGCCTTTCTCCCAAGGCCGAAAACTATCCCGGTTGGGAATCCCGCGGCGTTGCCGGGCACACCTTGGGACACTATCTTTCCGGTTGTTCGTTGATGTACGCGGCGACAGGAGATTCCCGTCTCAAGGAAAAAGTCGATTATATCGTCCGCGATCTTTCCGAATGTCAGATGGCCGGCAAGGACGGATTGGTAACGGCAATTCCGGAAGCGAAACGTATTTTTTCCGAAATCGCGCGCGGTGATGTTCGTTCCAAAGGGTTCGACCTCAACGGTGGTTGGGTTCCGTGGTATACGCTCCACAAACTCTTCGCCGGACTGATCGATGCCTATCGTTATTGCCAAAACGACCGAGCTCTTGATGTCGCCGTGAAACTTGCCGACTGGGCGATTGAAACGACAAAAGGACTCGACGACCGCAAGTTTGAGCAAATGTTGCATTGCGAACACGGAGGAATGAATGAAGTCCTGGCGGAACTTTACGCGATCACCGGCGAAAAAAAATACCTCGATCTTTCCGAACGATTTTATCATCACGCCGTGCTGGATCCGCTTGCGGCAGGGAAAGACGAACTTCCCGGCAAGCACGCGAACACCCAGATTCCGAAAATCATCGGTCTGGCCCGACTTTACGAGTTGACCGGCAAGGAATCGTATCGAAAAACGGTCGAATTCTTCTGGGACCGCGTGGTCAATCATCACAGTTACGTGACCGGTGGAAACAGCATGAACGAACATTTCGGTCCGCCGGACAAATTGAATGATCGGCTCGGCCCTGAAACGACGGAAACATGCAATACCTACAACATGATTCGGCTGAGTCGGCACCTCTTCACATGGACGGGCGACTCAAAGTACGCCGCTTACATTGAACGGGCTCTTTTCAATCACATTCTCGCCTCACAAGAGCCGCTGGAAGGTCGTGTCGTTTACTTCACGCCGCTCCAATCCGGCCTGTTCAAGTCTTATATTCCCCTTTTCGAACCGGCTCATCGGACGTTTTCCTGTTGTCAGGGCACCGGAATGGAAAACCACGCCAAGTACGGCGAATCCGTCTTCAGTTACGAAAAAACGGCGGACGGCGTGAACGTTATCCGACTCAATCTTCCCGTCGCCGCGGAATTGGATTGGAAGGAAAAGGGACTGCGACTCCGTATCGCGACCGATTTTCCTTCCTCGGAAAGAGTTGCCGTCGAATGGGAATACACAGGAACGGAAAAATTCCGTCTCGTCCGCGAAAATTTTTGGACAAAAAACAAACAGGATGTCGTGGAGCTTGAACCGGGTACAAAGTCGACCTCGCCGCCGGCCGCCGAGCGGGCTTCCTCAAACCGCGTCGATATCTTGAACGAATTATCCGATGCCTTGAACGAACGAATTGAACCGGTATCCTCCGCGACATCCTCCGGAAAAGCGAGTTTGCGTTTGCCGCTTTCCCTTCGTGCCGAGTCGATGCCGGACAATCCCGATCGTGTTGCGATATTTTACGGACCGGTTCTTCTTGCCGCCGATCTGGGCTCTCCCGAACAGCCGCTTGTTTCCGAACTCGCTCCACACGCACATCATGAAAAATGTCTTTGTGCAGAGCGGAACGCCGTCGATATCCCCGTCGTTATTTCTTCAAACCGTACTCCCGAGTCTTGGCTGCGCAACGTGAGCGACACCCCGCTTACCTTTGAGTCGACAAGCGTTATGAAACCGGAACCTTTGAAGTTCATTCCGTTCTACCGGATGCATCATCGACGTTATGCCGTTTACTTCGATCTTTTTTCAGAAACGAAATGGAAGGAACATGAAGTTCAATACAAACGCCGGCAGGAACTTCTCGCCAACGAAGAGCGACAAACCGTGGACCGTTTACGGATCGGCGAAATGCAACCGGAACGCGATCACAACCTGACCGGAGAACGGACCGTTGTCGGGGAAGCCTTCGGAAGAAAATGGAGGGATGCCCGAAACGGCGGATGGTTCTCGTTCGAAATGAAAGTCGATCCGGAAAAACCGCAAAAACTCGTCTGTACGTATTGGGGAAGCGACACCGGAAATCGGACGTTTGACATTCTGATCGACGGTGATCACATCGCGACGGAATCGCTCAAAGCCCAAAAACCGAACGAATTTTTCGACGTCGGTTATCCGATCCCCATCGGATTGACCGCGAAACGGAATAAAGTCGTCGTTCGTTTTATGGCGAAGCCGAACAATAGCGCCGGCGGCGTCTTCGGTTGCCGTATCGTCAATAATGACAATCCGCAACCTTGACGCATCGAAAATCGCATTGCCATACGCCTTGCGATTTTCGATGGCACACTTGAAATATTGTTCTGTTTATCGTATGTTTGTATTTCTTCTCACCCGGAATCCAATTATGACTCGTCGTGTTTTATCTGTCATCGTTCTTTTATGGATGACCGCTTCCGTTTGGGGGAGTGATTATTCCGTCAAACCCGTTGAATTTCCGAATGTGAAACTCAAGGATGGATTCTGGAGGCCCCGCCAGGAAATCAATCGAAAACATTCGATTCCATTTGCTTTCGAACAGTGTGAAAAGACGGGACGAGTCGACAATTTCAGACTCGTCGCCGGAAACGCTCCCAAAGGTTATCACTATGTCACGCCCGTTTTCAACGATACCGACATCTACAAGGGGATTGAAGCGGCCTCGTTCGATATGGCGGTGAACCCCGACCCGAAAATGGACGCTTATCTCGATCATTTGATCGCGATCGTCGCTTCCGCCCAGCAGCCGGACGGATATCTGTACACACCTCTCACGTGCGGCGACAAAACGTCGAAACAAGTCAAGGACTGGACCAACAGCGAGCGATGGGGATTGCTTGCAAGGAGCCACGAATTGTATAACGCCGGACATCTGTTCGAGGCGGCCGCCGCCCATCATATTGCAACGGGAAAGAACAATTTTCTCGACATCGCGACCAAGCTCGCCGATATGTTGGTAAAAACCTTCGGACCGGGCATGGACCAAATCCAGGACGTTCCCGGTCATGAAGTCATCGAAATGGGCCTCGTCAAACTTTACCGCGTTACGAATAAGAAGGAATATCTCGATCTCGCCAAATTTTTTGTCGACATGCGCGGGCGCTCCGACTTGAGAAACAGTCGTAATCCGAACCCCAAGGCGATGTATGGTCCTTACTCGCAGGACCACAAACCGCTCGTTGAACAGGATGAAGCCGTCGGTCACGCCGTCCGGGCAACCTACTACTATGCCGGCGCCACCGATACCGCCGTTCTGTGCAACGATGAAAAGTCGTTCGACGCCTTGAAAAAAATCTGGGATAATGTCGTTACAAAAAAACTCGCCTTGACCGGCGGACTCGGCGGAACTCCGCACGGCGAAGCGTTCGCGGACAATTTCGTGTTACGGAATTTCGTCGGTGAAACCTACAACGAAACCTGTGCACAAATCGGCGGTTCTTACTGGCACCACCGAATGTTCTTGGCCGATCCGGACGCCAAGTATTACGACGTTTTGGAACGGACGATCTACAACGCCCTGATTTCCGGCGTATCGCTGAGCGGCGATCATTTCTTCTATCCGAACCCGCTCGCTTCTCACGGGGGATACGTCCGTGCTCCCTGGTTCGGTTGCGCCTGTTGTCCGCAAAACCTGATGCGATTCGTCGCTTCGCTCGGGGGGTACGTTTATGCCGTCGAGAATAACGCGACGTCCGGCGACACACTTTACGTCGGACTCTACATTGCCAATCAGGCGACCGTTCGGATGGGAGACCGTAACGTCAAGCTCGACATGCAAAGCGGATTTCCGAATCAAGGAAACGTTCTCTTGAACGTCGCGCCCGAAAATGAAGGAGAATGGACACTTGCCCTTCGAATCCCCGGTTGGGCAACGGGCAAACCGGTCCCGAGCGAATTATACCGTTACGTAAAAAAGGACATCGAGACCATTCTGTCTCATCCGCCGAAAATCACCGTCAATGGAGAAACCGTTCCTTGCGACGCAAAAAAAGGTTTCGTTTTCGTAAAAAGAAATTGGAAGTCCGGCGATCAAGTTAAAATTGATTTCGCAATGCCTCTTGTCCGTGTTCTTTGCGACGAACGCGTCGTGGACGACCGGGATCGGGTCGCTTTGGAAAAAGGACCCCTCGTCTATTGCTTCGAGGGGTGTGACAACAAGGACGGCGTTTTCAACTTGATCGTCGACGCCGAAACGAAATCGCTCAATCCTATCGTTGCGGTTCGTCCCGCATTGGGAGATTCCGAAGTCGTTGAAATCGACGCCGCTCGCCTGCAACGGAACGAAAATGGCGAAATACAAAAACAAAATGTGCGGGCCGTCGCCGTTCCTTATCCCGTTTGGGGGAATCGCAACGATGGAACAATGCAGGTTTGGATGAGCCGAAACGAAAATTCCGTATCGCTTCCCCCCAAATACTCACCGAAGAGTACCACGTCTTTTGCTCGCCCGAAGGATCGGATGCCGGAACGCTTGAAAGATGTTCACGACGGTCTCGTTCCGAATGAGAACCGTCCCCACGTTCCCCATTTCGATTGGTGGCCCCGCTTGGGAACCGTCGAATGGATCCGGTACGATTTCGAAAAACCTGTTACGATTACAAAGTCGAGCGTCTATTGGTTCGACGACACCGGAACGGGAAACTGCCGTGTCCCGGCCTCTTGGCGTTTGACTTATTTGGACGGAAATGAATGGAAGCCTGTTGACTTAAAAGAATCTTTTCGCTATGGTACGGAAAAGAAAAAATTGCACGAGGTTGAATTCCCCCCTGTTTCCATTCGATCAATCCGACTTGAAGTCACGCTTCCGACAGATTTTTCGAGCGGTCTTTACGAATGGACCGTCGAATAGGCCTGTTTAACAATCGGAATCGACGATTTCCTCCCGACGAACCGAATGTAAGCAGATCCGGCTCGTCGGTTGATGGCTCATTTCAACGTACCGGTCCCAAGCATCAGCAAGGGACAATCCGACCTTTCACCAACCCATTCCCAACACCATATCGCCCTCGCTTACGCTCGGGCCAATAAAACTCTCATGAAACATCGAATTGTTTTGCTCTGCATCACGGCATTGCTCGCCTTGCCGTCTGTTTTTGCACAGGAAATCGTCTGCGTCGACCGTCCGTCGGCGGGTAGCGGCAAAATCTTTTACGTCGGCAATCGCGAGCCGCTGGAACCGTCGCCGTTCCTGAAACTACCCGTCGGTGCGATCAAGGCGGAAGGATGGATCGGTCGTTATCTCGAACTTCAACGGAACGGTTTGACCGGACACCTCGGTGAAATCAGCCGTTGGCTCGACAAGAGGGACAACGCTTGGCTCACGAAAGGGGGCAAGCACGGTTGGGAAGAGGTTCCCTATTGGCTCAAGGGTTACGGAAATCTTGCGTATCTCCTCGACGACGAAAAGATGCTCGCCGAAACGAAAGTCTGGATCGAGGGAATTTACAAAAGTCAACGCGAAGACGGTTTCTTCGGTCCCGGCAATCCGGAAGCGGAAAAGGGAATGGATCTCTGGCCGAACATGCTTGTCCTTTTCATCATGCAGTCGTATTACGAATATTGCGGTCAAAAAGGGGATTCCGTCGAACAAAATCGCGTCCTCGATTTCATGACGAAGTATTTTCGTTTTATTGAAACGTATCCGGAACAAAAATTCCTCAAGACGTATTGGGAGAACAGCCGAGGCGGCGACATGCTCTTCAGTTGCTTCTGGCTTTACAACCAAACCGGCGATAAATTCCTGCTCGATGTCGCGGGAAAGATTCACCGGAACACCGCGAACTGGATGCAGCAGTCGACGCTTCCCAATTGGCATAACGTGAATGTCGCCCAATGTTTCCGGGAACCGGCGACCTGGTGGATGTATTCGAAACAGGATTGGCACAAACAGGCGACATACAATAACCAATGGCTGGTCCGGGCTTGTTTCGGACAGGTTCCCGGCGGCATGTTCGGTGCTGACGAAAACGCCCGAATGGGGTACGTCGATCCGCGGCAGGGCGTTGAAACCTGCGGCATGGTCGAACAGATGTCGAGCGACATGTTCCTCGTTCGGATGACCGGCGATCCCTCTTGGGCGGACAACTGCGAAGACGTCGCGTTCAACTGTTATCCGGCGGCCGTCATGCCGGACTTCAAGGCGTTACGTTATATCACGTCGCCGAACCAGGTGACGGGCGACAGCAAGAATCACAGTCCGGGCATCCAGAACAACGGCCCGTTCATGATGATGAATCCGTTCAGTTGCCGTTGTTGCCAGCACAACCATGCCCACGGCTGGCCGTATTACGTCGAACATCTTTGGATGGCGACCCCGGACAACGGACTTGCCGCGATTCTGTACAACGCTTCCACGGTCACGGCGAAAGTCGCCGACGGTGCGGAAGTCTCGATCAAATCCGAAACGAAATATCCGTTCGAGGAACAGGTCAAGTTGACAATCGGCACGCCGAAAGACGTCGCGTTTCCGTTGTATCTCCGCGTGCCGAAATGGTGCGACGAAATGAAACTCGCGATCAACGGACAGGATGTCAAGATGGCAACGGAGCCGCAAAAGTATGTCAAAATAGACAGGGCATGGAAGAACGGCGATAACGTGACGATTATAATGCCGATGTCGATTTCGTTGAGGACATGGCAACAGAACAAGGGTTGCGTGAGCATCGATTACGGTCCACTGACGTTCTCGCTCAAGATCAAGGAGCGTTACGAAAAAACGAGCAGTCGCCAAACGGCGATCGGCGATTCCGGTTGGCAGCAAGGCGCCGACGAGTCGCAATGGCCGTCGTATGAAATTCATCCCGATTCCGATTGGAATTATGGAATCAAAATTGCCAGGCGGTTGGGCGAGAATGATTTCCTGACCGTTGAACGCAAGTCATGGCCTGCCGACAATTATCCGTGGACGCCGGATGCGGTACCGCTTTCCATCAAACACAAAGGGAAAAAAATTCCCGGTTGGAAGATCGACCAGTACGGTTTATGTGCCCCGATGCCGCCGAGTCCGGTCAAGTCCAAGGAGCCGCTCGATGAAATCGAACTGATTCCAATGGGAGCGGCGAGATTGCGGATTTCGGCATTTCCGGTCGTGGAATGATGGCCAGAACGATATATTCAGCCCATGGCAAGGCAAGAGAGTAAATCGAGACTTTTCGGCAAAGTCGGCGTCAGAAATCTATTTTTCGACCGCTTCATCGATCGCGCAACGAAAAGCAGTTGAACGACAAGGGGCGATGGATCGACATCTTTCGATACTCGCTGTTTCCCCCAAGTGTCCGATAGAATATCGACCCGTTTTGTCTTGCACCAAACTCGTCACCACCAGCATCTTTACCGTTCCGATAAAGATGCTGGTCGACGCCGCAAAGATTGCCTTCTTCAGACTTTACAAACTACCCCCGACAGGATTCGGACCTGTGACCTACGGTTTAGGAAAGCGTTTTGGTTATTTTTCGTTGCATAAACTATTGAAACTGGTTTTGTTGGCGTTTTCGACAAAAAGCCTTGTTTTTAAGGCCCAAACGATACTATCATTGTATATCATCTTGTATTATTGTGAATAGGGATATACCTCGTTTTCGACTTCCAAACATCGTAAAACATCGTAATCGTCCTGATACCCACAAACCAGCGAAAATCGGATCGAACCCCGGATTTACCGCCCAAAACCTCCCCAAATCGCGTGTAAGCGAACGGTGGGACGAATCGGCGTTATATCCCAACCTCGAAAAATCGCCGCCAAATCGCTTCTGTGGTGGCCTGTCGTCGGGAGCGGCGGAAACGACAACTTCGTAGTACCTTCTTTTTCCAGCAGAGAATCGCGGCGGAATTCTGTAAAACAGGGACGGGAGCGATCAAAACGTCATATTCATTTTTCGTCCCGACAATCGTCTGTTTTGGCGGCAAATCTTTCATGTGGCCAACAGTGCAAGTATTTCGCCGATTCTGCTGTCGTCTCAAGATAGCGAACGATAAAAGTCTTCACAAAGTTTCTCAATGTAGTCCCGTCGAGCAAGTTGGTTCAACCATTCTTTCGGGATCGCATAGAGATAAAATGCGAGCGGAAGTATCCGCATCAATGAACCGTTTCCGTTGTCGCGTTCCGAAGTGCCGCCGCATTCAAGCGGTTCCGCTCCATTTCTGAAACGATGCAAGGCTTTTCGCGTTGCAATTCCGACATCGAATACTTCATCGTGAGCCGTATATTTCCCCCCGTCGATCCACGAAAGGAACCGTTGCATTATATCGGCATAATCAATCGTTCTGCTTGTCAGGCTGTCCAGCAAACAAAGTGTGAGGCTCGTATCGTCCGACCACGTTCATTCAGTAAATGGCAACACTTCGGAGGCCAAAATCCAATATGAAAAGCTCATTTCCATGTTGTCATCCAAACGCTGGAAGTTGCCGCGAGCCGCTACTTTGCTTGAAAAGATTCGGAAAAAATTAGACGAAATCATTTCCATCGAAAAAAAGCAAATGCTTGATGATGAAAGACTTCAAATCGAAACAATTCGTCGAGATGCCGACATATTTTCCGGGGATAACAAAGAAGCATTCTTTCGTTCAACCATGAAAAAAATCCGCGATCGGAAATGGAATCTCAAAGACGAGGCCATCGCTCTGTTCAATGAAATCAACAAAAAGCTGGAAGATTTTCTGATAACATCGGAACGAAATCGAATTGACGAGTTGCGTAAAAGAATGTACGAAGTTAACAATGACGATACGAAACAGGTCCGAATATTCGAGATGAATGCGACGGATCAGTTGCGGTCGATCCTTGCGGAAATCGAACGACAAAAATGGAGGCTTCAAAGTGAAATATCTGCTCTACATAAAGAAGTTTTCCAGAAACTCAAGGAAATTGAAGAAGCTAAAAACCAAACGCAGATATGTCGGAAGTTCAATAGTATGCTGGAGGCAAGGAAAAACGAAAACCTCGCCAAGGTGAACGCTTTGTATGATGAAATCGAAGAATTATGCGGTGAGAACTGGCTCGAAAACGAAGAGTGGGCGGAAAAGGATTGGATTCCAGATGAAGTGAAGAGGAATCTTCCTCCGGCTCTTGAATGGCGAGAGTATATGATTGAAAAGGATTTTTTCGAGGAAAAACGACGGCGTCTATGCCATCTTGTCGCCTCGGAGTATTGGCAGCATTCAGCAGTATCGTTTTATTGGCGGGTATGCCAATCATTTATGGATTTATCCTTTTCATTTTGATGACGGCGTTTCCTTTGGTGGTTCCGTGTTTGGCACCCGATTCCGAAGTCTATCCTTGGGCACTTTTGCCAACGGCCGTGTTGTTTTTCGGACTCATCGTTCAAGGAGTTCCTCTTCCCGGTGTCTTCATAATTGTGTTGTCCGTCGTTCCGCTATACTTGTACTTGTGTCACATCGGAACAGAAAAATACGTCAAAAATCCCAATGGACCGATATAAGCAGGTCGCCTTCATGAAAACAAAGGTCACCGTAAAGCGTAAGCGAAGAAACTTGACAGATTCTCAGAGGTCACGTCGACAAAACACTTTCAGCCTGTTTTACTCGTAACGGAAAACATGTCCTATCGGGCAGTCTTGGTAAAACGGCAAGATTATGGGAAATTGAATCCGGCAAGGAGTTATATTGTTTCGAGGGACACGACGATTGTGTTCACTCGGTCGGTTTTTCAAGAAACGATAAACTTCTTTTCACGGCGAGTCACGATTCGACGATCAAGATTTGGTAAAATCCGGCTGCCGAATAAAACGCCAATGTGTAACTCGTAGCCATAAAATTAGGGGGCGGGGGTAGAAGAAAATTCCGAAACGAAACGGTATAATGTAGATTCCGGCTATTTTCCCTTCCGTTTCAGCTTTCACTCCAATGCCCCATCCCGACGAAGACACGCTTCGGCTTTTCGCCTCCGGGCGTCTCGATGACGGGCGGGAAGAGGAAATCGAGTCGCATTTGTCCGCGTGTCCGGATTGTACTCGACGGCTCACAAACCTCGAACGCAACGATCCCGAACCGCTCTTGCGGGACATGCAG
>JAVBPI010000156.1:0-3393 GCA_031549705.1 Thermoguttaceae bacterium
TAAACGATCTCACTCTGCGACCGCAGGTCGCAGCTCGTGAATCTATTCTTCTTTTTTCGTTTTCATTTCGACGACCGTCTTGACGATCAGCGTGACGATGGCGAGCATCGCGAGGACCGAAGCGAGCGCAAACGGGGCCGATGCAGGATATTCCAGATGCGTCAATTCGATATAAAGCGGCAACGTCATCGTATCGCCTCCGGTCCTTCCGGAAACCACGGCGACCGCGCCGAATTCTCCCATCGCTCTTGCGTTACATAAAATAGCTCCGTAGAGCAAGCCCCATTTGATGTTCGGGAGCGTAACACGCCAAAAGATTTGCAAGCCGCGCGCACCGAGGACCCGGGCGGCGAGTTCTTCTTCGGTTCCCTGCGCCTGCATGATTGGAAGCAATTCGCGCACGACAAACGGTGATGTGACGAACATCGTCGCTATCACAATTGCCGGAACTGCATATAGAATTTTAATGTCGTGCGAGTTGAGCCAACCGCCGATCGTGGTTTGCGCACCGAAAAGGAAAACGAACAATAATCCGGCGATCACCGGCGACACGGCGAACGGAACGTCGATCAGCGTCAGCAGGAATCCCTTTCCCCGAAATTGAAATTTACCGAGACACCACGCCGCCGCGACGCCGAACACGATATTGATCGGAACCACGACCGCCGCCGTGAACAGCGTCAACCGAATCGCCGCAAGCGCGTTCGGTTTCGTGAGCGATATCCAAAATTCAGCGATTCCGTCCGAAAACGATTTGACGAAAACGCACAACAGCGGCAGCAGCAGGAACGACGTCAGGAACGCAATCGCCGTGAGGATCAGGAGCATTCGCACCCAGAGCGGCTCCGTCGTCGCATCGCGGATTTGCCGGTGCTCATGTTTTATAATATGCTCGATTTTCACGGCGTTTACCCTTGCCCCCGTCTTCCCCATAACTGTACCATGTTGATCAAAAACAATGTTGCAAACGACGCGGCGAGCATTGTGATCGCGATTGCGGAAGCGAACATCACGCCGTCGTCTTCGAGAAGGCTCTCTTGAATCAGATGCGAAACGATTTCCGTTTTCATCCGAACCTGACCGGCGATGAAGATCACGGAGCCGTACTCTCCGAGAGCCCGGGCGAACGCCATCGCGAAACCTGTTACCAAAGCGGGAAACACCGTCGGAAAGATGACGTACACGAACGTCTGGAACCGACTCGCTCCGAGACTCGCGGCGACTTCTTCGAGTTCCCCTTCGATATCCTGAATCGCCGGTTGCATCGCCCGCACCACGAACGGCAGGCCGATGAACGTTAGCGCAACGAGAACGCCGAGCCGGGTTCCTTCGACTTCGAACGGCAGGAACCGACCGATCCAACCGTGTTTGGAATAGATGTCGGCAAGCGCGATTCCCGACACGGCGGTCGGCAGCGCGAACGGCAGATCGACCATGGCGTCGACGAATCGGCGGCCCCAGAATTTATACCGTACAAGAACCCAGGCGACGACGAATCCGAAGACGGCGTTGAGTGATGCGGCAAGGAGCGAAGCGCCGAACGTCAACTTGAACGATGCCACGACGCGGGGATCCGAAACCGTTTTCCAAAAGACGGACGGCGACATGCCGATCACCGTCGCGAACAGTCCCGACAGCGGCAGCAGAATGATCAGGCTCAGGTAAACCACGGAGAGTCCCAACGTCAGGCCGAAGCCCGGCAACACACTCCGTCGGCGAAAATTCGAGGACATGAAAAGGTATTACCCTGAAAAATCGTTACTATACTGTCCCCTCTCCCTCGGGAGAGGGTTAGGGTGAGGGGTTCTGTGCGTCGAGAAAATGAAAACGTAAACTATTTTGAAGGGCGATGGTGTTTCTCGATTAAATCACAAACCATGTTGAGACTTGTTTTAGAATCGTCCAAGCGAGAGCAATCAATTTCGTCGAGAAGTTTATCGTAAAGCCAACGTCCCCAAACGGAAATTTTTCGAATCTCCAACATACATGACGGGCCAATGTAAACAACAAGAAGAACACCGTCGCGGATGGGTAATTTTCTCGGAATTTTGATTGTCCAGCCACCGTTGCAATAAATCATTCCGCACGGCATGACTCTTCTTTTGCACAAGGCATTGTAAACATTGCCGCCGAATTGAATGTTTTCTGCAAGAGTGTTCATTTTATTCCTCGTTAAGCCAATAACAACGTCGAACGCCCCTCACCCTAACCCTCTCCCGAGGGAGAGGGGACGGAAAAACCACGTTTTTTCGATTCGCCCGCCGCGCCAGGTTTTCGATGCGGCGGGCGATTCTGAACTTGAGGTCGCAATTTGCGACCACCTTGCCCAGTTAAATCGCGGAGTACCGGCTAAATAAATTATTTGGCGTTTTCCGTCATGATTTGGTCGAAGATCGCGTCCCGATTAAAATGTTCCTTCTGCACCGTCGCCCAAGAGCCGAATACGTCTTCCAAGGTGAACGTCTCCGCTTTCGGGAAAACGTCCGAAAACTTTTCCATGACGCTTTTGTCCGACGGACGGTAGAAGTTTTTCGCGGCGATTTCCTGAGCGGCCGGTTCGTACAAAAACTTTAGGTACTCTTCCGCAATGTCCCGGGTTCCCCGTTTGTCGACGTTCTTGTCGACCACCGCGACCGGCGGCTCGGCGAGAATCGTGATCGATGGCACCACGATTTCGAACCCTTCCGCCGGCTCCATTTTCTGGAAGTACAGCGCCTCGTTCTCCCACGCCAGGAGCACATCGCCGCTCTTGCTGCTCACGAACCGTTGCGTCGAACCCCGCGCCCCAGTATCGAGCGACTTCGTGTTCTTGAACATGTTCTTCACGAACTCACGCGCTTTATCCTTCGCTTTGTTCACGTCCCCCTCTTTCGCCGGGTCCTTGAGCGACTTGAGGTCTCCCAACTCCTTTTTAAGCACGTATCCCCACGCCGCGAGGTAATTCCAACGGGCGCCGCCGGAAGTTTTTGGATTCGGCGTGATGATTTCCAGACCCGGCTTCGCCAAGTCGTCCCAGTCCTTGATGTTCTTCGGATTCCCTTTGCGGACCATGAACACGATCGTCGACGTGTACGGACAACTGTTGTGCGGCAGCTTCCCCTGCCAGTCATCCGACAGGAGCTTCGCTTTCGTCGCAATCTGGTCGATGTCGTGTGAAAGCGCCAGCGTCACGACGTCTGCCGGTTGCCCTTGGATCACGTTCACCGACTGTCCCCCGGAACCGCCGTGCGATTGCTTCACCGTGACGTTTTCCTTCTTCAATTCCTTCCAGTGCTCCACGAATAGCTTGTTGTACTGCTCGTACAGTTCACGTGTCGGATCATACGACACGTTCAAGATTTCGCGACCGCCCCCTTCTTTTTTCTCCGTGCAGCCGAGAAAGGAGAGGGCGAC
>JAVBPI010000194.1:0-19359 GCA_031549705.1 Thermoguttaceae bacterium
ACATTCGCCTCGAGCGCCGACGAAATCCTGTCGTGGGCTTGTCCCGCCGATCATGCCGCGATGGCTGAAATGCTCAAGACGGTCGCCGAAGCATATCCCGATCCCGTGTTGAAAACGTACGTTTTCAAGCATGTCCCGATCGGCGAAGGATATCTGGTCCTGGCGAGGATTTATCCCGTTACCGAAGCAGCCATGACGTTGCGCCGTGATACCGGCGACTTGATCGTCAGCGCAACGCCGGAAATTCAAGCGAAGATCGCGAAAAACATCGCCGAGTTCGACGTGCCGCGTCCCACGGAAACGGAAAAGTTGCCGATCGCTTACGACTTGAGCGACATTCCGATGGTGCAAATCACTTACGCCGTGCAGTCGATCCGAACGGCTCTTCCTGAAACGATTATTCTGCCGAGCGGCGTCCCGGGCCAACTCGTTGTTTGGGGACGAACTGCCGATCAGCAGAAGGTCCGGGCGATGGTCGACCAGATGCTCGCCGAGCTTCCGTCCAGTACCTCACGGATGCAAACCTACATGATCAATCGTGGTACGGCGACCGCATCGGTTCCGATGCTCACGCTGATCGCGCCGAACGCCCGATTCGGTTACGGTGTCAACACGCATCAACTGCTCGTCTGGGCCAAGGAATCGGATCACAAACGTCTCAAGGACGCCGTCGATAAGTTGAACGAAACGGACCCGACCGTTGCGATCGAAACATATTCGCTCAAGAATATCTACACGACGACGGCGCGGACGCTGCTCAACGAATTGATCACGACGCAGGGCCTTGACGCCAAGGTGATGTTCGATTACTACGGCAACCAACTCGTCGTTCAAGCTCAACCCGACGCACAAAAACAGATCAAAGATCTGCTCGCCAAATTGAAGTCGGAGGATCGGGAACTTGCGGTCTTCCCGTTGGAAACGGTCGATCCGGTTACGGCCTATCGCGGCATCAACACGTTGTTTGTCGACGAGTCGTATTACTCGTCCCCAACCGTCGAAATCGACCAGAACACGAACATGCTTTTCGTGCAAGGAACGAAGGATCAACTTGAGCGAATTCGCAAGATGCTCGTCGAGATGGGCGAAACACCGATTAATCGTACACCGGCGGCGACGCAACAACAACCGCAAGCCGAATTGCCGAAGGCGGGACAGAGCCAACTGCGTGTGATCCGGATCAACGGCAACACGACCGACGCGATTCGGGAGCTCGAAAAGCTCTGGCCGCAGTACCAACAAAACCGATTGCTCATCAACCGACAGGACCAGCCGCTGATCCAGAAAAAAGAAGAGCAACCGATGCTGAAAAAAGAAGAGGAAAGGAAAGGTTCGGATTTTCGACACGACAACTCTGAAGAAACGATCTACGCTCTCTTCTCGATCGACGATCCCGTGAAGAAGGACGAAAAATCGAAAACCGAATCGCCTGCCGAGTCCGGCGACCAACAGGAGCGAGTTTTCACGACGAGCGGAAGCTCGAAACACCAGGACGTCAGGTTCCCCTCCAATGTTTACGTTACGGTGAACGAGGACGGGACGTTGACGGTTGCTTCCTACGACACGGAGGCACTCGACCGGTTGGAACAATTATTGAAACGGATCAACGATCGCGTTGTTTTCGAGGGACGGGACTACACTTATTATTCGGTACGAAATATCAGCGCTTCGGTGGTCGCCCTGAAAATCCAAATGCTCCTTCGGGAACGGATCCAGGGGCAGCAGCGGCGTTACGGCAGCGCCATTCCGGCGGCATACCAGGCTCCCCGTCTGGAAATTACCGCGGACGAACCGACGAACACGATTTATGTACGCGGCAGCAAGGCGGACAGGACCGAAGTCGCCAACCTGATCGCGATGTTCGACGTCTCGGAACTCCCCGGTGAACGGGTGGTTCGCAAACCGATCAAGGTTCAAATCAAAAACACGCAGGCCAGTCGCATCGTGAACCAGGTGCTGAACGTTTACCAGCAGAAAATGATGTCGATGCGTCTCCCCGGCGGTGTTTATCCCCGGATCACGGTCGATAACGTCACGAATTCGGTCGAAATCCTCGCTCCGGAACCGTTCGCCTCGGAACTGAAGGAATACGCCGAGGATCTCGATCGCAAGAGCATCGAGGAGCAAGCCCGAAAAATGCACGTCATCCCGTTGGACGTGAAGTCGGCGGTCGTTCGAAAAGCGTTGCAAATCATTCAACAACAATCGGCGGCGGGCTACTATCCGTACGGCTACGGGCAACAAATGTATCCCGGAATGATGCCGACCTATCCCGGGATGGTCGCTCCACGGTATTAACGGGCGTGATCGGCGTGAGGCCGGGCTTGAAATTCGGTCTCTTGATCGGGGCCGACGAGTCGATATAATAGAGCATCTTTTTGTTTCGTCACGATTTTTTTGCACTTTCATGCCAGTTTCCACCCCTCCCAGTGAGCCGCTCATTCCGATCCGGCAGATGATCCGCGCCTGCCGGGCGTTTCCCAAGTATTTGAAATTCGCCGATTCGACCGGCGTCGAGCTGTCCGGTGCGCGAACGCTGCTCGGTTGCCTCGTCTTTCGCCGTATTTTTCGTCGTTTGCTGGCTTCCGATGAACAAAATGTCGGCCTCCTGATGCCGACCTCCTCTTACGGAGCTCTCGCGAATCTCGCCCTGTCGCTGGACTGCCGCACCACGGTCAATCTGAATTACACGTTCAGCCTGGACACGATCAACTATTGCATCCGGCAAGCAGACATCAAGCACGTCGTGACGAGTCGCCGTGTGCTGGAGCGTTTTCCCAACCTGAAACTCGATGCCGAAATTCTCGTGATGGAAGAACTCGGCAAACAGGTTTCCCTCGCCGACAAAATCAGCGCGTTCACGGACACCTACATCACGCCGCTTCCGTTGCTCGAATGGAAACTCGGCCTCTCTCGGATCAAATTGGATGACACCGTCACGATTATTTTTACCTCCGGCTCCACGGGAACGCCGAAAGGGGCGATGATCACGCATCGGGGAATCGCGGCCAACGTCCATGCGTTTCGCGAGATACTCACCTTGCAGCCGGGAGAAGCCGTTCTCAGTGCGCTGCCGCTGTTTCATGCGTTCGGATATACCGTGACATTTTGGCTTCCCGCCATGGGGAAGGGATTTGCCGGCGTTTACCATTTCAATCCGCTTGAACCGAAAAAGGTCGGTGAAATGGCTCGAAAGTACCGTTGCATCGCGGTTCCGTCGACGCCGACGTTTCTCCGCAATCTGTTGCGGCGTTGTCCGAAAGAGGATTTCGAGCACTGTCCCATCGTGATCGGCGGCGCGGAAAAACTGCCGCGCGACCTGATCGAAGCATGGGACGAAAAATTCGGACACCGCCCCGTCGAGGGATTTGGAACAACGGAACTTTCACCGGTTCTTTGCGTCAATATCACCAAGGGAAGAAACCCTGATTGGCAGGCGTGGAACCGTGAAGGAACCGTCGGACGTCCATTTCCGGGACTCGAAGCACGAATCGTTGATCCGGAAACCGATGACCGCGTTCTCCCCACCGACACCCCCGGCATGTTGCAAGTCAAAGGGCCGAGCGTCATGAAGGGGTACTACAAGGAACCGGAAAAAACCGCCGCCGTTCTCAAGAACGGTTGGTACACGACCGGCGATATCGCGACGATCGACAAGGACGGGTTCATCAAAATCACCGGTCGGCAGAGTCGAATCTCCAAGATCGGCGGCGAAATGGTCCCCCATCTTTTGATCGAGGAAACGATCGATCGAATCATCAAGGCTGCTTCGCTGGCCAGCGACGCCGAGCATGAAGGGGCTTGCGTCGCGATTTCCGCCGTTCCCGACGAACGGAAAGGGGAGCGAATCATCGTGCTCCATACGGCGATTCCGTTGACGCCGGACGATATTTGCAAAGCGTTACACAAAGAGGGGCTCCCCAATCTTTGGATTCCTTTGGCCGTCGATTTTCACCAGGTCGAATCGATCCCGCTGCTCGGAACCGGCAAACTCGACCTCCGTGCGGTGAAGGAACTTGCCGAAAAAGTTGCGTATGGAGAGGGCGTTTAATCTCGAAAACGCGTCGTTTTTCCTCCCCTCTCCCTCGGGAGAGGGGTAGGGTGAGGGGCGTTCGACGTCGATTGACTTGAACGGATAAGCAAAACAGAAAAGAAGCCCAGTTGATTTCCTTGGGCTTTTTCCTTAATTCCGACCACAAAGCCCCTCACCCTAACCCTCTCCCGGAGGGAGAGGGGACGGAAATTTCAGCCTTTTTCCCCCTTCAAACGAACATGTCCGCTTCCGTCGTGCTGCTTTCGGGCGGTTTGGATTCGACGACCGCCGCCGCCGTTGCCAAGTCGAAAGGGGACGAGCTTTACGCCCTGACGATCGACTACAATCAACGGCACCGGATCGAATTGGACGCCGCTCAACGGGTCGCCGATTGGCTGGGAGTTCGCAAGCATCTTGTTTTGCCGCTCGATTTGCGGCTCTTCGGCGGGAGTTCGCTCACCGATGCGCTGGACGTCCCCAAAGACGTTCCGGCAACCGAGATCGGCAAGACGATTCCGAACACTTACGTTCCCGCCCGGAACACCGTTTTTCTGTCGTTGGGGTTGGCATTCGCGGAAACGGTCGATGCTTCGGAAATCCATATCGGTGTCTCGGCGGTCGATTCCAGCGGATATCCCGATTGTCGTCCGGAATTTATCGAAGCATTCGAACGGCTTGCCAATGTCGCCACCAAGGCGGGAATCGAGTCCCGACCGTTCTCGATCCGCACGCCGCTGCTGCATCTCAGTAAAACAGAGACGATCAAGCTCGGCTTGTCGCTCGGCGTCGATTATTCGTTGACGTTCACTTGTTACGATCCGACTTCCGACGGCAAAAGTTGCGGACGCTGCGAATCGTGTTCGTTGCGTCTGAAAGCGTTCCGCGATGCGGGATTGGTCGATCCCCTTTCGTACGCCGAGTAAAACATGCGCTGCGCGGTTCAAACGCAAGCGGAGTTTATTTTCCGCAAACGGTGTCGATGAAGCGGCGCATTTCGGCGAACGCTTCAGCACAACCGCCCATTTGGCCGTGGTCGAAACCCGGGTGTTCGTAAAATTCGACATGCGGATGTTTCATCGCTTTGAGGCAGGCGGCCATCCAAGCGTTTTCCTCGACGCGGCCCGGCCATTCGATCTTGCGATCGCCGACGGTTAGCAGGATCGGCGGGGCCGTTTTCGCGAGATGGAACAACGGCGAGTTTTCGTCGACAAGCGGCGCATATTTGCCTTGCGGATATTTCAGGATTTCCCGAACATGAAAATGGGTCGAGACCTGCCCCGTGAGGAGCATGAGGCCGGCGATACGGGATCGGTCGATATCGTACGATTTCAACCAACGGGGATCGAGGCCGACCATTCCGGTGAGATATCCGCCGGCGCTGTTCCCGCCGACGAAAATTTTCTTCGGATCGCCGCCGAATTTTTCGACGTTCGCAAACGTCCAGGCAACAGCCGCCGCAGCGTCGTTGAGAAAGTCGGGGAATTTCGCCTGCGGCGTCAAGCGGTATCCGACGCCGACCAAAACGAGCGGCTCGTTTCGAAGAAGCTTGGGGATTTCCTTTTTTCCCGCACTGAGCCCGCCGCCGTGAAACCAGACGACGACCGGCAAATCCTTGGCGTCGGTCGGCGAGGAAACGTCGAGCTTGCATTGCGATTTCTGGTATTCATCCGCTTCGGCGAGAGCCGCTTCGGAATAGTAGGAAATGTCCCGCTGCTCCGTTCTGGCGGTTTCCTTGGCGAGCCCCCAGGAAATCGTCAACAACAAAACGGCGAACGTACAGGCGATGTGTTTCATGATTTTTCGTTGTTCGGACGCCGGCGTCTGCGCCGCTCGGCTAAACAGTTTCCTGACGTTTGGCGTCTTCGGTGACGGCGGTTTTTTTGATCGCGGCCAAGTCCAGTTTTCCTGTACCGAGCAGCGGAATCGATTCAACTTCCATGAATCCGTCGACATGCGGAATCCAAATGCGCGGCAGATCGGCGGCAAGCATCTTCGCGGTGATCTCCTCCGGTGTGATCGGCAACGGACAATGCAGCACGATGATCCGTTCCCCCTTCGTCGGATGCGGCAACGCCGTCACGGCGATCAGTTGACCGGCGGCTGCTTCGTCTTCGGGTGTCCCGTGCTCCCGGAACGCGTCGGCGATGATTTTTTGAATCTGCTCCTCGATCAAAATGTGAGGGACCATCTCGCCGCCGATTTTTGAAATCCGACTCTGCCGTCCCGTGATCCAGAAGAACCCGTCTTCATCGACCTTTCCGACGTCACCGGTGATGTACCAACCGTTCTTGATCACGTCGGCGGTCAAGTCGGGCTGTTTGTAATAGCCCTTCATCACGGTCGGGCCCTTGACGACGATCATGCCGACGTGATCCGGCGGCAAATCCACACCGGTATCCAGATCGACGATTTTCACGGCGACATTCATCACTGCGCGGCCGATGGAACCGTCTTTACGGTACTTGTAATACGAATCCGGTCGGCGGCAATCGGGCATGTTTGTCGTCGGGAGCGGCGAAAGCTCCGTTGCGCCGTATCCCTCGCCGGGACGCGGGCCGAATTTTTTCTCCCAAGCGTCCATCACGTCGATCGGCAGTTTTTCGGCGCCGCACATCACGGTATGAAGGTTCTCGAAATCCTCCTTCGGACACCGCTTGAGGAATCCGTGCAAAAATGTCGGCGTCGAGGCGAAGAAGGTCGCTTTGTATTTTCGTCCCATTTCGCCGACCTTTTTCGGCTCCAGCGGACTGAAATGGAAGACAGCGCTCCCGCCGCAGAAAATCGGCAACCAGAAGTTTCCCATGAACCCGAAGGAATGGAAAAACGGCAACATTCCGAGCACCGTATCGTTTTCTTGCAACCGCATCGCATTGACAAAGGAGCGGCCCATCTCGGCAAGATTGTCGTTCGTCAGCATCACCCCCTTCGGCGTTCCCGTCGAGCCCGACGTGTAAATGATCGTCGAGAATTCGTCGTGAACCTCTTTTTTGTGCAAGCCGAGCATCCGTTCGGCGAGCCAATTCGGGAGCAGTACCGCCGCCAACAGGCAGGAGATTTTGTCGAACAGCGTCGCCTTCGGAATCAGGTCTTCCGTGCAGATGATTTCCGCGCTCAGCTTCAGGTTCGGAAAGCGTTCCATGAGCTTTTTGCTCGTGAAAATGTGCTTGATCTCCCCCTGCTTCACGCAGTAGTCCATCGTTTCCTGATTAAACGTGAAATTCAGGTCGATCGGCGTGCGACGATCCAGTGTCAACGCGGCATTCAGGAGTGTTCCGCCGACCGACATCGGAACCAACAAACCGACGTTCGGTTCCTCGGACTTGGATTTCAGTGCGTGCCGATTCAGCAGCTTGCGGAGAACATAAACCGCCGTCAGGAATTTGTAGCCGCCCAGCTTGATTCCCGTCGAGTCGGCGAACATCAATTGGGTTTTCCGCTTTCGGGCAACACGGATCAGCGTCCGACCGGGAACCGGGAGCTTTTTCTTGTTGTGTTCCCGCAATGTGTCGACGCCGAGCTCTTCGACGGCTTGTCGCACCTGCATCGGGTATTCCGGTTTGTAGATCGGTTTGCCAAACGAAATCGTGACGTCGTTCTGCAACCAACGGGGCCAAAGCGTGAACTTCTTGTCGCCGTATTTATAGCTGAACATGCTTTCGTACAGTCCGCCGAGATGCACCGGAACGATCGGCGTCTCTTCGGCTCCCTTCATGATCGAAAGGAAGCCGGGCTCGAACGCGTTAATCTGACCGGTGCGGGTGATTCCCCCTTCCGGAAAAATCGCGAGCCAATCGCCGTTTTTCAGGGCTTCACGGGCCGCTTTCAACGCCAGAATGACTTTCTTTCCCGGCAGCACGCGGATCAATCCGGTGTCCCGCGCAACACCGTCGAGGAATTTTGGAACGTAATTCGAGTGTGCGAAATACCGGAGATTCTTCGGCAGCGCCTCGTAAAGCAAAATTCCGTCGAGATAACTGACGTGGTTCGACACGAACAGGACCCCTCCGTCTTTCGGAATGTTTTCGAAGCCGATGATTTTCGGACGATAGATCACCCACGCTGTCTTTGTAATCATGAAGAGGAGCAGTGGCGTCAGGAAATGCCAGGCGAGCAAACCACCGACAATGGTTACCATGATGCTCGTGATGAGCCAAATCGCGTTGGCGCTGAGCCCCATGACGCCGGAAAAGAGGAGAAAAATCCCTCCGGCAAAAACGAGCATCGCGGAAAACGAGAAGAAATTAACCGCCGCGAGGATGCGGCCCCGATGTTCCGGCGGGCTCTGCTCCTGAATGTACGAGACCATTGGAATATCGTAGATCCCGGCAAAGGTACCGAGAAGGAACAGGCAAATCGCTCCGAAAATGAAGCTGAACGTCGTCATCGGAGCGGTTCGATGGTTCGTCGCCTTGGAAGCATGGGAATTTTTTGTCGGCGCGTCCGATGCAACCAAGGTTTGGCCGAGTTCGTCGAGCTTTTTGAACTCCGATGCGACGGGAATCTCGACGGAGTGCGCCTCGGTGCTCACCGCTGCCGAAATGAGGTGCTTGGAATGCAGATCGGGACGGGGACACGTAACATCCGGCGTGAACGAAAGGAGAAAACCGCAAACCGCGATTCCGAACGCTCCGATCGGAACAAGCCCCAACTCGATCCGACGGCTGGAAATCAACCCTGCCAAAATGGAGCCGATCGCGATTCCCGCTGAGAGAATTCCGATCAAATACATCGCATGGAGCTGCGAAATGTGGAGGATCGTTTCGGAATACTTGTCGATGTTCTGCTGCGACAAGGCGCCGAGTCCCCAGAAAAACGCGCTTCCGAGCGCCGGAATGAAAATCCAGCGGAGCTTCGCCAACGTATAAATGTCCTTGCAGATTTGCGTCGCCGGATTCAACGGAAACTTCGCGGTCGGGTCGGCGGAGGGAAGTTTTGTGATGAACAAACTCGTGATCCAACCGAGCGTTGCAATTCCGAGAAGCGTAACGATCCAAATCCAGGAGTTGACGAGACCGGACGTGCTCAACTGAGCAGGGTTTCCATCCGGTCCGAAGTCGGTCGTCGCCCAGAAGAGAAAACCACCGAGAACCTGTCCGCTGACGACGGCGATCATCGTCGTCATGCCGATCAATCCGTTCGCTTCGGTCAGCTTTTCGTGGGGGACCAAATCGGGGAGACTGCCGTATTTCGACGGACTGAAAAACGCCCCTTGGACTCCCAGCAGACAGAGCACGGTCAACATTCCGGGAACGTTTTGAGCGTAAATCGCGAAAACACCGCCGATGAGGATCACGATTTCTGATACTTTGCACCAAATCATCACGCTACGCCGACTGAATCGGTCGGTGCAGAATCCGGCATAGGGAGTAAAGACGACGAATGGAAGCAGAAACGTAACCGCTCCGAGCGATAAAATGAGGGCGTTCCCCTTTTCGGTGTCCCATCCTTCACAATACTTGCCGATCGGAACGATCAGCCAGCGGAAGACGTTGTCGTTGAACGACACCATGAACTGCGTGGCGAGCAGCGCAAGAAATCCTTGATTCCAAATACTGGTCGGTTTGGTCGGTTCGGTCGAATTCATCATACTTGACCCAAGGGACACATCGGTGAAGAGAGAAGCAAACCGTCCATTATACACGAACGAATGAAACGCAAACACCGGGGAGTAATTTCCAACCGGAACATTTTGCAAAAGATCGGAACTTTTTCGAAATCGTAGGGTTTGCCTCGAACATGTCGTCCCCATTCCGGCTTTTGTTCACTGAACGAGCCGGAACCCAAAGGTCCCAACGGCATTCAAGGATCGAACGCTTGGAAAATTGCGTTTGGAGGCCAAAGTCGGGAGCGTAGCTCCCGTCTCGTTATCGGTCGTTTTCCAGGTTTCCGAAATAATTTGGCAATGCACTACCCTCTCCACCAGTCACGGTATAGAATTACGCTTGATAACCCGTCAACGGACGGATCGCAATCCCTTTTACGGAGATGTTTGATGTTGAAAAAACTGTTCCCCCTGCTCGTATTGCTCGCGTTGCTCTTCACGGTCCAAAATCTCGTCGCCCAAGTCGACCCCGAGGACGTCCCCGGCATGGAATCGACCACGCCGTTGGCGACTCCGCCCGAAACGGTGGCAATGATCAACCAATTTCGCAAGGATGTCGAAAACCTTAAAACTCCCGAAGAAAAAGCGGCAGCGCTCAGCCAATTGATGGCGCTGCAACTTCGATTTGCCGACAAAACCCCTGCTGCGGAAACGGTCCAGGCTCTGCTCGCCCTCGCAACACCGTTGGAAAAAGGGCAACTCCGTACGCAGATCGTCGAGTCGGCGGCCTTTGCCCGCTGTGAACTCGACGACTTCAACGGCGCCGTTGAGGCGACAAAATTGCTCGACAAACCCGCCGAAACCTGTTTGAATGTCGCCGAAAAATTCATCTCCGACGCCGAAAAGGAGAAGTCCGGCGACGAGAAACCGGCCTCCCCGAAAAAGCCCGTCGACGTGATCCCGCTGCTCAAAACCGCTTTGGAAGGAGCGATCCAAGCAAAGGATATCGGCCTCGAAGCGCTGACGCTCGCCGTTTATGGGCGGGAACTGGCCAAACAACGTAAAATCGACGAAGCGAAAACGTGTTTCGCCCAAGCCTGTGAAAAAGCAAAAGGGCTCGAAGATATCGAAGAACGGAACGTCGTCGGTTTGGTGATTCGCAACGAAACGCGAAGCGGACTCCTTGTCGAAGCGACCGCCTTGGCCAATTCACGGGAGACCGACGAACAAAAAGAAGCGATGCTCGCCCTGATTGCCGTGACGCAAGCGAACAGCAACGAACTCGACGTCGCCCGAAAGACAATCGATACGCTCAAAACCGGCAACGCCAAGGACAACGCCTTGATCGAACTCGCCAAAAAAATCGCCAAAACGGAGTCCGCCGCCAAGTTGCTCGACCTTTCCCAATTGCTGAGCGCTCCGGAACGGATCGATATGTTCCTCCAGGGAATCGCGGCGGAATTGATTTCGCTGAAACGGTTCGACGTTGCGGAAGAACTCTGCAAAGCATCCCCTGCCGTCGCCGAGCGGATCAAAAATCTGGCCGCCGTTCGCCAAATGGAAACGCTCATCGAAGAAAAGAAACTTGACGAAGCCGCCAAGCAAATCGATCTGTTTGACGATCCACAAATGAAAAACGCCGCTTCCCGACATATCGCCGTGGAGTATATCAAAGCGGGAAACGCCGCCGCCGGACAGAAACTCGTCGACGCCACCCGAACGGACGAAGAGCGGAACTCGTTGAAAGAGCTGAACGACGCTGCTGCGAAAATCGCCGCCGATCCGAACACCGATGCTCGGATTGACGCTCAATTCGAGATTCTCCAAACACAGGTTCAATTGTTCGACCTCGACGGCGCGAAGAAAACCTTGGCGTCGATGCTCGATACGGCGAAGAAAGTCGACGATCCCGCCAAGCGAATCCCGACCCTGTTGGTTCTCGCGCGGCTCTATGCGGAACTCGGCGAAAAGCCGCAGGCGAAAACGGTCCTTTCGGAACTCTTCGATTCGCTGAACGGCGTCAAGGATTTGATGACGCTCAAGGGAATCGTTCCGCCGAAACAGGCGAAAGCCGAAATCGAAGCCGGAAAAGATCCGGCGGAACCCGTCCTTGTCCTCGATTCGCCTGTCAGCGAAGGAGACGTGAAAGAGCAATTGTTCATCGTTTACGCCAGTACTGCCGACGCCTTTAACAAAGTGGGGGAATCCGATAAGTCGAAGCAGGCGCTTCAAAAGGCGATCGAAATGCTCGACGCGGAATCGAACCCGAACGTCAAAATGGAGAAGCGGCTCTTTCTGGCGAAATACTTCGCCGAGCTCGCCACCGAAAAGAAATAGAAAGCGATGAATCTCCCGCCGACCTGCCGACTGCGGCAGGTTGCGGGGTTATGTCCAAAGCTTGCGGTCCAGCGTGCGGTAGGTGATCGCTTCAAAAAGGTGCATCGGCAGGATGTTCTCCTGTTTTTCCAAGTCGGCGATGGTTCGTGCGATCCGCAAAATTTTATCATGAGCCCTTGCGGACAAACCGAAGTCTTCCATCGCGGTCTTCATGATTGTGTGACCCTGCTCGTCGAGCTTGCAGTGGGCGACGATCTGCCGATGCGACATGTCGCCGTTGTAACGGATTTTCGACTTCGATTTGCTGAACCGCTCCGTTTGAATGTCGCGAGTTTCCAATACCTGCTTCCGAATGTCCGCGCTGGAAGTTCCCGGTGCGACGGCAGACAACTCCGCATAGTCGACCGGCGGACCCTCGATGTGAATGTCGATCCGATCCAAGAGCGGACCGCTGATCCGACCGATATATCGTTCGATTTGGAACGGATTACAACGACATTGCCGACGCGGATCGTTTCGATAACCGCACGGACACGGATTCAACGCCGCAATGAGAATGAAATTCGCCGGGAACGTGCTCGTTTGCGCAACACGGGAAATCGTGACGGAACCGTCTTCGAGCGGTTGCCGGAGCACTTCGAGCGTTCGGCGGTTGAACTCCGGGAGTTCGTCGAGAAACAGCACGCCGTTGTGCGCCAAACTGATTTCCCCCGGAACCGGCGGAGAGCCGCCGCCGACCAAACCGGCTTCGCTGATTGTGTGATGCGGCTCCCGGAACGGTCGGGTCGCAACCAACGGAACGTCCCCTTTGATGTATCCGAGCACGCTGAAAACCCGCGTCGTTTCCAAAGATTCGCCGAGCGAAAGTTTCGGCAACACCGTGCTGAACCGCTTGGCGAGCATTGTTTTGCCGGTACCGGGTGGACCGATCATCAGGACGTTGTGTCCTCCGGCAGCTGCAACCGTCATCGCACGCTTCGCCGATTCCTGACCGCGAACGTCGGAGAAGTCGAAGTCGTATTCCGTGAGCCGTTCGAAATCCTGAATCGCAATCGCCGGAATCGGTTCCAACGGCAACTTGCCGCAGAGAATTCCGACTGCCTGGGCGAGGCTCGAAATCGGGATCACTTCGAGTCCGTCGACGACCGCCGCTTCCCGGGCGTTTTCAGCAGGGAGGATCAATCCGGTGATTCCTTCCGCTTTGGCCCGCAGTGCGATCGAGAGCGCTCCCTTGATCGGTCGGGTCGAACCGTCGAGCGCCAACTCGCCGATCACGGCGTACCGTCCGAGCAAGTCGGTCGCGAACTGTTTGCTGCCTGCAAGGAGTCCCAGCGAGATCGGTAGGTCGAACGACGCGGCTTGCTTGGGCAAATCCGCCGGCGCAAGATTGATCACGACCCGATGAAACGGATTGAAGAATCCGGAATTCTCAATGGCTCGTTCGATCCGAAACGTGCTTTCCTTAACGACGGTTTCCGGAAGTCCGACCAAAATCGTTTTCGGGGTCCCGATGTCGGCGCAGTCGACCTCAACTTCGACGGGAACAGCATCGATTCCGAGCAGCGAAAACGTTTTGAACTTGACGAGCATTGTGAAAATCGGGGGCTATGACCCCATCATGACGTAAAAGAGGATACCAAAAAAATGCGTGATCGTTCCGCCGAGGACGAAAAGGTGCCAGATTCCGTGATTGAACGGAAAATTTCGCCAAGCATAAAACACCGTTCCCAACGTGTAAAGCACGCCGCCGAGCACTAACCAGACGATTCCCGCAAACGGAAATGTTTGGTACAACGGCTTGATGAGAAAAATACCGAACCACCCCATTGCAAGATAGGTAAACAGCGTGACGTACTTAAAATGCCCCTTCGCTAAAAGTTTGAACACGATTCCCGCGATCGTCATTCCCCAAACGAGTCCGAAAATGGTCCACGACAACACGGGGTACCCATGCCGGAGCGTCACCAAGCAGAACGGCGTATAGGTTCCGGCGATCAGAGCATAAATCGCCATCTGGTCGCACGCCCGCAGCAGTAGCTTCATCCGCAAATTCGTCACGGCGTGGTAAAGTGTCGAGGCGGAATACAGCACGATGATCGACGTCCCGAAAATGGAGCCGGAAACGACTTTCCAAGCGACCTGCTCACCACTCCAGACGGCGAACATGACCATGAGAACGACTGCGGCGGCCCCTAAATAGCCCCCTAAAGCATGGGTGAGCGCGTTAAAAATCTCTTCAGGAAGATGGTATTCGTGCTTTTCATGCATTTCATTTTTCATCAAAACATACCCTTGAACCGCTGGTCGAAGATAACGCTCCTTTCATCATAAATCAGCGTACTTCCCATTGTCAAGGGAGGAACGCCCGAGGAACGCCCGGATAATCGCCTCGTCGAGCTGAAAGTTCGGGCAATTTCGGTAAATACGGCCTGCTCTCAGCGCATCGGGGTCGGCGAAATCACCCCGATTTGGGCTTTACGGCGTCCCCGAAAATTCGTATAGTTCCACCCGAATATTTCCCGTTCATTTCCACCCGACGATGCACATTCCAACACCAAACAATCCGAGTCGACCACGCCGAAACGTCGCCGCTCTTCTTGCGGTTTGCGTTGGCGTTTCGACATGGATCGGTTGTGGAACGACCCGCTGGAGCGACACGGCACGCACGGGGACGGAGCAGCTTTTGGTCAGCAACGCCATCGATCAAGCGGTCGGCAGGATTAATTTCACACCGCTGAACGGTCGTAAAGTTTTCGTAAAAAACGACGCCATTACCGACGCAACGGACAATAAATATATCAACACGACGATTCGGCAACATTTGGCCGCCAACGGCGGAATCCTCTGCGATGAAAAAGACGACGCCGATTATATCCTGGAAATTCGCTCCGGCGGCGTCGGAACGGACCGCAACGATGTTTTGATCGGCATTCCGGCGTTCACCATTCCGGCGCTTCCCGGGTCGACGTATTCGTCGTCGCAAATTCCGGAAATTCCATTTATCAAGCGAACAGATCAACGAGCCGTCGCCAAAATCGCGGTTTTCGCCTACAACAAGCACACGGGACGTCCGCTTTGGTATTCCGGCAACAACCAGAGCGAAAGCTGGGCCAAAGCGCTCTGGGTCGCTGGAGCGGGACCGATCACCAAGGGAAACATCTACGACGGCGCCCATTTTTCCGGCTCGAAGGTTCCCGAAGTTCCGATTCTCAATCTCTACGGCGAGATCGGCGACGGTTCTTGTCCACCGGCCAACCGTCCCGCTGTGTTCAAGGAAACAACGAATAAGCCGCTGAAGGCGTCACCGCCAACAGGACCGTCGATTCCCTACCCGACATATCCGGGACCGCAACCGGTCACACCGCCGACGGTTTCGTCGGCAACCGTTCCACCGCCCGGCGTTCCGCCGTCTCCGACATTGGCTCCGCCGGTCAAATAAGAAACGGCAAGTCTTCCGCTCAAAATTGGCCGATCGCTCCGGGTGTAAATTCGCATTTGTCCGTGACGAGCCAAGAGTTGCTCGGTGTCTTCTCCAATTCGACGAGCTGAAACTTCACGATTTGCGGAATTGCCTGATCGGAAGGAAACTCGGCACGATTCTTCCAATTGAAAAAAACAGTCGCCTCGAACGAAATCTCGGCGGTCGGCGGCGACGTTAACGGATTGACCTTGATTTTCAGGTCCCGATACCGGGCGCTGGTGATCCGAACAAGTCCCATGTTGGCACGAGCTTTCCCGCGTGTGTTTTTCGCTTTCGGCGAAATATATTGGTCGATCACTTTGTCGGCATCATCCTTTTGGATTGTCGCGATGAGTCCGTCCAGCGTTCGCTTGATCGATTTTTGATCCGTATCGACCCAATAGTAAAGAGACAAACCGAGGACAAGAACGGCAATTGTTGTCAGAACCGTCAGGGCAAGCGTTTGAATCTTTCGGTCGTTGACGAACATCGTATATCCGACGGCTCCAACGACAAACGCCAAGACGAACCAAATCCAAAGACTATCAACGAAAATACTCATTTAGCCGTTACTCCGCGCGTGTATACAGTGAAAACGACAAAATCCTCCGGACGATCAAATCGCCGAAGGATTTTGACAATATCGGACCAACAAATCGCCTGCCTGACGACTAACGTTTGCTGAACTGCGTTCCGCGACGGGCTTTACGAAGACCGTATTTTTTACGTTCCACTTCACGGGCGTCCCGAGTCAGGAGACTGTGTTCCCGGAGCACCGGCTCGGTTTCAGCGTCGAACTTCTTGATCGCGCGTGCAATTCCAAGCTTGCAAGCGTCGGCCTGACCGGTGGTTCCGCCGCCGGTAACATGAATCAAAACATCAACTTCATCCTTCTTTCCGGTAAGGAGAAGAGGAGCAAGGACGGCATTTCGCTGCTGCGGCGTTTTGAAGAATTCTTCCATTTCGCGGCAGTTAACACTGATTTTACCGCTTCCGGCTCGAACACGAACCCGCGCGACCGACGATTTACGACGACCGGTTCCGAGGCAGTCCGTCTTTCCGTTTCCTTCGATGATGAAATCGCCAATTTTAACCATTGTATTCTTCAGATGTAAAAATTCGATATGATTTAGCCGGTACTCTGCGTCCCCGAACCAGAAATACTCCGCGATTTAGCCTTTTTTCTTCGGGAGTTCAAGGGGAGTCGGTTGCTGTGCCTGGTGCGGATGCGATTGGCCGCTTTTGTAGAGTTTCAACTTCGAAAGCATTTTGCGTGCCAGATTGTTCTTCGGAAGCATTCGGCGAACGGCGTCGGTGAAGAGCAGTTCCGGCTTGGTTGCCAAGCGTTGACGTGCCGATTCCATACGGAGTCCCGGCCATTTCGTCGTCCAAGTGTACCGCTTTTTGTCCAACTTTTTACCCGTGAAGACGATCTTGTCGACGTTGGTGACAATGACGAAATCTCCCGTATCGACATGAGGTGTGTACGTCGGCTTGTTTTTGCCCATGAGAATCATCGCAATGTCACTAGCCAATCGACCGACAACCTTATCGGTAGCGTCGACGATGTACCATTGCTGCTCGACCTCACCCGGTTTCGCCATGTAAGTTTTGTCCATGATACCAACCTGAAATTTCCGCTTCGCGGGAATGGGGTTTGCGTAAATTAATTTCTCGAAAAGAAGATTTTAACCCCTCCAAGCCGTTTGACAAGGGCGGGACCGACTTTTACTTGCCGAAAATGTTAATTCAGTAATAATGGAACATGCAACACGATGAAATCCTTTATTGGCTCAAGGAAAACGATTCCGCGAAACTCTCCGAACTTTGGCAACGGGCGGATAGGGCACGCCGTGAAAACGTCGGCGATGCCGTCTATTTGCGGGGCTTGATCGAATTGTCGAACATCTGTCGACGCCAGTGCTTATACTGCGGAATTCGAGCGGGAAACCCCAAACCGGAGCGATATCGCCTGACAACGGAAGAGGTTCTTGACTGTGCGGCTCTTGCCAGGAAACTCAGTTACGGAACCCTTGTGATTCAAGCGGGGGAAGATCTCGGCATTACCGCCGATTGGATCGCGGACATGATTCGGCGGATCAAGTCGGAATTCGGTTTGACGATCACATTGAGTCTCGGCGAGCGGGACGACGCCGATTGGATCCTTTGGCGAGAAGCAGGGGCGGACCGTTATTTACTCCGTTTCGAAACGTCGAACCAAACGCTTTTTCACGCAATACATCCCCCGGCTCCCGGATCAAAACCGGTCAATCGGCTTGATTTGCTTATGCGGCTCCGCGAAATAGGATACGAAGTCGGCAGCGGCGTCATGGAAGGTATTCCCGGCCAAACGTGGGACGATCTCGCGAAGGACATCGGACTGTTCGGTGAAATGGAGCTCGATATGATCGGTTGTGGCCCCTATTTACCGCATCCCGATACACCATTGGGACAGTTGGGTGCCGAGAACGCCGTTCCGATAGACCAGGTGTCTGTCAATGAAAATTTGCCGTTCAAAGTCATCGCATTGGCTCGAATAGTCAGTCCGTCGGCAAACATTCCGAGTACGACGGCGATTGCGACGATTGACCCGAAGCAGGGGCGGTTGTTGGGCCTTTCCCGTGGAGCGAATATCGTGATGCCGAACCTAACGCCGACGAAGTACCGCAAAATGTATGAAATCTATCCGAACAAGGCGGCGAGTTACGAATCGCCGGAGCAGACGCACCGAACCGCCGTGGAGCACATTCTGTCGCTTGGCCGAACGGTTGGCGTCGGTCCCGGAGCCTCGCCGCACTTTCTCCAACGCACGAATCAGGTAGAATAAGAATGTTTAGCCGAGTAGCGCAGACGCTGAAAGAGCGAAATGATCCGTTGTCATCACACCCCGGAAATGCTTGAAGCAATTGCCCAAACGGATCGCCATCGTACGGCATGGACGAGTTTACGTTCCCGTTGGCCTGCGTGGGCATTCGCCGGGACGAGGATTCTCGACTTCTCGCTTCCGGGGCGAGTAATGAGGTCGCTAAAGATCGTTAACCCATCCGGGGACTGCGGAGTACCTTCATCCCCGGCTCTTTTGTAACAGATTAACCCAACCCTAGCTATGACCACCGAACTTGCCCTTCCCGATATGTCGAAACTCAGCAAGAGCGGCGTCGATTTCGTCGACGAAGCGCTCTTTCATTCCCTTCTCAAGCGTAAAGCCGATCCGGGCCGCGTTCGGGAAATTATTGCCAAGTCGAAGAACAAGGAAGCACTCTCCGTCGACGAGACCGCCGCGCTGCTCAATGCCGACGAGCCCGAATTGATCGAACAAATTTTCGACACGGCACGGCAACTCAAGAAAGACGTCTACGGTAACCGGATTGTTCTTTTCGCCCCGCTTTACGTCGGCAATTACTGCATGAACGACTGCGTGTACTGTGGTTTCCGCCGCAGTAATCCGGAGTCGGTCCGCCGCACGCTGACGACCGAAGAACTGCACGGCCAGATCGAAAAAATGCTCGAGATGGGACACAAGCGGCTCATCGCGGTTTTCGGCGAACACCGGAATTACGGACCGGAATACATCGCCAATTGCGTCCGGGAAATCTACTCCGTTCGCAGCGGTAAGGATTCGATCCGTCGGGTCAACATCAACGCCGCCCCGCTTTCCCACGCCGGTTACAAAATCGTCAAGGACGCCGGAATCGGAACCTATCAGGTGTTTCAGGAAACGTACCATCACGAAACCTACGCCCGAATGCACCCCCAAGGGACCCGCAAGGCCGATTTTATGTGGAGGCTCGACTCCCCGGCCCGCGCGATCGAATCCGGTTGCGACGATGTCGGCCTCGGCGTTCTCTTCGGACTCGCCAACTGGAAGTTCGAGGTGCTGAGCTTGATCGCCCACTCCGCGCATTTGATGAAGAATTACCGAATCGGACCGCACACGATCAGTTTTCCTCGCATTCGTCCGGCAAGCGGCGTCACAATCAAAGAAGT
>JAVBPI010000022.1:0-10117 GCA_031549705.1 Thermoguttaceae bacterium
ATAACAACACTATTAACATCATAAAATTTGTCTTTTTAAACCGAAATAGCAAAAAATACCGTAAAAATTGGGTTCACTACCTGCCTTTGTTTTTTGATTGCACGAAACGGAAATCAAAAAACTATTTTTAGCAGAAAAACGACCAAGGACAAGGGGGGCACTTGGTTCGCCCCCCAAAAAATTCGACAAAAAAGAGCCTCGAGTACACGGTGACACTCGCTTGAAAGGCTCGACACTCAAGCAATCAATAGAGTCGGTTTTAAAAAATGAAGACGCTGCGGGTACGGTAGACGCCGTCACGATTGATGTACTGAATCCGTGTCAACTTGATGTGGTTGTCGAGATCGAATTCCGAACGAACCGGAGCGCCATCCATTTCGATGATGGTGTCTCCCGGCTGAAGAACGCCTTGGAGCGGCGAATGACGCTGGACATCAAAAACGGTCATCCCTTGACGAGTCCGTTCGAAGTTCGCCCGAAGACGGTGCGAGTAAATCGGCGGCTGGTGATGACGATGACCATGGCGATCACCGTCGTCGATGATCATTTGGCTCTGTCCGGTCACTAATGCGGGATTACCACCGACCGGACCGGCCATGGGCGCCGGAGGAGCCGGGGGGGCGGGCATCTTTTGGACGATTCCGTTCAAAAATCCGCCGATTTTAACGCGGGTTTCATCCTGAATCGTCGGCTCGTTCTGGACGGCACGGTGCATCGCTTCCATCGCTTCGCGGTCGTTGCGGATCGACGCGCCTTGGGCGGTGTTCATGATGGTGTTTACATAATGGGTGTCGTCTTTGTGGATGCCGTTGCGAATCTGATTGAACGGGTTGTTCCGAGCGGCTTCCGGAGCGTCGTTCGCCAATTCGGCGAGTTCACGGGCGCGAGCTTGATTGCCGTGTCGGGCAAACGCTTGTGAAAGCCGGTTCAACGCTTCGACGTTGTGTTGGCCTTTCGCGAACATGATCGCTTCGTTCATCAGATTGTCGCCGCTCATGCGCGGACAGGTTCGGTGCAAAACCGCTTCGCCTTCCTTGACGTGAATCGCGACATCGGTCAACTTGACCGGATCCATCGTTCGAAGGGCATCCTCGATTTGGGCTTCCGTGGCGTAACGGTCGAAAGCGTGGTCGCCGGAATTGCCGTTGATGATCTGTGATTGTTGCGGATGGCCGAAAGGACCAAAATGATCGGCGACGACTGAACGAGTCGTCAGTGCGAGCAGTGCGAAAACGAGCGAGATTTTCAATACTTCCTTCATCATGTTTCTCCTTAAAGGGATGGTAAAAACTGGACGAAAGCAATTGTACCGATTTTCGAAGCATCATCAACGGGGACACAGCAATGAGGATCGTCGGTCGTCTTTACTGTCCCCCTTCCGTGATCAACGTTGCCGCCCGCGGTTTTTGTTCGGCGTAATTCCAGTACGGCGACAGGCGACGTAAATGGTCGACGATCGTCGGGAACTCTTGCAGCACGAAATCGATTTCCGTTTCCGTCGTGTATCGGCTCAAGCTGAAACGAACGGAACCGTGCTTCGCCGTAAACGGAACTCCCATCGCACTCAGGACATGCGACGGCTCCAACGAACCGGACGTACACGCCGAACCACTCGAAGCGCAAATATTCTTCTCGCTTAATTGATACAAAATTCCTTCCCCTTCGATGAAATGAATCGCGACGTTGAGCGTGTTCGCCATCCGTTCCGTTCCGGCGCCGTTGATCTCGACATAGGGAATTCGCCGGACGATCTCCTGCTCCAATTCGTCCCGCAACCGAGCGATGCGTTTCATGTCGGCGTCGTGGGTCGCGGCGGCGATCTCCATCGCTTTCGCGATTCCGACGATGAACGCGACGTTTTCCGTGCCGCCTCGCCGTCCGAATTCCTGATGCCCGCCGATCATGAACGTCCGACAACGGGTTCCCCGGCGGAGGTAAAGAATGCCGACCCCTTTCGGAGCGTGGAATTTATGGCCGGAACACGCCAAAATATCGACGTTACGGAAATTTCCGTCCATCCGGATCGGCAATTTCGTGACGGTTTGTGTCGCATCGCAGAAAAAAACGATGTTCGGGTCCGTTTCCTTCACGACCCGGGCAAGCCGCTCAATCGGGAAGACGACGCCGGTTTCGTTGTTGGCGTGCATGATCGCAACCATGAGCGTATCGGGGCGCAAACTTCGGACGAATTCACCGAGACTCAAATTCCCCTGTCGGTCGACGCCGAGATAAGTGACTTCGTAACCGACACGTTCCAATTCGCGGCACGATTCGATCACCGCCGGGTGCTCGACCGCCGTGGTAATGATGTGCTTGCGGTTCGGGTTCGCTCGTGTTGCGCCGAAAATCGCCGTGTTCACGCTTTCCGTGGCACACGAGGTGAACAGAACTTCGGACGCCTGAGCGGCGCCAAACATGTCGGCGACGGTTTTTCGGGCGTTGTCGATCGCATGCTTCGCCGGTTTCGCGGCTTCGTACATCGAGCTTGGATTGAAGTATTCCTCCCGCAAAAAGGGGAGCATCGCGTCCAAAACTTCCGGAGCGACCGCCGTCGTCGCGTTGTTGTCGAGGTAGATCATGGGGGGTGAACTGCTGGGAAAAAGGGAAGCGTTTGAGGGGCGTTCGAGGTTGATCAACGGGAACGAATAAGTAAAACAGAAAAAAGAGGACGTTCGTTTACCTTGACGATTTTCCTTCATTTCAACCACAGAGCACCTCACCCTAGCCCTCTCCCGGGGGGAGAGGGGACGGTAAGTTTCCCCGAATGGTATGACAACGTCAACCGATAAAACTAACGTTTGCCGACATTATACCCGAACCACTTACTTTTTCGAGCGGTTTGGTGTAGGATGGTGGAAATATTTCAATTTCGTTTTTCCTGACAAGGGGTTTAGCATGACATTGATGGTCGTTGGTTCGGTCGCGTTCGACAATATCCAAACTCCCACGACGAAGCGGGACAATATTCTGGGGGGCTCGGCGGTCTTTTTCGCCTATGCGGCCAGTTTTTTTGGACCGGTTCAATTGGTCGGCGTCGTCGGCGCCGACTTTCCGCAAGAACACGTCGACATGCTGCAAAAGCAAGGAATCGACACGTCGGGACTCGAAGTCGTTCCGGACGGCAAGACGTTCCGCTGGACCGGAAAGTATCTCGAAAACATGAACGACCGTGAAACGATCGACGTGCAGCTCAACGTGTTGGGGGACTTCCAACCGAAATTACCGGAACCGTTCCGCCGCGCCCAACATGTGTTCCTCGCCAACGGCGCTCCGTCGACCGGCTTGAGAACGCTGGAGCAACTTCAAGGGGCCAACATGGTCGCCGCGGATACCATGGATCTTTGGATCAACATTGCCCGCAACGATCTGGACGAACTCCTGCGGAAAATCGACGGCTTGGTCTTGAACGACAGCGAAGCGAAAATGCTGACCGGCGAACGGAACGTCGTCACCGCCGCGAAAAAAATCCTCACGATGGGGCCGAAATTCGTCGTCATCAAAAAAGGGGAACACGGAGCGATGTTCGTCAGCCAGTACGAAACGTACATCGTTCCGGCATTTCCGACGGAAGACGTCGTCGATCCGACCGGCGCGGGGGATTGCTTTGCCGGCGGTATGATGGGATATCTCGCTTCGCAAGGAAAACTCGACGCCGAAACGATCAAGAAATCGCTCGTTTACGGAACGCTGATCGCCAGTTTCGCCATCGAAGGATTCAGCTTGGAGCGGCTCCAAGGCATCACGCGCAAAGACATCGACAAGCGTTTTGAGCAGTTCCAAACGGTCGCCTCGTTCTGATCGTCGTGAAAACGGTTTCCGCTGACGCTCTTTCATTTTTTCGGCAACGTGATCCGGAAGAAGATCATGTACAGCGCCGGAACGACGAGGAGCGTCAGCGCCG
Source organism: Thermoguttaceae bacterium (assembly GCA_031549705.1). Classification (GTDB taxonomy): domain Bacteria; phylum Planctomycetota; class Planctomycetia; order Pirellulales; family Thermoguttaceae; genus WRKP01. The sequence goes on from JAVBPI010000022.1 coordinate 3,902, forward strand.
TCGCAAAGATCAAACCGAACATGATCGCCGCCGCCATCGAGTTGAACAGTGGGTCTTTCAACAGTGGAATCATTCCGACGACGACGGTCATCGCGGCGACCGTCACGGGGCGCATTCTCTCGACCGAGGCGTCGACGATCGCCTGGTAGGGCGAGTCCCCTTTCGCCAATTCGACGTCGATCTGGCTCATCAGCACCACGCCGTTGCGGACCGTCATTCCAAGCAGCGACATTGCGCCGACCAACGCCATGAACCCGAACGCGAAACCGGTTGCGAGCAGTCCGACCGTAATGCCGATCAACATCAACGGGAACGACAGCGCGACGATCATCGGCTGACGCAACGAATTAAACAGCGCAACGACAATCACGGCGATGAAAACCACCGCGATCGGAAGTTGGCCGAGCAGCATCCCTTCGGCGTCGTCCGATTTCTCTTTCTGTCCTCCCCATTTCATGGCGTAGCCCGTCGGAAGCTCGATTTTTTCGATTTCCCCTTGAACCTTGGCGAACAGCTCGTTCCACGCGGTGTCGTCGAACGGATCACACCCGGCGGTAATCGTCGGTTCGCCGTTGCGACGGCAAATCCGTGACGGCTGCCAAGTCAACTCCCCTTTCGAAATGACGTGTCCGAGCGGCACGGAATTTTTCGCGAATCCCCAGACCGGAATGTTCTCGATGTTCTCCAAGTCGTTCCGCTCTCCCGGCGTACCGCGAAGCCGAATCGGAATCAAATTATCGCCGTCATTGTAGACCGCTCCGGGAATTCCGAGCGTCGCCCAGCGAAGCGCGAGATTCATGTCGCTCCGACTCATCATGGTCCGAACCCCTTTCAGTTGCGAATACTGCGGCGTCCAAACGAGAATCGGTTCACGCCAATCGTCGGTGAAGTCTTTCGCTTTCGCTTGTCGACGAAACACGTCCTTCGCTTTCGCCGACAAATCACGGAGCACCTTGTGGTCCGGCCCGCTGAACCGGACTTCGAGATCGCACGGCGTCGTCGGACTGAGCGAGAACCGCCTTGCTCGAAGAAGTCCTTGCGGATATTTTTCTTTCAGGTGGTTTTCAAGCGGAACGATCAGTGAATCGACGTCGTTTGTTTTCGCAACGTTAACGAGGAGCATTCCATAGGATGCCGTCGGAGCTTCCGGCTCGTACGGTAAATAGAACCGCGGCGCCCCGGAGCCGATGAACGATGCGATCCCGACGACATTCGGTTGCGCGGCGATGTATTTTTCCATCGATTGCAGGTCGTCCGACACGGCGTGGACCGACGAGCCTTCGGGGAGTCGATACTCGACCATGAATTGTGCCCGCTGTGCCGGCGGAAAGAAAATCTGCCGGACATGCGTGAATCCGTAACCGGAACCGATCAACAGCGTGAGGAGCAGCGTCAACGTCGCCGTCTTGTGATGCAACACCCATTCGAGAAGGCGTTTATACGCTTGAAATACCGGTCCGGCGTGCGGGTCCTTTACCGAAGAGTCGGGGGTGGAGTGCAGCGCAACTCCCGGATGCTCGTCGGAATCGTCGTGCTCGTTCGGGACGTGAATAAAATCGTAATAGACGACCGGCGTCTGCATCATGGCGACGAACCAACTGATTCCGAGCGAAATCGCGACGACGACGAACAAGTCGCGGCAGTATTCACCGGTGTCGTCAGGGGAAAGGAAGACGGGCAGGAACGCCAGTGCTCCGACGATCGTCGCTCCGAGCAGTTGGTGTCCGACATGTTTCGCTCCTTCGATGCAAGCGTCCTTGCGATTCATGCCTCGCTGCATGTTGACGAGAATCATGTCGCCGACGACGACCGCATCGTCGACCAGGATCCCGAGCGCAACGATAAATGCCCCGAGCGACGTCCGTTGGAGTACGATTCCCATCGGATAAAGCACGCAGAGTGTTCCGAGAATCACGACGAGCAGGCTCCCCGTGATGATAATTCCGCTACGGAGTCCCATCGCGATCATCACGACGATCGTTACGATAATGATCGCTTCCCGAAGATTTTCCTCGAACACGCCGACCGCCTGGATCACGTTGTCCGGTTGGTAACAGATTCGGTCGATCTTGAAACCGAGCGGAAACGACTGTAACACGTCGTCGACCTTTTCCTGGACGGATTCACCCATTTTAATCACGTCGCCGCCGCTGACGGGGGAGATCGCGATAGCGACCGCCGACCGGCCGTTCCAGCGAAGAATCTGCTGCGGCGGGTCGACGTAAGTCCGGTTAATCGTTCCAATATCTTTCAACCGAATCGGCGTGACGGTCGAACCGGACGGCGTAAGCTGCGCGGCGGTCGAAGCGGCTTGGGTATCCGCGGCAACGGAAGCGACCGCTTCGGTGATCGAGTCGACGCTGCCGTTCGGAATGATCAGTTCGCCGATTTCCTCGACGGATCGGAAGGCTCCGTCCGGCATGATTTTGACGTTTTGACCGTCAAGCGTCATCTGCCCGGCGTCGGTCTGGAGATTCTGTCTCGCTAAAGCGAGGAGCACCATCGCCGGATGAATCGAGAGCTCCGCCATGCGGGCGCGGGAAATGTTCACCTCGATGTTCTCCTGCTGAATTCCCCAGAGTTCGACGCGGCCGACCTGGTCGACGGTCTGGAGCTGCCGTTGGAGGTGCTTGGCGTGATCGCGCAGTTCGGCGTCGGTGAATCCGTCTCCGGTCAGCGCGAGGAGGATGCCGTACACGTCGCCGAAATCGTCCTGGACCACCGGCGCAAGCGATTCGACCGGCAGTTCGAGACGGAGTTCGCCCATTTTGTTGCGCAATTCCTGCCAGGCGAGCGGGAGGTTGCCCGGCGGGAAGTCGTCGCGCATGTCGACGTAAATGATCGAGAGTCCCGGCTTCGAAATAGCGCGGGTCGTTTTGACGCCGGCAACGCGGCGGATGTGTCGGTCGACGACTTCCGTGATGCGTGTGTCGACTTCATTCGCGGTCGCGCCGGGATAGAGCGTCGCAACGACGGCGGTTCGGATCGTGAACTCCGGGTCTTCGAGGCGACCCATCGAGAGGTACGACCAGATGCCGCCCATCACGATCAGCGCAACGCAAAATCCGATCACGGTCCGATTTTCAACGGCGTATTGGGATAACATAATATTTTCGATCGATTACTCCAATCGGATTTTTTGTCCGTCATGAAGGAACTTCGCGCCGGCGGCGACGACTTTTTCATCCGGTTTCAAATCGCTTTCGATTTCCGCCGACGTTCCCACCACGCGGAGCAGTTTGACCGCACGACGGACCACATGGTCGTTTTCGACGACCCAAACGGCACTTTCCGAGGAATCCGAACCATCCTCGCCGTGCAACGCGGCGAGCGGCAACGTCTGCGGTCCCACCGGTCTCGCCAAATCGATCAACACCATCGCCGCCATGCCGGGGAACAAGGAGTATCGTTTCCACGTCTCGTTCTCTTGGGAGAGGTTGATTCGGACCTGGAGCGGATAGGTTTGACGCCCCCGTTGGATGGCGCGACCGAGTTCCTTGAGCGTTGCCGGGAATATTTGTCCCGGATACGATTCGAACTCGACACGGTATCCCCGAATGTCGTCCATCCGTACGATAATCTCCTCCGGCAAGCTCACGGCGACGTCGATTTTCGACACGTCGACGAACGAAACGATCGGCATGCCGGGGGAGACGACTTCATGGTCCTCGATGAATTTTTCGACGATCATTCCGTCGAACGGAGCCTTGAGCACCGTGTCGTCCAGCGCGTTCTTCGCCGTATTCAGGCCCGCTTTGATTCCGGTGATTTTCGCGGCGGTCGCTTCGATATCTTCCTTGCGGGCACCGGTCGTCGCCTTTTCAAGCTCGTTCCGGAGCGTTTCTTTTTGCCCCTTGGCGGCATCATAAGTCGTTTTCGCGGTGTCGAATTGGGCTTGCGAGGCGACTTGATCGGCAAGCAGCGCCGTGAAACGGTGAAGGTTCGTTTCCGCCGTCGTGTAAGCCGACTCCGCGGCGGCAAGTTGCGATTGGAGCGACGCAACGTCTTCCGGCCTCGCCCCCGTTTTCATCGCCGCAAACAGCGATTCAGCGGACAAAAGCTCCGCGTCGAGACGTTGAACAGCCAATTCGTAGTCGCGCGGATCGAGTTTGGCGACGACGCCGTTCTTTTCGATCTTCGTGCCGACGAGCATCTCGGAGTCGACCAGTTTTCCGGCGACTCGGAACGAAAGCTTCGCGATTTGCGACTCCTTGGCGACGCCGGGATACGATTTCGTTTCGAATTTCGCCGCCGGGGCGACGGCGACGACACGAACCAACGGCGGTTGCGGCAATTCCGTCGGCGGCTTTTGAAGTCTCGAAATTTCAAAGGCGACGATTCCTACAAGAAGCGCCAACAAGATGGCGCCCGCCACGATTTTGGATCGGCCTCGCGGTTTCGGTTTCGATTCAGTGTTCATGGTTCATCGGAGGCAAATGATATAGTTGCAAGCGTCATCGGGGAGTGATCTGGCATATCACAAACGCCCTATCACCCCGCGCTGACGCTTGGGGCTGGTACAACCCTAACATTTTAACAACGAAATGCACATTGACAAAGTCTTTTCGGAATATTTGTCGGTATTTCAAAGGCGCATTCCGTCTTACAGCGATTACGATCCCGATATCTGTCAAAACCGAACCTTTGCGTCTTTCCCTCACAAAGAAACGTCGCGGTGTCGATGAAATCGGAAACAACGATTATCAGAGTTTTTCGGAACCTTTGCTTTGCGATGGATCGCATTATTTTAATCACAATCGGATTTCTTCTTTCCGTGTCGATCGCAACGGCGTAAACGCTTGAAGACGCTTGGGGGATCGCGATCGGGGCGAACAATCGACTCCGTTCCCAGGGACATCGCATCGAGGCGGCGAAGGCGGAACTTCAAGCGGCGAGAGCGGCGAGGAACCCGGTACTTTCGAACCGAACGTCGTATGTCGCCCTGTCGGATCAGCCGGCGTACAACATGGAAGTTCCGGCGATTCCACCGATCTTGCCGGCGCCGATGACCTATGAAATGCCGCTCTCCGACCAATCGTTCGCACTGTCGGCGACAACGGTGACGGTTCCGATTTACACCGGCGGAAAAATTTCGGCGGCCATTGATGCGGGACGGCACAACGTCCACGCCGCTCACGCCGGATATTCGGTCTCGTTCATGGGACTCAAGCTCGAAGTCGCCGAAGCGTATCTCAACGTCTTGCGAGCCCGCCAGGTTCAGGAAGTCACCCGTGAAGCGGAGCGGTCGCTCTTCCGGCACCGAACGGACGTCGAAAAATTACTGCAACAAAAAATAGTGACGTTGAACGCCCTGCTGGCGGCCCAAACGGCCCATGCTTCGGCAATGCAGGAACGGATCAAAGCCGATAACCGCGTGATGATTGCGGAAGCGGCGTACAATCGATACATGGGCCGCCCCCTGAACTATCCCGTGATGATCGAAGAGCTGCCGGTTCCTCCGACCAGCGGTGACTTGGAGTTTCTTACTGACGACGCCATGCGATGCCGCAAGGAACTGGCGCAGATCGCGGAACAATCGAAGGCGTCGGCATCGCTATCGAAGGTTTCCCATGCGGATCGAATGCCGCAAGTCGTTGCCATGGGAGGGCATACATACATGCAGAATTCCTACCTGAAAGAGGAATCGTACTGGAGCGGAGCGGTCGGATTGCAATGGACCCCGCTCGACGGCGGCGCAAGTCGGGCGCGGGAACGGGTGGCTATGCAAAACGCGGCGGCGGCCTGTAAAATGCGCGACGAAACCCGCTCGCTCATCGAACTCGAAGTTCGAGCCGCGTGGATCACGGAACACGAAACCCGGAGCCGCATCGCTGTTGCCGAACAGGGAAAACGCCAGGCGAACGAAAATCTGCGTGTTGTCATTCGGCAATTCCAGGAAGGGCTCGTGAACCATACGGAAGTACTCGATGCCCAAACGCAGCAAACCGCGGCGGCAATGAATCTTTGCAATGCCCGATACGATGCGATTCTCGCAACATACCGCCTCAAACGAGCCATCGGGATGCTGTAGATTCTTTTTGAACGTCGACGGTCGGCAGTGTAACCCTCAATGGGATGGGAGCGTTTGCGGTTTGGGGGCGAATTATGGGGTTGCATGTAGTACAGGAAGTCCTTGTTTTTCAATGTTCTGCCAACGATTCGCCTTGTAGAGACAACGCAAGATCAACATGTCCTCCGCCGAACTCTCCTTCCAAT
>JAVBPI010000093.1:0-12932 GCA_031549705.1 Thermoguttaceae bacterium
AATTTCGCCGGATGGTTGAACGCCTTGGATCGCGGCAATTTAGCTTCTGCGAACACCATGACGATGACTTTTCGCCTGAAAACAGTCGATTGGGGACAGTCGAATTTCTTAGGATGTGCCTTTTGAGAAAATATCGCAACACTATTTCGTTACCGGTTCGTAACCGGTTCCTTTGGGTTCGAGCAAAAAACAAGTGCGCAAAAATCGTGTTAACTCGGGTCTGTTTTGCGAATTTTAGGCGATTACGGGGGAGAATTGCGCGTTTCGGACGCTGAAAATTCCGGCATCTGAGCGTTTTCGGCGATGTTTTGCCGAAAATAAAAAGGAACCGGTAAAGAGGGCCTATTTATGCAGCTGCGCCGCAAAACGGAAAAAGTAAAACCCGACGCTCCTTTAGCCGGTTTTCTGCAAACGACATTTCTGTCAATCTCATCACATACAAGTACGACTCGGTTGTTTTTACCCTCATTTTCCCGTCGATAAGCCCAATTGGGCGATTGACTGCCAAAACATGCTTTAGGATGTGCGAGTTTTACAAGAAATGAATCGTCGGCTATTCGCAATCGGTCTGTCTGGCATGTTTCCGCAGTTTCCGTAAGCCCTCCAATTACTCGCGAAATTGGGGCGTGTGCAGCGCCGAACTTATGGAGGTTTTTTCGACATTCGTTCAAAAGACGATTTTTTCCCGTCAAACAACCCTTCGAACGAGCCGCTCAATATTAAATTGAGACCGAAAAAAGGTCATTCGGAAGATATTTTGGGCGGGAGATAATTACACGACTCGTGTAATTATCTCCTTGCGGATATCGCAAATCCTCTATTTTCAAGGGGATTACGAAATCCCGGTCGATTGGTTTTTCGAACAGCAGAACAACTCAACGCCTTCATTAAGCGATGCGGCGGGCAGTTTCTACGCAATGGTTCAACGACGTCCACAGAGGCAAAAACGTCGTTGTTCAAGAAGCCAAAACACACGCGCGAAGTTCCACACCGTGTGGAACTTCGCGCATTTGCTACGCCCAAGGTGTTACTATTCAACAAGATAGAAAAATGCCTTTTCCGGGAAATGTGGCCGCGATTTGCGAAAAGCCCCAAAATTACCTGACGGGAGTCCGGTCCTCTCAACACATTGAAAAGCCGAACCATCGCTCTGTCGGTGAATAGTTGGACGAGCCAGCGTGGTCGCCGACATTTTTTTCGTCGAGTTCGATCCGCTGATCCTCATTACGATTCCTAGAAAAAGCCGTTTCTCTATCTCTCGTCATTTATAGGGCTTACGCTTTTCCTTCCGAGATAATTCCACACGGTGTGGAACTTCGTTTTGTATTTTTGCATCTGGAAACGCTCATTTCTTCACGCCTTTTCCACGGGAAATCGACGCCATTGATCGGAATGGTGCACGGTCGATTTGGATCACTCGGCACTTTCTGCTATACATACTGACGGTTCGAAAACCCCGCTAATTGTACGGATAAATCGAAAACATACGAAACGGAGTGAAATCATGGGATCGAAGAACATCACCAATTATCCGGAAGTATTGAGCGAAGAGATCATCGAAATCGGAGAGGCTCCCAAGAGCATTCCCGGCAAACCGCCTCGTTCCGCCCTGGAGAAATGGCTTCGGGACGGTCTGTTGCAGAGCGCCCTGGTGGGTCGCAAGCGTTTCGTTTCCCGTCATTCGATTCAGCGGATGCTGATTCGAATGAATGAAAACCCCGGGCGGGAATTCACGGAAACGGAATCGTCTTCCGAAAAGGGCAGTTCAGAAAAACCGGAAGAAACATCCGGTATGTCGTAAAAAAATCCGTGACCGTTTGGGGCGGTCACGGACAAAACTCAATCTCCAGTCAAGAGGATCGTGTTCGTCTCTTATTATAGTCGAGACGAAAGGTTTCGATCCTCTTCATGCGCCGTTCCACATGTTCCAACTTGGGGCGGTTTGTTGCCGACAATCGAAAATTCTTAATGAAGAGGTTTCCAATGACGAAAAACTCCGAAAAAATACTGGCCGAAATCCGCGAATTTCAGAAGTTCTCTCCTATCGGCTCTATAGCCGCCCTCTATGCTTTTCAGTGCGGCTTATGGGTACTCCCCGTTTTTCATCCGGATGACGGTGAAGATCGCTCCCCAAAGAACAGTCGGGGAAAGCGTCCGATCGGTCGATTGGTACCGGACGGCTGTAACGATGCGACCAATGACATTGAAACCATCTTTCGGTGGTGGCGTGAAAAACGAAATGCGAATATCGGATGCGTTCCGGGAAAGTCCGGACTTATAGGGATCGATTTCGATGATGAAAGAGGTCTGCAATCGAAAAAAAAACTGGAAGATCAATACGGTTCCTTGCCTTTGACATGGACCGTCCAAACTGGTCGTGAAGGAGGAGGAAGGCACGAATATTATCAGACGCCGGAATTTTCCGTGAAAAACAAAGCCGCCTGGGATAGCGGCATTGACCTGCGACATCATGGTGGATATTTGATTCTCCCGCCAAGTGTTCATCAATCCGGTAAAAAATATGAATGGATTTATTCCCCGTTGGAAAATGCCGACTCGGTCGAACTCGCGGCTTTGCCTCAAGAGTGGCTCAATATCCTGCCACGTCAGGGCGACAATGATTCGTCGCCGAAGAAAAACAAGTCGCGAACGACGGTGGCAAGCGATCTGCGGCAACCTTCCACGGAATCGCCGCTCATCATTGCCCAGTGTCGAAAATATGTCGAGCAATGTGCGCCTGCGGTCAGTGGAAACGGCGGGCATAATCAAACGTTTCATGTCGCCTGTGTCATTTTTTATGATTTTGGGCTGAATGAACGGGACGGATGGCCGATCCTGCTCGAATACAATATTCGTTGTGCTCCTGCCTGGTCGGAGAAAGAACTGCGACACAAAATGTCGGACGCTCTGGCAAAAACGGGAACCAGGCCACGCGGCTGGAGGCGGTACGAATCGGAATCATTCAATAGATATACCGAAGGAGAATTCAATCCGGAATTGGGCAAGTATGTATTCCATCCGTTGCGACCATTGCCCATTGCGGAAAGATTTTGCGATTTGCATTTTCAGCAGGACAGTTACCGTACGATTCGCTACTATCTGGGCCGTTTCATGAAATGGGATGGCAATGTCTATCGGGAGGCCGATATCGTCAGCTTGCAAGCGGACGTGTTGCGATTTCTCACAAACAAAGTGGTTGTCGCAAGCAGATCGCGATTGGCACGATACGAACCATTTCCGGCGGGACAAAAAACAACGAACGATGTTATCTTCGCTTTACGAGGGCCGACTTCGTTAAAAAACAAGGATGTCATTATGAATCTATGGATCGGCGGGGGGCGGCCGCCTTGTGATCCAAAGGAATTGATTTTCGGGCCGACTCGTCCTTACAATTGGAGAACCGGAAAGTTTCTTTCGCCCGATCCGGATTGGTTCAATCTTTGCAGCATATCGGTCGATGTCGATCCGGACGCTCAAGAGCCGAAACGGTTTCTTCAATATCTCCAGGAATTGTTCGGGAACGATGAAGAAGCTAAATCGTTGTTGCTCGAATACTGCGGTCTCCTTTTGACTACGAACACATCCTTTCAAAAGATGTTGATCATCGTCGGCCCGAAACGGTCGGGAAAAGGAACCCTGGCCAGGCTTCTCAAGGAATTGCTCGGTGCGCGGAATGTCGCCGCCTTGCAGAGTTCTTCCATGGGGGAGCAGTTCGGCCTGCAAGACCTCATTGGAAAAACGTTGGCCACCATCTCAGATGCTCGTTTTTCCGGTAGAGACAGTAAAAAAGCGGTTGAATATCTATTGAATATTTCCGGTGAAGATTCCGTCTTGATTAACAAGAAATACGAAAAGTCGGAAACGACCAAGCTGGAAACCCGCCTCGCCATTCTCACCAATGAAATTCCTCGATTTCCCGATTCTTCCGGCGCCTTGGTTAGCCGTTTTCTGGCCCTTGAATTGAAGACATCGTTCAAGGATGAAGAACAGGATCGTCATCTGTCGCAAGCGTTTGCCGACGAACTACCTGGAATCTTGAATCTGTTTATCCAGGGACTTCGAAGGCTGACGAATCGTGGGTATTTCATTCAACCGGAAAGTGGCAAAAGGGTCCTCGAAAAAATGGCGCATTATGGCAAACAAGTAGAAACCTTTGTTCGGCAACGATGTCGCATCGGTGGAAAGTGTCGTTGTCCGACAGCCATTCTTTACGAAGCATGGTGCCACTGGTGTGATGAAAACGGCTGTTTTCCCAATAACCATGCGACATTCGGTCGAACTTTTTTAAATACTTTTCCGGAAATCCAGAAACGAGACGGTGGAAAAAACCTCTTTTATGATGGAATCGCCCTCAAGGAATAACATCAATCGTGATCTCGTTACCCTACAGAGAACCCGATGGATCACCCCACGGCAGTTTTCGGCGTAATCCGTTGAATTGTTTCGGGTTGTGATGTTTACCCCATAGCAATGTAGAAAACACCTTTCATTAAGAACAAGTGTTGTTGTATCCATTTTTTTATATTTTTGCTATGGGGTCCAAGGGGTAAAATTGAAAAGCAGATGATTGAAAAGTAAAAGAGAGGCTCAAGTACGAGCCTCTCAAACAAGTTGTCCGTATTGTTCAAATCGCCTCAGCGCCGGCGTCTACGCGAACGGCCGACATGATAGCCCTTGCGACTGCCCGTCGCCTTGCCGTGATGGTAGATCGTATAACCGATCCAATAGCACGACGCGAGCAGCAAAAGCAAACCGATGGTTTCTCCCAACGTGCCCTCCGTTGTTGAAATGGTTATTGACACACACACCGGTAGTCGCACATGCTGCACGTCCAACCGGGCCGATAGTTGTACATACCGTCATGGATCGAATCGAGATATTCACGGCACAGATCGAAAAACTGTCGACGCTGCCGGTCGCCGCGCTCGCCGAAGCGATACGAGCAAACCTTGGGCGTCTTGGTTTTTACGAGTTGCCGGATTTCCGTTTCGACATTTGCGTAGCCGTTCGATTCCAGCAACAGCGAGTACAACGTCAACTGAATCGAATGAGCTTGTTCGCAGATCGCCGAAGCTGCCGAAGCCGTTTTGAAGTCAACAACCAATGGTGTTTCGGCTTCCTGCAACACAAGGTCGACAATTCCATACAGCGGCACGCCGAGGTCGTCGCCGTTAGCGGGATCGATCAGCGGGGCTTCGAGTGACGCTTCCATCGCGACGATTCGCTCGGGCTGGTCGGCATATTCGCCGATATAAGTTCGAACAAGATCAATCGCCTGGTACCGCGTTTTCTCGGCCTCCGACGTCGACTCCCAATCCATCGACTCCTCTTCCAGTGTGGTCGTCCAAGATTGTCCTACGAAGGCATCTGCGTTATCAACTGTCGGTACAAAACCGATTTGTCGATTGCGGTAATACGTTTCGAGAGCGGCATGGACGACCTTGCCGAGAAACAGGTTCGCGTTGGTCGGCGTCCGAATTTCATCGACATAGCGAAACCGAAACGCCAAGGGACATTTCGCCCAAAGGTTGAGTCGCGAGGCCGAGATGTACGAGAACAATCCCATCTCTCGTGGTTCGTCGAGTTGAAGCAAAGTGATCATCATGCCCTCCGTTCAAATCGCGGAAAGCTCAAGCCGACCGGCCTTCGCTTCCCGCAGGGTGTCGATCAGATTGCTCGCCTCCAAACCCGACAAGGACGTGAACGGTTTTTGGTACATCCGTTGGCAAAGGTTTTCGAGTTTCTGGTTCGAAAAACCTTTGACCTGTCCCGCGAGCCGCTGAATGTACTCCCGCTGCTTCGAGGAAGGGCCGAACGAACCGTGACCGTTGGAAGCGGGTGCGGAATTCGCCGGAGTCGGTTGTTCCTGCGGCGTCTGCTTCGTCGATTCCTGTTTCGCGTTCGCCTGGTGGTTGCGAAGTTCGTCCTCGACCGCCGAACGGCAGGCGGCGTAAGCCTCCTGGACGCGCCGATGGAATTCCTCGGGCCGCTCCAAAGCGGACGAATCGAGTTCCAATTCGAGATTGCATTGCGATCCTGCCGATCCGTAGTCCGGCAGACCGATCTTCTTGGAAATCCCGACATTGAGTTTGATTCCCATGTTGTTGTTCTCCATCTGGTTGAAGTGGAATTGAAGCCCGGCCTTGCGACCAGGCTATAAACGTACATGATCAGCAGCCTTGCAGCTGCTTGAGCGAAGCAATCGTTGCCCGCATGAGCCGGTTTTGCTTTCGCTGCTGTTTCAGGTTCCGCACAAGTCGTCGCGTAATGCGAAGCGTATCCGAAAGCGTCTGGCAAAGTCCCTCCGAAGCCGCGATCACATCCATCTGCTCGCTCGACAAGTGCGACGGTTTCACGGTCGGACGAACACGCCGAGCCGCAACGATCGCGGTCGGAGCGTTGGTCTTCACCTGGAACGGCCTGTCGATCTTCGACGGAACCGACGTTTTGATGTTGGACGCCAACACCGTAATCTTGTCGGCTTCGACTTTCGGCTCATCACCTTCAAGCGGCATGATGATGAATGTCTGACGGTCGCCGTACCCGATCAGCGGCGTCCGATCCTTCGTATCGAAACCGATCCGGTTGATGCCTAGATCAAAGGCGTTCTTCAGGAACTTCCGGTTCACCGGCATCGTGACATTCGAGCCGTCGTACCGGGACTTCGTGAGTCGCAATTCCGTCGCCGTCTGTTGGACTTGATCGTGTCCGCGAACAACGATGTTGCCGTTCAGGTGAACATACACCGGCGATTCACGATCCGCTTTTCCCGGCAGATTGTCAAGTCGTTCCGAAACGAACGCCGCGTCGGCCGGATCGACATGCAACCAGGAATGTCCGCTAATATCTCGCGTGAACTGATCCAATTGCGGGAACCGACCGTCGATCTCTTTCAACCAGATGTTCACGCTGCCGACATTGAAGAACGCCCAGTGGTCCTCGAAGCCGATCTTGACGGTGTCACCGTACTCACGCAGTTCTTTCGATCCGAAGATTTTCGACACGGGACACAATACGTCGTTCTCCCACGGGAAGGAGAAGCCATCCTGAATCAATGCCTGGCGACCATCGGTCGACACGACCTGAGCCTTCGAACCGCGCAGACAGATCGAACCGAGCGAGTATCGCGTGTTTTCGGGATCGACACATTTCGCGGCGTCGCTCAAGGCGTCGAACAACGCTATCGGATGCGTGATCATGTTCTCCGGCTTCGCGGGGAGTCGCTTGTCGGTCAGGCCGAGCGACGGCACGGTCTTCTGCTGCTGTACACCGTTGACGTTCCACGACAACGAGACCGTATTACCGTTCACATCGAGATCGACGGCACCGTTCTTTTTCAACGCAAGTTCCTTGATCGTCGTCCAAGGCAGCGTGAATGGGTGCGGCGTGCCATTGCACGGAACGATGAGCGACAACACGGCGGCGTCGGTAAACGCCACGAATTGCAGGCCGTCGGTACACGAAGCGAACGCAATCGTCGTGGGAAGTTCGCTCGGTTTGACGAGTTTGGAAACGAGTCGCTCGAACCGAAACAGGTTCAAGCGGTTGAGAGTGGTTTTCATGTTTGAGTTCCTTTGCGAATAATTGTTGAAGAAATGAACAAGCCGGGACTTGCGATCCCGGCTATAGCGCGGTATGCTACGGAACGTAGTAGTTGTTGTCGGTTTCGATTTCATTGAGCATCATGTTCAAGAATTCGAGTTCCGCATCAATCGCTTCGTTGCGTTTATCGAACGGACCGAGTCGCGGTCCATCGACGGGAGAAAGATCGGCGGCCCATCGCCCCGATTCGTCCGGTTCGACATGCGACGCCCGGCGGATTTGCGGTCTGCCGAACGAACCATAATCGAACGAATCGTTGTAGATACCGATGAACACGCCGGTCGGTTTAACGATGATCTCCATTGGTTCCTCCTCTCCGAATCAAGTTACGGCGAGGACGATCGACCATCATGCCATCGAGACTGGCCTGAACGCGCGAAAGTTCGCTGGAAACATGTTGCCGGAGTGTCTCGCTGTTGCGCAGGTCATTGGCCGTCGTGTTCCCGACAATCCGGCGGACATCGGCGACCATGCGGTCGAGTTCGTCGGACGATCCGATATTCAAACGGCGAAATCGTTCGAAAAATTCAACGAGGTTCGTGACGACCGTATCCCGGAAGATTTTGGGTTTGCCGTCGTCAGTCCCGGAGAGCCGTTCCGTCAAGTGTTCCACGAGTTTCGAGAGTTCACCGAGGAAGGATTCCTCGGCAAGTCGCACGGCTTCATCGAAGCGGGTACGAACACGATCGGCCTCCTGCCGGTACAGCGCTGGCGACAACATGCGAAGGTATTCCGGGGCCTCGACGTTCGGATGATCAACCGAGACCTCGAACAAACCGACCATCGACGCCGGGTAATCGTCTGGGTTATACAAGCGACCGAGTCGTTCGCGAGCCGCCGAGCGGATTTCGCCGTAATGATTGTCGAGTTCCTGTTCCGCATCCTGCAGATCGTCTCGCAACGAATTCATCGTCGCCGTAAAGCCGTCGAGATCGCGGCGTTTGATGAGCCGGATGCCCGATTCCGGAAACGGTAACGACGAATTCCGCCATGTCGTCAGAATGTTGCCGCGAACGGCGACCAGCTTTTTCCATGCCGGATGTTGCGTGTCGAGCAGCTTTTTACCCATCGACACAAATTTCGATTCAGCGTTGAACATGTCGGCGGCCCGGTGTTTCTGCGAAGCAGTTACACTCCGTCGAACTCCGAACCACTTGATTTGCAAACGCACCGTCGCCATTGATGCCTGAAGTTCTTCCCCGAACGACCGCGTCATCGCCGCCGGGGGTTCAAACAAGAGAGTGGACATACTTGATCCTCATATACAGGGTTGAAATTGATTGTTTAGCCGCACGTCGCTACCGTTGGTCAGGATTGGTTGACGATTTTCTCCGCGAGATCAGCAAGCCGCCGATCCCTTCTTGCCTGCCGCCAGAGTCGCAACCGCCGCTGCCGCTTGAGTTCCTTGTGGTCCGGTTCGAACGCCGGGAAGTGCAATTCGAAGCCGAGCCGTTCGATCGTGTCGAGATCGTCGCCGGTTTTCCCGGCAAGTGTTTCGTAAAATTCCTTGTGGGTCATGGAGTTCCTCCATAGAGAATATTGAGTGAAAACAAAAAAATGCCCCCGGTGAAGGAGGCGTTACGATGGGAAAGGATGCGATGCTTCGATCAGGCAACAACCGCAGACGGTGGATCGTCGTTGCGACGAATGTTCCGGCGAGTCGATGGCCGATGTTGATAAATCCCCGGCCGGGCAGCGTCGAGACAACGGCCCGAGGCCCAGGTTCGCAGAGCGTGAATCGACTCCGAAGCAGTCGCCGCGACGGGAACAACGTTCTGAGCCGCTTCCGTCAGCGATACGTCAAGCAGTTTCGACAACCGGCAACACGCCTTGATCTCCGCTCCGGTCCAATCGTCGTCGCTCGGTCGCTTTGGTTTTTCGAGACCGTACTGGTGTTCGTAAATGCACCAGATTTGCTCCCGAACGGCCTTGTCCGGCAAGTCGACGAAGAAGATGCCATCAAATCGCTCGGCCCTGGTCAACTCCGGCGGCAACTTCGAGATGTCGTTCGCGGTGCAGACCACGAAGGAATCGGACTCGCGATCATTCAACCAACTGAGCAGGGTGCCGAGAATTCGTGCGGAAACTCCGCCGTCGTTGCCGCCGGTGTTGATCGCTTTTTCGATTTCGTCGATCATGACGACACAGGGGGAGATGGCATCGATCTGCTTGAGAGCTTTCCGCAACGCCGCTTCGGTCTGGCCGACCAACGATCCCATCAAGGCTCCGATGTCGAGAACGAGTGTCGGACGGTGGACGGAATAGCCGAGTCGTTTCGCAAAGGCCGACTTTCCAGAACCGCTCACACCCAAGAGCATGACGCCCTTCGCGCGTTCGCCCTTCCCGGAGTTCGACAAGGCCCGATTGCAAAACTTGGTGAGATTGTCGAGCCCGCCGAGGCAAGGGATTTCACCGCGATACAGTCGTAGAGCCGACGATTGCCGCAACATGTTGCTCTTGAGTTGCCAAACAGGTTCCGGCAGAAGCATGTCATGTTCGATCATCGAGAGCGAAAAGGCTCCTTCCGCTTCGAGCCTGGTCATTCCGGCGGCGGCGTCAAGCACTCTGCGAGTGTTCGGTTCGTCCGGCAACTCTCCAGCGATCTCCGTCGCGATTTGTCGAAGCTGTTCCTTGTCCGGGAGTGGATGCTCCAGCACAACGAAGAGTTTTTCAAGTTCGGCGGGAATCTGTACGACGGGGGCGAGAACGATGAAAAATGTCCGCGACACCTTGCCGGACTGGATTTGTCGTTCCAACGCCTGAATGACTTCGATGTTGCCAAGGAACCGATGAAAGTTCCGCAGGACGACGAGCATCGGCACATTGCTCTGTCCCGCCGTCGACGTGACTGCCGACAACGGATCGCCCATCGAAATGTCCCAGACGCTGTGCTGCCAATTTTCGTCACGGCACATCGTGTCGATTTCCTTGACGGCTTCATCGGGTTCGTAGGTTTCAACCCAAATGCCTGAAAAACAAGCCGAAACGTATTTGACAAGCAATTCAGTCAAGCTAGTCATTGGTTGACCTCCATTTGTTCGTGGTTGTTGATATTTGCAAAGAATTCCGGTTTGAGCTGCTCCGCTGTCTTCCGGCCGAGAGCGGTTTCGATGAACTTCGAGGCGGCTTGGCAAGCCTGCCCGTCGAACCCGTGGGTTTCGACTTTCGTTTTGCCGTCGGACGAGATGATGAGAGTGATTGTCTTCATGCGACACCCCCGACGTCAACGGTCAGCTTGACGGACCCGTCCCCGAGCGGCTGCTCGACGACACTGTACCCTTTGCGTCGGGCTTCGAGTGTGGCTTTTTCGATGCAATAGGTCTGCACGAATCGGTTCAGGTGTTTTTCTTCACCCCAGGCCCCGCCAAAATTGTCGTACTTCAATTCGCCGGTGTCGGTGATGCAGACGACGGGAAACAACCAGTCCGGCAGTTCGACGAGAACGCCTTCGACTTCGGTTTCGAACAACGTAGTTCGCCCCTGAACAGGTTCTTTGAGATTCAGTCGACGGCAGGCCGACCGGATGGCGTCGAGATCACGGACCTCGACCTGGATTGTGACGATGTGGGACATTTCTGAAAATTCTCCTTGATCAAGAAAACAATAATGCCCCGGCCAGAAGCGTCGTCCGATACGACTTTTCAACCGGGGCATGATGCATGCGATACATAACCGCATGTCCTTCATGATGTTATATCACAATTGTCGTCGATATTTAGATTATTGTTTTTCTCATTTGATCATCCATTTTCCATCGGCTTGACAGTTTGCCTTACGCCACCAGTGTGACAATCGTGCATACAAACCTTTTTTTGATTCGGCCTGGGCGTAATCTGCTGTCGATGAACGGCGAAGTCGGCATCGTCGTAACATCATAAAATATAGATAGTTGTAAAAGCGATTGCTTCGAAGTTCCACACGGTGTGGAACTTCGCCACCCATACGACGGTCGAAACGAACAAGTTCTCGTTCGGGATCGCTTCACCACAAGCAGCGTTTCCTGAAGAGAAAAACGGGGATGGAATTCATAGGATCCATTATCGGAAAAGGTTACTTGTTTCGATGAAGACGGGATCATCGTCATCGCTCATGTCCTCCCAACCTTCCTCCTCCTCGTATTCGAGATCGTCATCGTCGTCAGCGAATTCGCCGGCGAATTTGAACCGACCCGACGGCTGCTGGTAGTGGGCTGGTTCCTGCCACCGATTTTTTTTGATGTGTCTGTCGACCAAGAGAATCCGGCGTCGGAGCATTTCCAAAATCGGACGGCTATCGTTGACGAAAGACATCACCGCATCGAACTCCTGTAAAGCCTGTTCGACCTGTTCACACACTTTTTTCGCATCTTTTTTATTACTACATAATTCTTTTTCGTATTGTGTAATTGTTTTTCGCCAGTTTTGAAACTGGTTCGAGTTCCGTTTGAGCGACGCAATCAGCGTAGACATCTGCTTCTTCGCCGGTTTGGTGTTATCCTCAACTTCCAGGGCCGAAGCGGTCTCCGGTGCCAACTCGTCGATGATCCGTTTGAGTTCGATCTCTTTCAATTTTCGTGACACGAGTCGTTTCTCAACCTCGTGTCGGACATTACGGTATTCGTTCCCGCCGAGCCGTTCGGCGATCATGCGCAGATGCGTCCAGGTGATGACGATCCCTTTCGGCTCGGCAATCGCGGCCAGTTCGGCGTAATCTTCACGGGAATAGACATTGATCGTTTTCAGGATCGCGTAGACCAACGATTTTTTGTACGACCCAATCTCCGCGCCTTTTTGGACGGAGTTCAGGCCGCGTTTGTAGCGTTTGACATCGTCTTTTGGATAACGGCTATACCAGATATCCGCGAACAGGAAGTAATTCTCAATACCGCCCGATTGCATTCGGGCACCAAGTTGGCACAAAGCATCGCCGAGAAAGCGTTCATCCTCGTTCGCCTCCTTCCAGAGTTTGAGCAAATGGGGATCCTCCGCAATGATCGGCGACGGTATTTCAAGATGTTCTCGCGTAGCCGGTTCTGTTCCGCTTTGCTGTCCGGACGACGGTTGCGACAGTTCTTTCGTGACGGGTTGCTGATTGTGGGAATGGATGGATGCGATCGGTGTGTTATGCATGGCGATTGATTGCGGAGAAAAGATTCCTTGATAAATTCAACATTTCCGTTATGAAAACCATCGGACCCGGCGGAGATATTCCGGACATCGAAAACAGATCGAACTTCGCGGCGTCGCGGAGGCGCTACCGTTTTCGGCTCGCTCGTCCATCCGGCAGGCCGGACGGAATCCGATTCTAGCATCGGCATAACCAACTCTCAAAATGACTCATGACCCGCGCAC
>JAVBPI010000200.1:0-36063 GCA_031549705.1 Thermoguttaceae bacterium
ATTCGGGAAAAGATAACGTCACGCCCGCGCAGTCGGGGACCTAGACTAAGTAGGCAGTAAACCTCTTGCATCCGTTAGTTTCTTGTGCAAGATTTCATTTAAAATAAATCTCTCGTTCCCCGCCTGCGCGGGGATGACGGTATCTTCCATCATCACAAATGCTAATTCCTTATTTTTAACCCTCTCCCGGGGGGAGAGGGGACTGTAGGTCACGTCTTTCGCCGCCTAGTTCTCTTGTTTTGCCTATTCTACTAATTCCGTTTTTGCAAACCTTTCAAAGGTTCGGCTTATTCGGACTGGTAAAACTTACATCGGGAACGGCAAACGAAAAAACGGCGGTGAAAATAAAAATATTTTCACCGCCGTAAGTTGTTGTGTTTTATTGTATTACGATACAAACGCCGGTTTTGTTCGAAAGAAAATTCCGCATTGGCACGGAAAATGAAATTGTCTTATCCAGTGCAAGAGGTTGGTGCTGATCGAGGTCAGAACAACGAAAAACTTGAGAAAATTGGAATAATTTACTCGGATTCGCACCAAAGAAAGATTACAATAGAAGTTTGGAAATTTTCGAAAAAATCGACGAACCGTCGAAATTGTTTCGAACCTTTCCCAAAGAAAGACGTAGGTGAACCATGTACTATGTTGTTAATGAAATGTCTCGCAGCTCGGTTGTCGATTTCGCTCAGTGGACGGACGAAGATCTTCTTCTCGAATACCGTTCGACGCAACATCGCGGCGCTTTCGAGGAATTGGTTCATCGGTACGAGCGGGAACTTTATAATTATCTCCGTCATTATCTCGGCGACGCCGAGGGCGCGGAGGATGCGTTCCAGACGACGTTCCTGCAGGTTCACCTCAAGTGCGATCAGTTCGAAGAAGGACGAGCCTTCCGGCCGTGGTTGTATCGGATTGCGACGAATCAGGCGATCGACCTGCGACGTCGGAACCGTCGGCACGGAGCGGTGAGCATCGACGAAAACTTCGGCGACGACGAATCGTCGATCAACTTCGGCGACGTGCTCCAAAGCGAAGAGCCGACCCCGATGGAACAGTCGATCAACGGTGAACAAGCCACGCAGGTTCGCCAGGCGGTCGACCAACTGCCGGACATTTTGAAGCAGGTTTTGTACTTGGTCTATTTCCAGGGAATGAAATATAATGACGCCGCCGAGTCGCTCGGAATTCCGTTCGGAACCGTCAAGAGCCGACTCAACGCCGCCGTGAAAAAACTGAACGGACTCCTCGCCGATTGCGACGAAGCCGCTTAGCCGCGTCGCTTGCGACGCGAGGAACCCGGTGAAGAGCGCCCCGCATGGCGGGGCGGCTAACTCCTTATTTTTGCCTTGTATTCATGAACCGTGAAATCCTTTTAGGTTATTTGATGGACGCCCTCGAAGACGACGAAGTTCGTGCCGTTGAGCAGGAACTGCACCGTAATCCGGCGCTCCGTCAGGAATTGGACGCATTGCGAAAGGAATTGATTCCGCTTTCGACCATCAGCCGCGACGTTTTTGCGCCGCCGTGGGGACTCGCCGAACGAACGTGCGCCGGTCTGTGGACCCAGATAGACCGTGCCGCACAGCATTCCGAGACGAAAGCCGTCCCGGCGGCCCCTTTTCATTCATCCTCCCCTTTTTCCTCGCCGATCCCTCCCCCCCATCGGAATCGGTTGAAGATCCTCGGCGAAATCATCGCCGCATCCCCCCAAGACGCCGATCCCGTTCGAGCGGCGGAACCGGCAGTGAAAATGATTACCGGCAAAGCCGAACTCGAAACCGCGCCCCAACATTCAACGGTTTCCGCACATCTCCCCGTTTCTTCCATTCCCCCCCATCGTCATCGACCGTTGCCGACGATTTCCGGCGACACCCGACCGATCGGAACCTCCAACGGTTGGCGTTGGGCCGACCTGATCGCTTCCGTCGGAATCGGCGTTCTCGTTGCCTGTATCGCGTTTCCCGCCATCAATTACGCCAAGAACCGTACTCAAACTCTTGTTACGCAGAGCAAGCTCAACGAAATCGGGAACAAGTTCTCGCTGTATTCGCAACTTGAGGGACGGCAAGCGGATCCGGATGAATTGGAAACGCCCCAAAGTCGCGCCGTCAACCTTGCAACCGCCAACTGGGAGAAGGTCGATCCACGGGAAAAGTCGTTGTTGGCTCTTGGCAGCAATTCGAATGTCGGCGTTCTCACCCCGGCGCAGCAACCGGCAACGCCGTTTCATTATGTGGTGAACCAGTCGTCGTCGGTTGACGAAAACGCCGGCCGCACGCTTTTCCTCGGTCAAGCGCCGACGCCAAGCGCAGGGAAGTCGTGCACGACGCTGTTCAAAGACGTTGAGCGAATCATTCCGGTGAGCAACGGTTCTTTCGTGCAGCCGGCTTACGGGCAGAACATTTTGTTCGTCGACGGACACATCTTTTTTCGCGTGCTGCCGATCTTCGAAAAGAATCCCGTGGAACTGCCGGTGGAGTAGAAAGGTAGGCGACCGATCGCCGAGCGGTCGCGTGTGCCGTATTTCGGAAATACTGGCCACACTGGATGCCGCTTACCAACGCCGAGTCCGGAATACCGGACGTTGCCGCCCGGCGGTCGGCAACCTACCTTTGATGATTTCGCTCTACAGTTCCTTTCGAAAGATCGCAAGGAAGAAACGGAACGAGAGATACGAATCGACGAACGCCAACCACGGCCGTTTCATCAGGTCGATGCCGCAACGGAACACCCGACCGCGTTTCAGGTCGTTGAACATCTCAATTCGCCAACGGTTCGTCGCACGGCGGAGTCGAACACAACGACTGGACAGTTCTTCGTATTTCGCGAGGAGGTTTTCCCGAACGAACTGTTGCGCCCGATAAAGCGCCGACGGATCGGCGGGAGCCTGTTCCAGCGTTGTCAAATACTCTTCGATTTCAACGGCGACGGCGTCGAGATTTTCCGCAACGGCTTTTTCTTTGCGGCTTGTCGCATTGACCAGTTTACGGCTCATTCCTCGCAGTTTCTCGGCGGTGTGCGAGAGCACGCTTCGGACTTCCTGAACGGCAACGTCGTATTGACCGGACCAATTGTATTCCGCCGTCCGTTGGAGCAACGAGTTCCAACGGAGTTTCAGTTGCGCCAACGGAGCCCAGTTCCGGAGTTTGGCGAAACGCCGGGAAAGCGCTTTGCGCGGCAACGACTGGACTTCCGGAGCGGCAAGGACTTCGACTTCCGGCTCTTTGCCCGGAACGTAATTCCGTGTCAAAAACCAAATTTCCTGGAACTCGAAAAACAGCTTGATGTACGACCCGCTGTCGAGCACGAAATCCTTCAACCAACGCCAACCGAACCGGAAAATGTTCTCCGTCGGCAGCCCGGGCCGCCGGTCGAGCCGATCTTTCTGGCGGAAAAAACCCGTCATCATCGGATGCGTTCCCGAGAGAACGCCGGAATATCGGTACCAAATCAGATTCCAGAACATCAACCAATAATGGTCTTTCTGGAGCCGCCGCAAAATATTCGTACAGTGTTCCTTCGTGTAGAATTCGGAGTACGCCAATTGCGTCGCCGCCTTCCATTCGCCCGGCTTCATTTTCGGATGCGGGAACGTTTCGTGGAACGAGTCGTATTTGTTGAGATCCGGATCGATCGCGTCCCCTCGTTTGATCATTTCGAGGTGATCGACGGAACCCGGCAGCGGCGTCATCATGAAAAACGACGCCAAGTCGACGCCGACGTGATCGCGGAGGAACACGACGTCCCGACGCACCGATTCCAGCGAATCGTGGGGGAAGCCGATGATGTATCCGACGTGAACCACGACGCCCGCTTTTTGCCAGCGCTGCACCATTTCACGATATTGGTCGACGTGGTTCTGCGTCTTTCCGGCAGCGGCGATGTTCTCCGGGTTCACGCTTTCCATCCCGATGAAGACCATCCGGCAGCCCGCTTTTTTCGCTTTTTCGACGAAGTTCGGAATCTTGCTCGCCTGGGTGTCGATCTGCATCATGAAGCCGACGTTCTTGCCGGATTCCTGCATTTCGATCATTCCGTCGAAAATCGCCTCCCAATTTTTGCTTCGGGCGAAATTGTCGTCGGTGAAGAAAAAGTTGGCGACCCCCTTCGAGAAATTGCTTCGGACGGTTTCGAGAACGGATTCCGCCTGGCGGCAGCGCATCTTGCGCCCTTGAATGTTGATCACGGTGCAGAACGTGCAGCCGTAAGGGCAACCGCGACTTGAATCGATCGTCGCCCAACGGGCGCCGAAATGGTCGATGTACTGCGGATCCGCTTGCGGCAACGGGGCGGCTTCCAAGTTCGGCGCCTTCGGGAACCGATAAATCGGTTGGAGCGAATCGTTGGCGACGTCCCGAAAAAGGTTTTCGAGGACACCCGGCGTTTCGGATTCGCCGCAGATCAGCGACACGCCGTTGTCGACGAGCCATTGGAGTTCCGGCGTCAGTTCGTCGAACAGCGAAAGGACGCCGCTGACATGGAAACCGCCGATCATCACGTCGACCCCCTGCCGACGGAACTTCATCGCAATGTCCGACGCTCTGGGGAACTGATTCGACTGAACGCCGACGATCCCGACGACGACTTTCGTGTCCGGCTGCCGATTCCGTGCCGCGATCCTTTCGATCGGAATCTTCTGGACATTGTCGTCGTAGGAGATCAGCGAAATCTCGACGCCGGGGAGCGGATTCGTCGAGATAAGCTCATTGGTGAGGCTTTTCAGCACGGCGAGCGAATTCGAGGGAACCACTCCTTTGATCCAGCGCTGAACATATCCGTCGTCGTCGTAACGGGACGGAACGATGTAAACGATTTCGAGTTTACTCTTCATCTTTTTTCTTACCGAGTCCTTCCGGCCGAAGCCGAAAAAATGATCAGATTACCCCATCCATTTTATCACGGTGGGGGAGGAACGACAAGAGCAATAATCGGGTCTGTCCGGTGCTTGACTTGCCTCTCCGTCGGCGGTTATAATATTTAGTATGAGAAATTTATTTTTCGGCGTTCTTTTTGTCGGGATTCTCTTCGGTTTTGCGGTTCCGGCCTCTGCGCAGGATCTGGATCCGGAAGAGGTACGGCAAGCGATTGAGCAGGGGGTCCAATACCTGCGCAATCGGCAGAGGGCGAATGGTAACTGGGCCGAAAACGCCGGCGACGAAAAATGCGGCACGACGTCGTTGGTCGTCCTCGCTCTGTTGAGCTGCGGCGTCGCGAAAGACGATCCGATGATTAAAAAGGCGATGAACTATCTCCGGGCTTTTCCGGGAAAGGAAGCGGGAAAGAATTATTCCCTATCGCTGCAAACCATGGCGTTCTGTCTGGTCGCCCCGGAACAGGACATGATGTTGATCCGTGAGAATGTTCGCCTTCTTGAAGAATGGCAGGAGAAAAAAGACCGGAACAACACCGGTGGATGGAGTTATCGGCCGGGGGGAAACGGCAGCGACCTTTCCAATTCGCAGTTTTCGATTCTCGCCCTTTACGAAGCGGAGCGGGTCGGTGCTCCGATCAAAAAGGATACATGGGTCCGTGCCTTCAACTATTGGGACCGCACGCAAAATCGGGACGGTTCCTGGGGATATCACGCGTCCAGCGAAGGGAGCGGCGGCGGCTACGGAAGCATGACCTGCGCCGGAATCGCGAGTTTGATCATCACCTCGGGGGTGCTCAGCCAGGGGGGAGCGGCGGTACATGGCGAGAATATCGTCTGTTTTCAGCGACCGGACCAAAAAACGGCGGAGAAAATCGATCGGGGACTCGCTTGGATGGCGAGATCGTTTTCCGTCACGCAAAATCCGCGTTCTCCCGGCGGCGACTATTTCCTCTATTACTATCTTTACGCCTTGGAACGGGTCGGTCGAATGACGAACCAGCGATTCATCGGCGATCACGATTGGTATCGGGAGGGGGCGTCCAAACTGCTCGGCCCGCCGTTCCGCGATCAAATGGGGGGCGCATGGCGGGGATTCCGGACGGGTGATGAAGTTTCGACGGCGTTCGTGTTGCTGTTCCTTTCGAAAGGGCGGCGGCCCGTGGTGATGTCGAAAGTTCAATTCGGTGACGACAATTCGTGGAACGTCCATCCGAACGACGTGAACAACCTGACCCATTTCGCGGAAGTCAATTGGAAACTCGACCTCACTTGGCAGGTGATGCACATCGACCGCGCGAACACCGACGACTTGCTGCAATCGCCGGTTCTCTATTTTTGCGGCAGTCGAAGTCCGGTTCCCACGGAGGCGCGGGAGAAAGCGGAACTCGTCGCCAAGCTGCGCGGGTATCTCGACCAAGGGGGCTTCATCATCGGTGAAGCGCAGTCGAACGACCAGGACTTCGCCGACGGTTTCCGCGAACTGATGCAGCTCGTGATGCCGGAACCGGGATACGAACTGAAATTATTGGAACAAAATCACCCGATCTGGTCGGCGGAGTTTCCGATCGAAGCGGATCAGCTTCGGCCCATCGAGGGGATCAACTTCGGTTGCCGAACGAGCGTCGTTTTCATTCCGAGGGAGCCCAGGGGGGGGAAGTTCCTTCCGTCGCTGTCCTGTCTCTGGGAAGTCGCGCAGGTGTTCAAGCGGAACGAAAAATATCCCGCCGTCGTCCAGCGCCAAGTCGACGCCGGACTCGGCATCGGCTTGAACATTTTGGCGTATGCGACGAATCGGGAGTTGAAATTCAAGGACCAGGTCGCCGAATCGGTCGGCAAACGGCTCACGGAAGCGAACGAACGCCGGGGCCGGATTTTCCTCGGACTGCTGCAACACGGCGGCGGTTCGAACGCCGCGCCCCATGCGCTGCCGAACCTGTTGCAATGGTCGGCGTTGCATCTGGGATTGCCGGTCGATATCCGTACCGATTTGGTCGAACCGGCGAGTCCCGAACTGCTCGACTATCCGATCGTGTTCATTCACGGTCGGACGGCGTTCCAGTTCACGGAGGATCAACGGACGCAGCTCAAAAAATACATCGAGAACGGCGGGTTCGTGTTCGGCAGCGCGATCTGTTCCGCCAAGGCGTTTACCGATTCGTTCCAAGCCGAAATGAAGCAACTGTTTTCCGATCGTCCGCTGGAAAAGTTGAAAACCGACGATCCGCTCCTGGGGGACGAATACGGCGGCTTCAAACTCGACAAGCTGCAACTCCGGATTCCCGAAATGTCTCCCGGAAAAAAAATGGTCGTCGCCGAACGGTCCGTCGAACCGGAATTGCTTGGAATTCGTTTCGAAAATCGCCTCGGCGTCGTCTTTTCGCCGCACGACGTGAGCTGCGCCCTCGAAATGGCGAACACCCTCGAGTGCAAAGGTTATACCCGCGAATCCGCGATGCAACTTGCCGTCAACGTGCTCCTTTACGCCCTGGAACATCGTTGAGGGAACATGAAGAAACAGGCGTCGACCGTGCATCTTCGCCTGTCGCTTCGCTGTCGGCGAAGCCGAACCGTTGAAAGGAAATAAATATGTTGCGAAATATCACTTGTCTCGTTTTTTTTGCCGCTGTTTTTTGTTGCACGGCTTTTCTCCATGCAGAGGATCTTGTCTTCCAGATCGGCCGCCCCGACGGTTACGCGTCGGAGTTTCGGTACGGAGTCCCCTGGGAAAAAGTCGCGGACCAACAAGGTTCGGTTTACAAGTTCGTCGTCGGCAAGAATCGAGCAAAGGATTGGGTTCCGATCCACCTGAGTACCCGGGACATGAAGAACGCCGGCAAGTCGTTCCAGCTTGAACTCGAATTCGACGCCGCCAAGGACTACGACAAGGAACTCTATTTCCTGATCGGTTGCTGCTTCGCGCATCCGACGGAGCCGTCGCTTGTTCACGTCGGCATCAATGGAAAGGATTTGGAACCGGTTCGCCAGCCGAAGGGGCCGCCGGGAAAAGCGCAATTCGACGCAAGAACGGAGAAAGGATATTTCGAAGCGGTAACGATTCCGATTGCGAAGGGAGCCGTCAAGGCGGGAAAGAATTCGCTCACGATCCGTCTCACCGACGGCAGTTGGCTCTTTTACGATTACGTCAAACTTTCCGACAATCCGAACCCGCCGGAGCAGCTTCCACCCGTCGACCTGAAAACGGATTTTCGTAACGGTCCGATGAAGGGCGCCGGGGAGATCCTCTTTGTCGTGCGGAAACCGGGGACCGATCCGCATTGGTACGCCAATTTCGGGTATTACGCCCTGGACACCGAAAAGCAGCCGTTCCCACTCGGCGGCGGCAGTTGGATGAGCATCCTGGAAGTCGACACCGGCAAGGTCCGAACGATTTTCAAGGACAACAAGGGGACGATCCGCGACCCGCAAATCCATTACAGCGGCACGAAGATCGTTTTTTCGTACATTCCGGAAGGTAAGCGGCATTTCAATTTGTACGAAATCAAAATCGACGGGACCGGTTTGAAACAATTGACGTTCGGCGATTGGGACGACATTGAACCGACCTACACGGCGAGCGGCGATATCATTTTCTGTTCGAGCCGCGCCAAACGGTGGGTCCAGTGCTGGTTGACGCCGGTGGCGACGCTCCATACCTGCAACGCCAACGGCAAGAACATCCGGGAACTGTCGCCGAACGTCGAACACGACAACACCCCCTGGCCGCTCCCGAACGGCCAAATTCTGTACACCCGTTGGGAATATGTCGATCGTTCGCAGGTCCATTACCATCACCTTTGGACGATGAACCCCGACGGCACGCGGCAGACGGTTTACTACGGCAACCTGACGCCGGGAGTCGTGATGATCGACGCCAAGCCGATTCCGAACAGTAATAAAACCGTCGTTTCATTTTCGCCGGGACACGGAATCCGGGAACACTACGGACGCATTACACTGGTCGATCCGACGCGCGGACCGGATGATCCGAACGGGGCGATTCCGATCACAAACCATTACGATCACTCCGATCCGTGGGCGTTCTCGGAAAAAGCGTTTCTTGCCGCACGAAAATCGAAGCTCGAACTGATCGACGACGATGCACGGGAGCAAATTTTGTACGAATTGCCGGAGAAACTCAAAAACGAAGGTTTTTGGATCCACGAACCGCGGCCGATCATTTCACGGAAGCCGGAAATCGCGATCGCTCCGCAAACCGACTGGTCGCAATCGACCGGTTGCCTGGCGCTGATCGACGTTTACGAAGGACGCCAAATGCAAACCGTCAAACGCGGTTCGATCAAGGAACTTCTCGTCTTGGAAACGCTTCCGGAACCGATCCATTACAACGGCGGGATGGACCAGATTTCGCTCGGCGGAACCTTCACGTTGGAACGGATCGTCGGCACGATTCCCGTCGAGCCGGACGGCTCGGCGCTCATGGAGCTCCCGGCGCTGCGCAGCTTCTTTTTCGTGGCGATGGACCACGACGGCAAACCTGTCAAACGGATGCACAGTTTCACCGGCGTGATGCCCGGCGAAGTCACGACGTGCATCGGTTGTCACGAAGACCGAACCATGACGCCGACCGCCGCGCACCAGAAGGCGATCGCCAAGGTTTTGGGTCGCGAACCGAGAAAGCCGGAGCCGATCAAGGACATTCCGGAGGTGTTCGATTATGTGCGGGACATCCAACCGATTTGGGACAAACATTGCATCGAGTGTCATCACGAGAAAAGAGCGGAAAAGGGGGTCGATCTTTGCGGTGATTGGACGATGAAATTCACGCGAAGTTACGAAGTGCTCTCCTATCGCAAAATGTTCGGCGACAATCGGAACCGACCGATGAGCAACTTCAAACCGTACGAAATCGGGAGTTGCGCCAGCACGCTCTTGAAACTGATCGACGACAACCATGAAGGAGTGAAGCTTTCAGACCACGAACGGAAGATGGTCCAATTCTGGCTGGACACCGGGGCGGTTTACGCCGGAACCTATGCTGCCAGCGCGAACGGTCAAATCGGCTGGGCGTATTACGAAAGTCTGGTCCGCAACGATCTCGATTGGCCGGAAACCAAAGCGATGGAAGCCGCGATCACCAAGCGTTGCGACGGTTGCCATACCGGCGACCGCACGATTCCGCACACCATGACGCACCACACGAAGCGGTACGGCGGTAATTGGGGATTCAATTTGATGAACCCGGAGAAGTCACGGATTTTCAACGGACCACTCGCCAAGAGCGCCGGCGGATTGCAGCGCTGCAAAGAAGTCGTGTTCGCCGATAAGGACGATCCGGATTACCAGGCGATTCTCAAGGGAATTGAACGGGGACGGGATTACATCAAGTCGGGAACCCGTCCGAACATTGCGCCGTTTTACGCCAACGAGCCGTACACCCGGGAAATGATCCGCTTCGGCGTGTTGCCGAAAAATCACGATCGACTCAAGACGCCGATCGATCCGTTTGCGACGGATCAAAAATACTGGGAGTCCCTCTGGTATCGGCCGAAGTAGTACAACGTTAAGGAAATAATGTTCGTCATCCCCACGCAGGCGGGGACCTCGTGGAGGTTTTTTGGGCTTGGTATTCCTTGAATAGACTTTAATTGACCGTCCCCTCCCCCTCGGGGAGAGAGGAGGGATATCAACGACGTGTTCAGGGAATACCTGATCAAAATCCTCACGAGACGAAAAGGCCAACATCCGTTTGCAGCCGTGAACAACGGATGCAAGAGCCCATGGAAAGTGTATCTCTGGGTCCCCGCCTGCGCAGGGATGATGAGGTTTTATCCTTGTTCTTGAATGCTTTTTCGTTAACGTTGAAGTCGTTGAGCCGAGCGGCGCAAACGCCGGAGTCTTACACGCCGCCGAGGAATTCCGCGTCGAGGACCATGTCGACCGCCTCGGATTGGCGTTCCTGAACGTTTCCGTCCATGTCGAGGTAGATCTTGTCCTGCAGGATCTCCTGGATCACGGTGTTCAGTTTGTCGCGTTTGTCCGACTTGTCGGAGTCGACATAGGAACGGGCGCCCTTGTTCAAGTACACGAGCCGCTTTTGAATGAGAGCGGACAACTTGAAGCGTCCGCCGACCATGTGGATCAACTGTTCGTCTTTCAGTGCTTCGATCATTGGGATGGTGTTGGTTTTAGGTGTTGGGTGTCAGCCGTCTCGTCCTGCGAGACGACTTACCCCCGTATGACGTCGATAAATTCCTTGACGGCGGTTTCCAGATCGTCATTGACGACGCGGTACTGGAATTCGCCGGCGTGTTTCAATTCATCCAAGGCGGTCGCCAGGCGGCGTTGCATGGCGTCGTCGGTTTCCGTGCCGCGACCGAGGAGTCGCTCCTTCAGCACGTCGACGTTTTTCGGTTCGACGAATATCGTTACGGCGTCTTTGAAGTTTTTCAGGACCTCCATCGCCCCCTTGACGTCGATTTCAAGGACGACCCATTTTCCGTGTCGCAAACCGTCTTCGACGTCCTTGCGGAGTGTTCCATACCAACATCCTTTGCCGAAAACTTCGAAAGATTCCAAAAACTCGCCGTTGTGGCGTTTGGTTTCGAATTCTTTCGGACTCAGAAACCGATAATGGACGCCGTCGACCTCACCCGGCCTTGGCTTCCGCGTCGTCGCCGACACACTGAGCACCAACGGCAGCCCGCTTTCGGCGAACACCCGCTTGAGCAACGTCCCCTTCCCGACTCCCGAAGGACCGGAAACGATCAATAACTTTCCTTTTGTCGCGGCGATTTCTGACATTCAGCGGATTCGTTCTCTGTGGAAAGCGATCAACGGGAGCGGGATATTGCAATGGTGCGGCAGCACCAAATGCCTGGACGGCAGGTCCCTATTCGACGTTTTGGACCATTTCGCGGATTCGTTCGATCACGGTCTTCATCTCGACGACCTGTTTGGTGATTTCGGCGTCGTTTGCTTTGGATCCGATCGTGTTTGTTTCGCGGAACAATTCCTGTGTCAGGAAATCGAGTTTCCGTCCGCAGCTTTCCCGGGATTTCATCGACTCGTCGATCTGGGCGAGGTGGGAACGGAACCGGACGGTTTCCTCGGACACATCGCAACGGTCGGCGAAGACGGCGACTTCGCGAATCAAATCGGCGTGGTTCAGTGTTACGCCGTTTTCCTTCATGATTCGTTCGACTTTTTCCGTCAGGCGGCGTCGATACTGTTCGGCTACCAAGGGAGCGAGCTGTTCGACGTTCCCGACCATCGTCCGAAGTTGTTCGACGTTGGCGGTCAGGTCGGTTGCCATGGAATCTCCTTCGGCTTTTCGCATCGCCTGAAGGTTTTCGAGCGCTTCGCCGATCGCCTGTTCGACGACTTTCCAAACGGCTTCGGTATTTTCGTCGGAGAGTTCCGAGTCGGTTTCGACGACACCGGGGAGCGTGAGCAAGCGGTCCAACTTGGGGGTCGGAATGTCGCCGAGATGTCCCAACTCGCCGCTCAAATCGACCAATTGTTCGTAATACGATTGCAGTACGGATGTTGCGATCCGATATTCCGCTTTCTTCTTCCGCCGAATCCGGACGGAGAGATTGGCGGTTCCACGATCGATCGACGTTCGAATCCGGCTTTCGATCTTCGATTCCAGCGGAGCGTATCCGTCGGAGATTCGGAGCGACAGCTTGAAATACCGATTATTGACCGTTTTGATCTCAACGGACACGGAGGTTTCGTCGTCCGCGACACTGGCGGCTCCGAAACCGGTCATGCTCAGCAACATGGAAGACTGGAGGCTGGAGGCTGGAGGCTGGAGGCTGGAGGCTGGAGGCTGGAGGAAAACGAGCCGGGACCTTGGGTCCTGACTTTATTTCGTCGGCGCCGGAGCGGCAGGCGTGCTCGTTGCCGGAGCATCCGGCGTCGTGGTTGTCGGCGCTGGACTTGTCGGCGATTCAGGGGCGGCGGGGGTGGTTGTCGTTCCGGCCTTGTTCGGGTCGACCCCTTCTCCGGCATAGCCTTCGGAAGTCGGGGTGATCGGATTGCGTCCGCCGCCGACATTGAAACTGCCGTTATATTTGAGGAGCAGCAACGAGGAAATACAAATCGCGAACCAAATGCACGCCGTTACGACGGTGATTTTCGTGAACATGTCCCCGGCTTTGGTGCCGAAGGCGCTTTGTCCGCCCATCCCTCCGAACGCGCCGGCGAGCCCGCCCCCTTTACCTCGCTGAATGAGGATCAGGATGATCATGAAAAACGAAACGGCGGTAAGAAGGAAAATGAATAGCGCTTGTCCCATGTGATCGTAAAACGTGTTTGTGCGTCTAATGACGCGAGGATGATCGACGATTGTATTTCCGAAAATTTTAAATCTACCGTCCGCCGTTGATGATACCCATGAACGAGGCGACTTTCAGCGACGCTCCGCCGACGAGGGCGCCGTCGACGTTCGGTTTGGCGAGAATTTCTTGGGCGTTTTTGTCGTTGACGCTTCCGCCGTACTGGATGCGGACCGCTTCGGCGACATCTTTATGATAGCGTTCGGCGAGCATCTTCCGGATGGAGAGATGGACCTCTTCGGCTTGATCCGGGGTCGCGACCTTACCGGTGCCGATGGCCCAAACCGGTTCATAAGCGATCACGCATTTTGTCATGTCGTCCGCCGAAACGCCGGAGAACGAACCGTCGAATTGCCGACGAACGACGAGTTCCGTGGTTCCATTTTCCCGTTCTTTGAGCAGTTCGCCGACGCAAACGATCGGTACCAATCCGGCGGCCAGGGCGGCGTGAACCTTGACGTTGACATCTTCACTGGATTCGTGAAGAATGTGCCGCCGTTCGCTGTGTCCGAGAATTACATATTGGCAGCCGATATCCTTAAGCATTCCCATGCTGATTTCGCCGGTGAATGCCCCCTCTTTTTCAAAATAGGCGTTTTGGGCACCGACGGCAATTTTGGTCCCCTTCAAGACGGAGGCAACTCCGTGGACGTAAACGCTGGGGGGGCAAACGGCGATATCCAGTTCCGCGACATTGCCGGCTTCTTTTTTGAGTCCCTCGGCCAATTCCAGAGCGGAGGCGAGGTCGGTGTTCATTTTCCAGTTTCCGGCAATCAGGAGTCGACGAGTCATCGTATGTGGTGGATTGAAGGTGAATCAGATAGAATTACCCAGCATCTCAACGTATAGACCTCTCATTTTCGCAAGAAAACGGGTGATTGCAAGGGGGCGGCGTCGATTTTTCTTTCCGAATCGTGTCGTTAGAGGCTTGTTTTAGGGTTTACAAACGGGTAGAATCGACACTTATACTCAACCCCGGCACCCATGAGTCGATTTTTGGG
This sequence comes from Thermoguttaceae bacterium, assembly GCA_031549705.1. Classification (GTDB taxonomy): domain Bacteria; phylum Planctomycetota; class Planctomycetia; order Pirellulales; family Thermoguttaceae; genus WRKP01. The sequence goes on from JAVBPI010000200.1 coordinate 14,175, forward strand.
TGATTTGAGCCGAATTCGTTCCCTCACGCCACCGAAGTACCGGTTGAATGGGTAAACGGCCAGTTCATGCCGGGTTGCAGTATCAATTGTGCCGCTTGTCGTTTTTGCCGTCGAACGGAGTTCGGCGAGTTCGAAATACCTTCTCTATCCCGTATGTTTCATGACTACCGAAACGAATTGGCCCCTTGGAGTTTTCGCCAGCATTGACGCCGGTCTTGGCGTCAAGTTGGACGTCGTTCGCGAACTCGGCATCAAGTCGATCCAGTTGCACACGCCGCACAAAGAGAGCCGAACGCCGGAAAATGCGGAGCGGTTCCTGAAACAACTCGCCGACGCCGGAATCGCAATTTCGACCGTTTTCCTCGGTTTCGAGGGGGAAAGTTATGAGTCGATCGCCATCACGGCGCAGACCGTCGGGTTCGTTCCCGAAGCGACCCGAGCGGCGCGGTTCGACGAGGCGAAAGAAATTTCCGACTTTGCGAAACTGCTCGGCGTCAAGGCGATCGGCTCGCACATCGGCTTCGTGCCGCACGACCGGATGTCGTCGCAGTACCATGACGTTGTGGCGATGATCCGGGAACTTTGCGACTATTTGGACGCCAACCGTCAATCGCTCCATCTCGAAACCGGCCAGGAAGGGGTCGAGGAATTACTCGAGTTCATCACCCATGTTCAGCGGGAGAATTTGTTCATCAATTTCGATCCGGCGAACTTGATTTTGTACGGAATCGGCGATCCGATCGGAGCGCTGAAGAAGGTCGGTCATCTTGTTCGCGGCGTCCACTGCAAGGACGCCGTTGCGACGACGGGAACGCCCGGCATCGATTGGGGCCGCGAGGTTCCCTTCGGTACCGGCCAGGTCGACGCCAAGTTGTTCGTCAAGACGCTCAAGGAGGTCGGTTACAAGGGACCGCTTACGATCGAACGTGAAATTCCCGAAGACCCGGCGCGCCAAAAAGAAGAAATCGGGCAAGCCCTCAAACTGATCGAAGGATTGATCGCGGAAAACGATTAGCAAATCGAGATGGAGCGTTGAGAATGGAGAATCAAGGAACAATTCGCTCATTCACCAACTCTCGATTCTCAACTCTTAATTCATAACTCACCACTACATATGCCTCTCTTATCCGTTACGATGCCGCATTCGCTCGGCAAGGAAGAAGCGACCCGTCGTTTGAAACTCAAACACGATGAAATCAAGGAAAAGCACACCTACACGATTTCGGATCTCAAGGAAAATTGGACGAGTCCGCACTCGATGGATTTCGCGTTCAAGGTGCTCGGGTTCTCGTTGACCGGCGGCGTCAAGTCGACCGACGACAACGTGAATATCAGCGTCGACCTTCCGACCATCGCGATGATGATGAAGGGAACCATTGAAAGCGAAATCAAGAAGGAGCTCAGCCAGGTTCTCGCGTGATTTTTCGGGTTGTGACTATTCCCATTGAGTCGCCGCACCCCGTGCGGCGTTTTTTGTCATGCGCCGTTACGGAATCATTCTTCTTGCGTCGATTTTCGTTCAGTTTTGTGCGTTTCTCGGAGCCGCGGAGTTCGACGGCGACTTCGCTCCGTCCGACGGTTGGTTGAAACCGGTGGAACGAGAATTTCGGCACGAAATCTGTCTCAACGGTTCGTGGGAGTTCCAGCCGATCGCGGTCCCTGCCGATTGGAAGGCGGATCAAGGGGTTCCGCCGGAACTCACGAAACCGAACGAAAACGGTTGGGAGAAGACGAAGATCAAGATTCCGTCACCGTGGAACGTGAACACTTGGGGAAACGGCCGCAACGTCGGCGAGGGAACGCCGCATCCGTATTGGCCGGACTCGGTGTACTATCCGAGCTATCCCGAACACTGGGACGGCGTTCGCATGGCCTGGATGAAACGAACGTTCCTTTTAGCCGGTACTCCGCGTCCTCTCTTCCGATACATTTTGCATTTCGAAGCCGTCGGCGGCAACTGCGAAGTGTACGTTAACGGCAAAAAAGTCGGCGAGAATTTCGGACGTTTTCTCCCGTTCGAATGCGACATAACCGACGCGGTACATTCCGACAAACCGAACGAAATACTCGTCGGGGTCCGGAGTCTGCGACTGTACGATAAAGTGAGCGAGAAATACCCGAAGATGCGGACGCCGTATCCGCCGGGTTCGAACATGGACAACATCTGCGGAATTTGGCAGGACGTTTATCTGCTCGCGGTTCCCGCCGTGCGGATCGACGACGTGTTCGTAAAACCGTTCGTCTCGAAGGATACGCTCGAAGTCGACGTCACGCTGAAAAACGATTCGGAATACACGATTCGCGCCGCCGTCGACGGAGACGTGTTCCCTCTCTACAACGCCAAAGAGCCGGGGACGGAGCGTACTCGCGCAGTCCCCGGGCCCGTCTCGCTTTCGTTCCAACGAAGCGACTCCGTCGAAATCGCTCCGGGAAAAACCGCAACGATTACTCTTTCCGGGAAAGTCGGCGACCAATTGAAATATTGGTCGATGGACGAACCAAATCTGCACGGATTACTTTTGAATCTGTACTCGCCCAATTCCGGAACCAAGGCGGTCTTCGATAACAGCCAAGTTCGCTTGGAACAGTTGGTGAGCGAAACGATTAAAATCGATACGAAACAAACTCGGTTCGGTTGGCGTGAATTCAAGATCGTCGGCAAAGAATTGCATCTGAACGGCAAGCCGGTGAAGTTGTTCGCGGATTTGCTGCATCCGTTCGGGCCGTTCATCTGTTCGCGGGACTACGTGAAGGCGTGGTACACGATGGTCAAGGACATGCACGGCAACGCGGTGAGGCCGCACGCGCAGCCGCATCCGCGGATTTATCTCGAATTAGCGGACGAAATGGGAATCGCCGTTCTGGATGAAACCGCGCTCTTTGGAAGCTCGATCCAATTGAACTTCGAGGAACCGATTGCGTGGAACCGATTTTCGGAACATTATCGCAAATTGATTTTGCGTGACAGAAATCATCCGTCGGTGTTCGGTTGGAGTTGGGGCAACGAACTGTTCGCGATTTTCATTTACGACAAGAACATCACTCCTGAATTGACCGACCTCTGGTGGAACAAGCTCGCCGCGTACGGAAAAGAAGGGGAAAATTTGGACCCCACCCGAGACTGGTTCTCATGTGATGGAGATGGCGACGTGCGGGGAACGAGTCCGGTCTGGAACAAACACATCGGACACGGCCTGCCGCCGAAAGATTTTTTACCAGAGAATCTCGATAAGCCGCTCATGATCGGCGAGCAGGGCGGCTCGTATTATGCCCGGCCGGGACAGCTTGCGATGTTCAACGGCGATCGCGCTTACGAAGATTACCGGGGCCGCAGCGAGGCGCTCGGGATCGACGTGTATCAAAATATCGTACAAGTCGCGATTCCGAAGTTGGCGTTCTTTTCTCCGGCGGAAACGGCGTGGTTCGGTTTGGAGCATTTACCGTTCGGATATTCCGATTTCAGCCGCTTGCCGAATAAAACCGACGGCGTGTTTTTCACGAAACCGTTCGAGGAAAACAAGCCCGGCGTGCAGATCGAACGGTTGCCGCCGTACGTCTGTACGTTTAATCCCGGTTGGGACAAGACGCTGCCGCTCTACATACCGCTGCCGCTCTTCGAAGCCCAGAAAGCGGCCCAGGATCCGCGCGGCCCGCAACCATGGAAAGCGCTGCCGAAATTCGGCAGGAAGCCTGGAAATATCCTGAGCCATGCCGATCCGAAGGTCGTGTTTCTCGGCGACATGAAAGGCGAATTATTCAGACGCCTCACGGCAATCGGCGTTCCGTTTGAAGACAGCCAAGGCAAGAATCCGCGTCAATGCATTGTGATCGTTGACGGAAACACTTACGCCGGAAGCGATGTTTCTTTCATCCTCAAAGCGCATCGAGCCGTGCTGATCTTTCGGGAAAGGTCGGCAATTCCGGAACCGCTGGCCCCACTGTTCGGCAAGTCGACGCTCGTTGAACGGACGGCGACGCAGCTGAAATCCGTCGAGCCGTTTTACTACGCGCAATTTTTCGACGCCGACGAATATTATTTCGCTGAAGAGCCTGGAGACCGCAACGTGATCAAGTGTGCGTTCGACGGCGATATTCTCGAAACGAGAAAGGTCAACGATAAACCGACGAAAATTTACTATGAAGCGGCGGCGGTCGATTGGTCGCTGTTTAATGAGAGCCCCGAAGCCGCAAAATGCGGCGCTGTCTGCCTTTATGAATCGTTGCGAAAACCGTCCGGTGTCGCCGCCGTCGGAATACCGACCCTTGATGGGGAACTCCTTGCGACGACGATCGACGTGATCCCGACGTCGCCGAAAAACGTTGCGCTATGGGAAATGTTGCTTTATGGTGTGCAATTCGTCGAACCGAAATCGGATTGGCTCGTGAAACCGTTCGAAAAAGACGAACCGGGAGTCGAATGGAATTATACGTTCGATAAACCTCAAGACGATTGGATGAGACCACAGTTCGACGCCGCTGCGTGGAAAACCGGCAAGGCGGGCTTCGGAACCGGCGTTCCCGGGATCGAAAAGAGCACCACGCCGTGGACCGGAACCGATATTTGGCTCCTCAAAATATTCGAGAGCAACGACGAAACCGAGTTTTCGAAATTGTTTTCGCACGTTTATCACGACGAAGACGTCGAGGTTTACCTGAACGGCGATCTCGTCCTCAAAAGGGGCGGACATATCGCCAAGTACGAAAAATTCGACCTGCAAGGAGAGCAAAAAAAGTTACGAAAAGGCGAAAACGTCCTCGCCGTCCATTGCAAACAGACGGCGGGAGGACAGTATATCGACGTCGGCCTCGGCGTCAAAGGAGACGGCGCACCGAAAAAGAAAGAGCACAACCTTTTAATGGACGGACCGCCGACACCATGATCGACACGGTGAAGTGTATTACCTCTCGCTTACGCTTAGGGCTTATCTTTGTTGCGATATCGTCGACGTTGTACGCCGCGGAACCGTCGTTGCACGAGATTGAGCCGGACCTTGTGTTGCCGGCCGCGGTCAACGGCGAACCCGGTGCGGGAAAACGAGTTCGCGCAACAACATCGGGTTGGGAGAAATCGAGCGTTTACCACACCGTTTATCTTCCCGACGGTTGGACGCCGGAATCCCGGTTGCCGGTCATCGTCGAATACCCCGGGAACGGCGGGTTTCAACAAGGGCTCGACCGTTCGCAGGGAACCGTGGAAGGTTGCGCTCTCGGTTACGGAATTTCATCGGGAGCCGCGATCTGGATTTGCCTGCCGTTCATCGACGAACAGGACGGCTTCAAGCAAAACTGTACGTTATAGTGGGGAGACGTCGACGAAACGAAACGGTATTGCATCGCCACGGTACGGGACGTTTGCGACCGTTGGGGCGGCGATCCCGAGCGGGTGTTCCTTGCCGGTTTTTCACGGGGCGCGATTGCGTGCGGTTTCATCGGTTTGCACGACGATCGGATTGCGATGCTGTGGGCGGGGTTCATCGCGCACAGTCATTTCGACGGCGTCCGGGAAAATTGGCAGTATGTCGGAGCGGATCGCGCTTCGGCCCGGCGGCGACTGGAACGGCTCGGTCGGCGACCCGTTTGGATTTCGCAGGAAGGAGGGTCCGGTGGAACGAAAAAATATCTCGACGAAACCGGCGTCGACGGCGATTTCACCTTTGCGGCGTTACCGTATCCGAACCACACGGCGCTCTGGACGTTACGAAATTTACCGCTCCGCACGGAAGTCCGTGCCTGGTGGGATCGTGTTTCGCGGAAGAGGTAAAGAGACGTCCCGTCAATTCAGCGAGCGGCTTCATTTTTCGTTTCGGAATAGAATTCCCGGACGGCTTTGACGGTCGCTTCGGGATAGTCGGTCGCAAAACTCTCACAGCCGAGTTCGAGGAGCCGCCTGTACACGGACGGCTCGGTTCCTCTCCACGGAAGCGTCTGGAAGAGCACGCCGTGTTTTCGTAACGTCGCCGCCGTTTGTCGAAGGAACGCGTCGGTCGGCGAAAAACTCCCGTCCTTGCCGATGTTGACGTGAATCTGCAATTGGTCGATCCCGGCGAATCCGACCGCTTCGAGTTTTTCGAGTCGCTCGGTCAACTTTTGTTCGGTGCCGCCCATCCAATGGAGCGTCTTCGAATCCGGGGCGAGCTTCTTCCAACGCTTGATCTCCTCGTAGTCGGTGCTCGCCAAAATGAGTTGCGGCCGCACTCCTTCGGTCTCCTTGGCCAGTTGCTCGAAGTCGACCTTCTTGATGTCGATGTACATTTGCCGCTTCGGATGCTCACGAAGAACATCGACGATTTCCTTGAGCGTTGCCACCCGCTGTCCGACGTGGTCGGAGCCCTTCCACGCACCGATGTCGAGCCGCTTGACTTCGTCGATCGTCAGGTCGGCGATTCCTTTTTTCTTCACGTCGTCGGAAGCGTCGGGGAAAATTCGTGCAAAATTGCTGTCGTGGAACGAAACGATGACACCGTCTTTCGTAACACGAATATCCGCTTCCGGAATTGTACCGAGATTCCACGCGATTTCGAACGCCTCCATGGAATTTTCCGCCGAAAGATTTCCCGCTCCACGATGACACTGGATCATGAAATCGTCCTTGGCCGTGACGATGCAGGAAAGGACGAGCAGTACAATCGAGACATGCGATAGGATTCGTAGCATGTTGATGGTCGGTTGAATGATGTCAGTCGTCGGTTTTTCGTTTCGACGAAAAATGATGAAGATCGGACGTTCGATTGACGATGAGTCAAAAGGGAATTTTTTCGCGGCGGCGGATTATTGCAGGAGGTATTCGGCATGAACTTCTCCAAAATTGAGACGATCGGCGTTTTTGCGTTGGTTTGCGTTTGCATGAGCGGTTGCCTCGTCATCGGCGGCAAAACGCATGTCTGTGCCAACTCCAAAGAATCAGAGCAGCGCATCGCGCAGTTGGAAAGCCGCATCAACTCCTTGGAGCTTCACGCCGGAATTACGCCGCCCAAATCGGTCGAATCGAACATCGCCGTTGCGTCGGCGACAACCGAATTGCCGCGTCAACCCAATCGGTAACGAAGACACGGAGTACCGGCTAAATTATTTTACTCGGCGTTGCCGAAGGCGCTGCGGAGTTCCTGGCGTTCGTATTCCAACAAGCCGTCGATCACCGGCGCCATGTTGCCGGCGAGAATGTTGTCGAGCTTGTAAAGCGTTAACCCGATCCGATGGTCCGTGACGCGGTTCTCCGGAAAATTGTACGTTCGAATCCGTTCGCTTCGGTCGCCGCTGCCGATCTTACTCATCCGCTCTTCGGACCGCTTTTTCTGCTCCTCTTCCCGTTTCGCTTCGTAGAGCCGGGTCTTGAGAACCCGCAACGCCTTGGCGAGATTTTTGTGCTGGCTCTTTTCGTCCTGGCAGCTCACGACGATTCCCGAGGCGAAGTGGGTCAACCGAATCGCGGAGGCGGTCTTGTTGACGTGCTGGCCTCCGGGACCGCTCGCGCAGAACTTATCGAGACGGTAATCGTCCGGCTTCAGGTCGATTTCGACGTCTTCCGGCTCCGCCATGACGGCGACGGTCGCCGCGGAAGTGTGAATCCGCCCTTTCGCTTCGGTTTCGGGAACTCGCTGAACACGGTGTCCGCCGCTCTCGAATTTTAATTCCCGAAAGCATCCTTCCCCTTCGACGCCGAGAACGATTTCCTTGAAGCCACCGAGTTCCGTCGGGTTCATCGAGAGAAGTTCGACTTTCCAACCCTTCGCCTCGCAGTAATGTTTGTACATGTCGTAAAGATCGCGCGCAAAGAGTGCCGCTTCGTCGCCGCCGGTTCCGGCGCGGATTTCGAGCACCAGACTCGCTCGGTTGGCGTCTTCGCCGCCGATCGTCATGTCGAGCAGTTCGTTCCAGAGTCCTTCGCGCTCCGTTTTGAGCTCCGGAATTTCCATTTCGGCGAGTTCGCGCATTTCGGCGTCCGGCGCATGGAGCATTTCGGTCGCTTCCTCGATCTCGTTGTTGAGCTGCTTGAATCGACGGTATTTCGTGGCGAGCTTGGCGATCGTTCCGTGTTCACGGGCAACCTGTTGCATCCGATAGGAGTCCGCAAGGACCTCCGGATCGACCATCAGGCGTTCCAGTTCTTCGAATCGGGTGAGTTTTTCGTCGAGAAGTTTACGCATCGTATTTTGATTATTTCAATGGTTGAAAAGATAGAACACCGCTTTTCCTGCCGTCCCCTCTCCCCCCGGGAGAGGGTGAGGGGCTCTGTGGTGAGAATTCAGGAAAAAGTTCAAGGAAATCTACATTCCCTTTTCACTGTTTGGCTTGTTCGTTCGAGTTAGTCAACGTCGAACGCCCCTCACCCCAGCCCTCTCCCGAGGGAGAGGGGAGGGAAATCAAACCCCTTCCCTGCTGAAAGCACCTAATACATCGCGGAGAACGCTTTCGAGGGAGCTTCGCGGATTACGGGAGCTTGGGTCCCCTTTTTGTCGGTCCGCAAGAGAAAAAGGACGGCGAGCTTTTCCCGCTCGGCGACCAAGAGTCCCTCTTGTTCGCCGAGAACGAACATTGCCGTTGCCCAAGCGTCGGCGCGGGCGCAGGTGGTGTCGATCACGGAAACCGAACCGAGGCGTTCCGGAGGAAGCGGCATCCCTTCGGGAATCTGTTCGGTGGGAAAACCGGTGCGTGGATCGATGATGTGCGACAAGCGGCGACCATCAAACTCACGGAAAATCTGGGAATTTCCGCTGGTCGCCAAACCTTGATCACCGAGCTGGATTTTCTTTTGAACACCGTGAAACTCGCCCGGAATGCCTTGGAGCGGCTTTTCGATGCCGACGATCCAAGCACGTTCCCCTTTCTTTCCTTTGCAGCGAACCTCCCCGGCAACTTCAACAATGTAATTACCGATTCGGTGGTCGTCGAGAACTTTGGCGGCACCATCGACGGCAAATCCCTTGGCAATCGCGGAAAGATCGATGGAAAGCGTCGGAATCGACTTTTTCAACGCCGGCGGATCGAGTCGGACCTCCAATTTGTCGAAGCCGACCCGATTTTTGAGTTCGGCAACCTTTTGCGACGCGGCTTCGAAGGTAAACGATTCGTCTTTGGGACCGAATCCCCAGAGATCGACAAGCGGAGCAACAGTAATGTCGAACGCCCCGGCGGTCGCCGCTGAAATGCTTTGAGCGATCTGAACGACTTCGGCGGTTTTCGCGGAAACGGGGAACCAATCGGTCGACTCCGAAGCGTTGAACCGGCAGACTTCGGAGTCCGGTTTGTAGGTCGACATGGCGTTGTCGACGTCATCGAGCGCTTTTTGAATGGCAACGGCAACGACGTTCCAATCGTCGTGTTCAGGAAATCCGTTGACTTTGACGGCGAAATCGACCCCCATTGTCGTTCCTTGGGTTGCGCGGTCGACCGGATGGACAGGCGTTCGAAGATAATAGTACCAAACGGCGAATCCGAGCAGCCCGAGCACGACGGCGTACCGAATCGTTTCTCCGATCACGGAGGACGACGATTTTTCTTCTTCGAGGCGCGGTTTGTCGGACATCGGCTGCGGGGACTGTCTGCAAGATAATGGGGAGTCGGCGGAACAATTACATCTTAGCAGTTTTCCCATTGTCGACAAGCGGGCGGAAGTCGACGGCGTGTTCGGGAAGCCGCGAAGGTTGGCCGTATTTCGTCCAAAGAAAAAGCCTCTGTCGCGGCACGCCGTGACAAAGGCTTTATGAAGAACCGATTATTAAATAATCGTCGCTTCGGAGGTCAACGCTCGACTAGTTGCAAGGAGCGGCTTCGGGGAGCTGGGAAACGCCGTGGCAAGCGACATGACCACACGGATCACAGCTGCCGGTTCCGCACGGATCGCACGGACCACAGTTCGAACGACGGAAACCGTCGAAGAACTTCTTCATGTGACGACGCGGGGCGTCGAAAATGTGTCCGAACTTCTTTCCACAACCATCACCACAAGCGGCATCGCAGGCACCACAAGCATTGTCGCAAGCACCACAAGCCGGGTCGCAAGCGCCACAGTGGTCTCCACAAGCGGCGTCACAGGCACCACAAGCGTTGTCGCAAGCGCCACAAGCCGGATCGCAAGCACCACAGCCGTTGTCGTTGCAGCTGCAACCACGAAGCTTGAAGCCTTTGAAGAACTTCTTGAACGAGAAGCAGCTCTTGCCACAACCGTCATCGCAACCGACTTCGCCGCACGGATCGCAACCGTTGTCGATGCAACCGACTTCGCCGCACGGATCGCAACCGGCGTTGCAACCTTTGTTCGCGAACCAATGTTTCAGGCGGCTTCCGAAGACGAACTTCGACCCGCAACCGTCGTTGCAACCGACTTCGCCGCACGGATCGCACGCAGTGGCGTCGCACGGTGTGCAAGCCACGACCGCGTCACACGGACCGCATTCGCTGGCGGCACAGGGACGGCAAGCGACCAATTTTTTGAGACCTGAGAACAGGTCGCACGATTTCGCGCAGCCATTGCAAGCGCCACACGGATCGACTTGAGAGCACGGACCGCAATCGTTTGCATAAGCCCGCACGCCCACCAACATGACCACCACGAGAGCGGCCATCAACATTCTGGACTTCATTGGGTAGACTCTCCTTTTCCTGGTTGGCCGCAATGAAAGCGATTGGTTGATGAAGAACGATTCCGTTTCGCGTCTCAAAGGACTCGCTCCTTTGCGTTTGATGCGAAACATCATGTTTCGTCAACCGTTTCGCCGGATTAAGCGGCTACTTTGGTGATTTGTGTCAGTCCCGATGGGCCGACACACGGCCCAAATGATGTTTTCGGCGTCTGACTTCCCCTGAACGTGCCCCCCGACACGCCAATTTGATTTTCAGGGTCAACACTATCATCGGCCCATCTGAAGTGCCGCTTGAGTTTCCCACCGATGTTTTTTCAAAATGGGTGGGATTGGCGATTGCGATGATATTCGCAATTATGGAAGAAAGAGCGGTTGGGTAAAGTTTGCCGCTCTGTTTTGTAGAAAAAACGAAGAAATAGCGTGTTTGGAGAAAACATTCGGTGCGTTTGGAGGTCGTTTTCTCCACGACATCTCCGGCTTGGAAAGCCGGTCCTACAATCGGCAGAAGGATTACATGAGGAAAATTCCGTGTTTTGAGCACTCCTCGATCATCTCCGACGGCCAAATACTCGCTTGAACTTCGCCGACATGCGCTTTTCGCAGCGCAAACATGCAGAGCCGCGACTGTCCGATTCCGCCACCGATCGAAAGCGGCAACCGATCTTCCAGGAGCGCTCGGTGGAACTCCAGTTCCTTGCGGTCTTCGCAGTTTCGAATCTTCAGTTGGTTCAACAGGGCCGTTTTATCGACGCGGATCCCCATCGACGAAAGTTCGAGATTCGATTCCAACACCGGATTCCAGACGATCAGGTCGCCGTTCAAGCCGGTGAATCCGTTTTCCGTCGGCGTCGACCAATCGTCGTAGTCCGGCGCGCGACCATCGTGGATGCTTCCATTGGAGAGCTTGCCTCCGATCCCGATCACGAAAAGTGCTTTGTACTTCTTCGCCGCTTCGTATTCCCGTTGCGGTGCCGTAAGGTTCGGATACTGTCGCAACAGTTCTTCCGACTGGAGAAACGTGATTTCGTCCGGCAAACAGGGCGTAATATGCGGATGAACCTTGAAGACTTCCCATTCAAGTTCCCGAATTGCCGTGTAGATCTTTCGGACGATTGTCCGGAGGAAGTCGAGATTCCGGTCCTCCTCCGTGATCGTTCGCTCCCAGTCCCATTGGTCGACGTACAACGAATGAAGATTGTCCAAATCCTCGTCGGCCCGAATCGCGTTCATGTCGGTGTAGAGCCCGAAACCGTTGGGGATTTTGTATTGGCCGAGTTTCAATCGTTTCCATTTCGCCAGGGAATGGACGACCTCCGCTCGCCGCTCTCCCATCGCCTTGATCGGAAACGAAACGGGGCGCTCCGTACCGTTGAGGTTGTCGTTCAAGCCGGTTCCCTCCAAAACGAACAGCGGCGCCGTCGCCCGGCGCAAATTGAGCGACTCGGAGAGCTTCTGTTGGAAAACGTCTTTGACGAATTTGATTGCGACCTGCGTCGAATCCTGTGTCAGCGGCGACTGGTACCCTTGGGGGATCGTGAGTGGCATTGTCATGGGCGATTGGTGGTTCATGGATCAATACGAACACGTCCGCTCAGACGTGGACTTCGATCACGTCTTTGTCATTCAGGACGTAATCTCCTTTGACGACCGTTCCATCGTGGACGGCGGTTCCCCAGACTTTGCCGAACTTCAGGTTCTTGGCGTAATCCTTGTGAATCTGTTCGGCAAGATCGAGCAGCGTGTCCCCTTGGCGGAGCGTGAACGGTTTCTCGCGGTCCGGTTCCTTCTTTTTCGGGTCTTTAGAATAGATCCGAACGACTTCAAGCGATGCGTAAATTTCGTTCCGAAGTGTTTCCAGCGAAGCGACGTCGTTGGCCGAAACTTTGAATTCACGGAACGGGAGCGGAATCATTTCGTGGAGCAGTTCGAGCCGATCGGCGGCGTCGGGGAGATCGATTTTGTTCGCGATCAGGAATGTTTTCGTGAACGACAAACCGACGTCCTCCTCGTCGAGCCCCGATTCGACGGCGAGCCGCGTTTTCGTGCCGTTCAGGCGGTCGAGAACGTCCTTGCACTGTTCGATCCCGTCGTCGCTGCCGAGGTCGACCATCAGCAGCACGAGATCGGCGCTCCGGATGAACCCGAGAATATACGGCTCCAGAAAATCCGGCGTGATCGGCGGCGTGTCGATCAACTGGATGAAAACGTCCTCCCATGGCATCATTCCCGGCTGCGGCTGCTGCGTCGTGAAGGGATAGGGGGCGACTTCCGGCGTTGCGCGGGTCAGGGTTGCCAGAAACTGGCTTTTTCCGGCGTTCGGACCGCCGATCATCACGATGGTTCCCGCTCCCTGCTTCGGAATTTTGAACGATTTTCCGACGGCTTTTTTCGGCCCGGAACGCTGTTGTTCCATCTCCTTGCGGAGTTCGGACATTTGCGTTTTGAGCTTCGCCTGGAGGTTTTCGGACGCCTTGTGCTTGGGCATCTCGGCGAACATCACCTGCAACCATTTCAGCTCTTCTTCCGGGGTCGTCGCACGACGGTAATTGTCCTCGGCTTTTTTGTACTGTTGTGTCAGATTCGCGGCCATGTCAATTCCATTTAGCCGGTACTTCGTGTTTTTCACGCTGCGCGGCTAAAACGCAAGCGGGGTGTCGACCGGGTTTATTTTTTCATATCAACACCCAATTATACCCGCATTCCGCCGTTTTGGAAGGTCAAACGCCGAAACCCTCTGTTCGCGGACTAAACGTTCATTCGACGAGGGTACGGACGGCGTTCCCCCGATCGGGGAACATGTCGAGATAAACGGGACGGTTCACCGCTTGAACCGTCGGCGTCACGAATCCCGCCTGCGCCGCCGGCTGCGGTTGCTGTGGGCCGGACTGGAGCGGCGTCAGCGAACGGAGCGCCGTCGGCGACAAGGGGGTTGCGACCGCAACGGTAACCTGTTCGTAAGTGATTTCCTCTTTGAGATGCGGCCAAGGGAGCGTCGACTCCCTCTCATCGGTTTCGCAATAGGTTCGAACGACTTTGCCTGTCCGCGGATCGACGACTTTGACGAGCGTTTCGGTCGTTTCCTTGATCGTTCCGTACGTCCAACGGCGTTCGACTTTCGGCCGGGTGACGACCATGTTGCGAACCGCGACCGGAATCGCTCCCGGCGTCGTCGGATCGACGACTTGTGTGGCAACGGCGGGATTTCCTTTCGGCGAACATTGTTCCGGCGGAATGTCGGTCGGCGGCATGACGTACATCAGCTCGGTTCCCGGCGGCAAATTCGGGAGCACGGTGGCGGCCCGACCCGTTGCCGGTTGCCCGACCGAACCGACCGGACCGGTCGGAACCTGAATTGTCGGAATCGTCGGAACATTCGCCTGCTGAACGTTGATCGGTTGCGTCGAAGCGGTTCCCTGCACGGGAATCGCCGGGTCCGGTGCGCCGAGATTCATTCCCGGAGCGTTAGCGACCGGAAGCGTGACGTTGCCCATGCCGGGAGTGTATGGAGTCGTATAATATGTCGCCTCGTTGCGGCCTCCCCAAAGGCAATCACCGAACCCCGCCCCGAAAAGCGACGATGCCGCTCCCCACACGGCAAGGAAAAAGAATCCGCCGAGAAATATTATTGGTGAATTGCGTTTTTGCATGATTCGCTTCCCCGTCTACTGAGCCGTTATATAACTGAAACCATGCTAATATAGGTCGCAAAGAGTGACTTGCGCGATTTTTTCGAAAAAAAGGTTGTGCGATCGTCCCCTCTCCCGAGGGAGAGGGGAGGGAAATCAACGCCTTCTCAAGCATCAACGCCGCCCCCTACCCGAAAACGCTCCCACCTCGCCTGCCCGTCCGGTTCTTTGCGATGCCGCCGATTTTTCAAGCGCTTCCGGTCCTCAAACCGGACACACGAACCGACGAATTTTGCTCTTTACCCGGTTTTTCTTTTTGGGTAGTATTCCGCACCTTTTGAATTTTTCCCGTCGCGGATCGCCTCCCAAGGAGCAACCCCATGCGTCTCCCCTCCTCGTCAACAATCGTCCTGTTCGCCTTGACCGCCGTATTTTCGGTGACGACCGCCGTCATGTCGTCTGCCACCGAGATGACTTGGACCGGCAAGGTCAACGATGTCTGGAAGGACAACGACGGACCCGCCAACTGGACCGGCGGCAGCGGCGTCATCCAATCCGGGGACACCGCGATTTTCAATATCGACGCCGATTGCCTCCTCTCCGGCAGCGTTGTTCCGAACGAGCTTCGCATCGCAAAAGGGAGCGTCGTTTTCGACGGAGACGGTTCCATTCTCAGCAACAGCACGATCGTTTCGGACGGCGCAAGTTTGGGTTTTTTTGCCAGTGAGAACGTGACGTCCGCCGTTCTCCAAGGGGGGGAGTTGCATTTGGAGAAGGGATCCAATCTCACCATTTACGATTCATCGGACGAAGATTACTCGATGAACGTCGGTAATGTTTCACCGCGTTACGTCGCCACCGCGTTGAGCAAATTCGCCAAAGACGAAAAAGCGACCGTCACGCTTGTCGGTAACGGCAACAACCTTTTTGCGCCGACATCGTACCTGTTCGACCAAAGCAATGGGCGGCTTTATGTCGAGGTCGAACGGCTCAGTGCGCAAAGCGTTTACGAATCGTTGAGCGATTCGGTCGCTTCCACCATCGACATCTACCGCGGCGACTCGGATTTTCTCGAGGAAATGCTCTACGACTCCGATACGGAGGCGGCCGGCAAGGGGATTCAGAGCGGGTTCGACATGGTGAACCTGAGCGGAGCGGCCAGTGCGATTTACGAAACGAAACAGGCGATCAACGATTTGCTGTCGCATCGTCTCATCGACGGACATGTGCTCCCCCGAAGCGGCGCTCCGCTGTACGGCTTGCGCGGGCAATGCACGCAGCAAAGGACGCTCCGCTTTGCGCCGAACGCGCTCACCACGGCGATCGCCTCGCCGACGGCGGCTTGCGAAGTCTGGGCCGCGCCGTTCTACCAGAACACGAAGGGATTCGGTTTGTACAGCGGCGATTATCGATACGGTTACAAAAACGATCTCGGCGGCATCGCGGCGGGACTCGACCGGACCGACGGCGCTTTGCGTTACGGAATCATGGGGGTCGGCGGCGGCAGGATCCGCAGCAACGGCGACGTCGCGGACACCAGGAACGACACCGGATTCGGCGGCGTCTACGGATATCTCAACGAACGGTTTCACGGGGCGAACTTTTTCGTCCACGGCGGCTGGATGGGAATGCAAAACAAGATTGCGCAAGACGTTCCGAACGACGCCGGGACGCTTTCCGGCAAGCTGAACAACGGTTTGGTATCGGTTGCCGGAACGCTGTCGCAGATGTTCTGCTTCGACGGTTTGCACCTGACGGCGACGCTGGGGGTCGAGTATGGATATTATTACCAAAATTCGATGAAGGTGAATTGGAGCGACGCCGACTCTACCGCGTTCAACGTCGCCAAGGGGAAGGCCAACCTTTGGACGCTCCCCGTCGGCGTCCGGCTGAGCCGTGAATTCGACGTCAACGGTTGCGTGTTCACCCCGGAACTCCATGCGAAGTACATCTGGAATTTCGGGAACACGATTGCGGGATACGACGTCTTGATCGGCGACGGCGGCCTCCCCGCTCCGATGATCGGATACATCGTCGATCGAAACAATTACGACGTCGGGGTCGGCCTCGGATGGATGAAGGATCATTGGTCCCTTCGCGGCGACTACAGTTTCCTTTGGTCGACGCACCGTCAGAGCAACCTTGTTTCGATTACCGGCGCTTATAAATTTTAGGGCAAGACAACATGAACCGTTGAACAACTCAACCGAATAAGCGATACAAAGAAAAGGAATGTTGCTTTCCTTGAAACTTTTTCATCCCCAGAACCCCTCACCCTAACCCTCTCCCGAAGGGAGAGGGGACGTTAATTTCAGCCTTCCCTTTGAGTATTCGTACCGTTTTAATTTTCTTCACCGTGCTTTTCTTGTCGTCGGCGATGTTTGTCGGCGCCGAGGAAGACACGTCGCTGTCGTTCCAACAGGATCCGTCGTTTTCCGTCTTCGACAAACGGTTGAACATTCAGGAAAACCTGGTTGAAGACAAGGAGCGACCGTTCCTGAAAAAAGGATTGATCCGATCGTTGAGCGTCGGCGGTTCCTGGACGCCGGACCGCGGGGACGACGGCGCGGGAATCACGGAATTCAAGTTCGGCCTGACCGTGGCGTGTCCCGCCCCGAAATTCAAGCCGTTCACGAATTCGTTCTTTCTTTTCTCGCCGAACTTCACTTACACGAACGTCCGGTGGAGCGGCTCCGAAGCGGCCCCGATCGACTTCCCGGAAAATTTGTACGGTGCCGGACTTTCCGTAACGTGGATGAAACCGCTCAACGAGCGCTGGAGCATCATGGCGAACGCTTCGCCGGGATACGCCGGTGACGGCAAGGCGAACCGCGACAACGTCCGCTGCACGGCGATGTTCGGAGCGACGTGGACGCCGAACAAGAAATGGAAGGTGCTCATGGGAGTCGCCTATTTGAACCGTTCCGACATTCCCGTGCTCCCGTTCGGCGGGTTCACCTACATGCCGAACGACGACTGGAAGTTCGAATGCATGGCTCCGCAACCGCGCATTGCCAGGCGATTGACGTACCACAGCACGTTGAAGCTCGAACGGTGGGTTTATCTCGGCGGCGGAACCTGGGCGATCGACATCGACGGACAAAACGACCTGGCGATGTACCGCGAGTATTCCGTGCTGCTCGGATACGAATCGAACAACAAGTTCCGTTCGTTCCAGTGGAACGCCGAAGTCGCGTTCCTTTTCGGACGGGAAATGCAGTTCGAATACGACACGCAGCCGAATCGCAAACTCGGCAACGCGCTGGCGCTGCGGTTGCGCTGTACGTTGTGAGATTCGACATGGCAGCCGGAAGCGAAGGATGCCCTGATTATTTCTGGTGATGCGCCAAGTAGAGCCGTGTCAGGTAAGGACGGGTCTGGTCCGGCGGCAGATTCAAGACGAGTTCCTGGTGGTACGGCTCCAATGTCGTCAGAAATGCCGCAAGGGTTTCCAGCGACGGCTGATTCTCGTCGTCCTTCAGCGGCATCGCGGCCTGCTCTTTTTGGTGCTGCTCCAACCGCTTTTTCAGCAACACGATCCGATCGACGCGCTGTTCCGGCGTGAGTCCCGGTTTGCGGATCTCGTTTTTCTCGTACGATTGCAACGACTTCCACCACGAATGGTACGCTTTCAGCGTCTGCATCAGTTCGTGCCGTTTCGGTGATTTTTCGATCGCTTCATGAATATGGAGCAACTGGAACTTCTTTTTGGACGAAAACTTATAGAACTGCTCGTAGTTCCGGTAGAAATGATTGAACAAGGCGTCGTCCCTGTTGTTGATCTGGTTGATCCGCCGCCATGCTTCCCTCGGATAGGGAAAAATCGAAAACGATTCAAGGATCGGCCGCGACTGTTCCGGCATGTATTCCGCAAGGTCGTCGTCCTGTCGGCCGTCGGTGTCCAACGGTTCCAGAAACACGCGTCGTTGGGCGAGGAGCGGTAAAAACGTCGGATCTTCGCCGTCGATCAGCGTGTACATGTCGAGGCGATCGATGATCGGCGACGCGACGATCAGGAAGAAATTCTTGTCCGGCGCGAGACCTTTACCGAACACGAATCCGAAGGCGAGCATGAACACGACACCGAAACCCAGCGCGACCGTTTTCCATGGAAACCGCCGCCGCACGGAACGCATCTGTCGGGTGAGCGACAGTTCGGCGTCAAGGACGACCGTTTCCAGCGTGTCCTCGACGAGCTCCTTATCCGTCGGATAGTTTTCGAGCATATCGAGGCAGCGCCAACTCTCTTCGAGCCGGGTCAGCGTTTCCCGCAGATCGGGTTCTTTCGTCAGCCGATCTTCGATGAGTTGCCGCTCTTTGGACGTCAGTTCCCCTTCGAGATAGTCGATCAAAATCGCCTCGTCCGAAGAAACGTCCAACTGTAACGAAGAATCGGTACTCAATGTTGCGACCCCAAACACTCCGTCATCCCCGCGCAGGCGGGGACCTGGAAATTCGACGTCCAATGAACTCTTGCACACGTGATTGACGGATGCAAACGGTCAACGGCGATTTCCGTCGAGGTCCCCGCCTGCGCGGGGATGACGAACATTTAACATTTACTTCACGCGGTGTCCTTCGCCTTGCACATACGGTTGAAGGGCGTCCCGAAGGTTCATCCGTGCCCGGCAGAGGAGCGACTTGACTCCTTGCGGCGTCATTTCCATGACCTCGGCGATGTCGATATAACTCATTCCTTCAAAGCGGTGGAGCAGTACGGCCATCCGTTGGCGTTCTCCAAGGGCGTCGACCGCCAGTTGCACCATTTGGCGCATTTCCAGTTTGTCGAGCTGCCGCGCCGGAACGGCGCCGCTGCTCGCCATGATCATCTCTTCGGCGCTGGTCATCGGGCCGCTCTCGTTCGGATTCGTCGCCGTTCCGAGCTGCACCTCCGGTTTCCGGCTCCGGGATCGGATCGCGTTCAGGGCGACGTTGTTCACGATGGTGAACAGCCACGTCGAAAATTTCGCTTCGGGGTGATAATTCTTGCGAGCCCGATAAATTCGCAGGAAAACCTCCTGTGCCAGGTCTTCCGCCTGTTCCCGGTTGCCGATCAAATGCCGCAACACGGAAAGGACGCGCCCTTGATAGCGCAACATCAACTCCTCGAACGCGGCGGCGTCGTCGTTTTGCACCGAGAGCATCAGCTGCACATCGGGGTCTCGAAGGTTCGGATTCGTGGAGGATTCGGTGTTCACGGCGTCGGTGGGCTCACATTTCCGGAGGGGAAATCGTCGGACCTTAACGACCGTTATTATACAGAAAACCGAACCGACGGAAAGGTTCCGGCAAAATTTCCCCGGGAATCGGGCGTTGCCGTGTGCGATTCGTTTTGATAAAATGGACGTTTTCATCTTTCATCGCGCTAAAATCGGAGAAACCATGCCGTCCCAGGAATCGGTCGAATATCGTCGTGTCATTTTGAAAATCTCCGGCGAGTGTTTTTGCGGCGCCAACCAGCGTGGAATCGTCATGGATTCCGTAATGCATCTTGCGGAACAAATTGCGGCGGTTTCGAAGCTGGGGATCCAAATCGCGATTGTCATGGGGGGAGGAAACATCCTCCGCGGCGGCCAATTCAAGGCGGCGAACGCCTCGATTCAGGAAGCGACCGCCCATTACATGGGAATGCTGGCGACGGTGATCAACGGCTTGGCGCTCCAGGATGCGATCGAATTGGCCGGACAACCGACACGGCTGCTGACGGCGATTCCGATGGACGTCGTCGCGGAACCGTACATTCGACGGCGGGCGGTCCGGCATTTGGAAAAGGGACGCATCGTGCTTCTCGCCGGGGGAACGGGGAGTCCGTTCGTCACCACGGACACTGCCGCGGCGCAACGGGCGCTGGAACTCGGCGCTGACGTGCTGCTGAAAGCGACGAAAGTCGACGGGGCGTACAGCGACGATCCGAACACGAATCCGAACGCCGTGTTTTATCCCGAATTGACGTACGACGAAGTTCGAAAACAGAAATTGCGGATCATGGATCAGGAATCAATTGCCAAATGCGGCGAACACGGCATGCCCGTCATGATTTTCAATTTTCGTACCGAAGGAAATCTCCAGCGGGCCCTCCTCGGCGAACGGGTGGGAACGCTCATTACACGATGAACACCGGAACCGTCGCGCCGGAACCGTCGCGCCGGAACCGTCGGTTCGCGGGCTCAACGAAACGACTTTTGACCAATGGCTGACCGATCTTCGAAACGTGCCGCTCGAAAAACCGAGCCCCTGGAGCAACCGCCGGAACCGATAACATCCGAGAAGAGCCCGCCGCGCCATTCGTCGGCCCCGGTCCCTGTGTGGAAACACGCCATCAAGCCGTTGCTTCTGTTTCTTTTCGTCGGCGTGCTTCTCAACATCATCACCGGCCAATCGTCCAGACCGGTCGTCGTTTACTGTGCGTTGGATAATCAAGCCGGCGTTCGGCCGGACGATCTCCGTGCTTACGCCTATGTAACGGTTTCTCCTTGGAACCAAACGACGGTCCGTCCCTTCGGCAATTCCGAAACGACCTTCAACAACGGGTATGTTTCGTCGCTGAGTCTTCAATTCCATGGAGAGCATCCGATCGGTCCGCTCCGATTTGCGATTCAGGTCGGCCCTCTCGTGTCGCAACAGTTTTACGTTCACCCCACCGATTGGACGCCGCATCCTCAAGAACCCGGGACCCTGGTCTGTAATCTCGGTCGAATTCTTCCGAAATCCTGGCCGCTCGGCGGAATGGGACAGCTTTTTCTTGCTCAACCAGTCGTCAATCCGTGCGGTTTCGAGGAGATGTTTTTCCACTGGCCGTTCTTGCTGCTCTTTCCGTTGGCCTTCGTCGTCGGCAACGAGCTGCGCCGGCGCGACACGAACACCGCCGCACGGAAAGAGCTGGCGATCCTGTTCGTCGGGACCTTGTTTTTCACGGTGTTCGTCGAGTACTGGCTCAACCTGTATTGGATGCGACAATTTCAACCGAACATTCCGGAACTGGTCGCCGAAGCGCAAAAAACGTTCATTTACGCCGGATTTTTGCAACCGAATCCGAGCCTCATGATTCGGTATACGCTGTCGATCGTCGTTCTCCCGTTCCTGCTGCTAACCGGCTATGGAATGTTCCGCTTGTTGACGGACCGTCTCCGACAGTGTTCCGACAGGACCCGCAACATCGTTTTCCTGGCCACCATTCTCATCGGGGTCGCCGGTCCGATAGCGTCGATCAATAGCCTGACGACGGATATCTACTGGGTCTTCCTGTATTCGCTGTACAGGATTTCGGCGGTGTTCACGTTGCTCGTCGTCGGATGGTGTCTCCTTTATTATCCGAAGCAGATTCGCTGTTTTGCGATCCCGGTCGGCATCGGCCTGGCGATCTTGCTTCTTCTCGGGATTTTCCTGCTTCGGCTCCACCGCGAGTCGTTTCCGCCGGAAGCGATGCACTTCGACTGCGTCTATTATTCCGTAACGCAAACAATGGTCGGTAAAACGCCGCTGATCGACGTCAATTCGCTCTACGGTTGTTTCGCCGTTTTCCTGGAACCGATCCTGCGGATCACCGGATACGGCGTCTTCCCGTTCACGTTGGTGATGAGCGCGTTGTCGATCGTTTCGCTCGTTTTTCTCGGCGGAGCGGTTCGCTTGATCGTCAAGGACCGACTCATCGCTGTTTTCGGTACGATTTATGTGTTCTTCTAT
>JAVBPI010000049.1:0-4369 GCA_031549705.1 Thermoguttaceae bacterium
GTCCATCGTCGCCGCGAATTGGTCCGGTGTGATCGTTTCACCTTTCCAATCGCCGGGAATCGTTTCCGCAACGATAAATTGACGGTTCGACGGAATCGGGCCGCCGTCGTCGACGTGGATCATCGACCGATAGAATCCGCCCTTGACGATCGTTCGAATCGACGGTTCGACAGGCCCGACGACGAGCAGTTGCGGCGATTCGTGGTAGTGCTTCGATTTGTTGTTGTAGAATCTCACGGCAGGGCGACGTAGTATACGATGTTGTAACCGTAATCCATCTCGGTAAAGGGACACAGGCTGTCAAGGTCGGCGCATGTGCCGCCGTTCGGAAGGTCGTTGTAATTGCATTGCAATGTCACGTTGAACGTTCCACTGGTTTCTTGAATAGGATAAACGTAGCCATATCCGTCATGCCTGTAGCAGTTTAGGCCTTGACGGAACGCTCTTCCGTAAGAGCCGTAAAAATTCAGTTCCATCGACGTGCCACAATCGATATAGCCTTCCGACGCAACGACCTCTGCGAGTTCGGCGGCGATGTCGTAGTCGAACGTGTAGTTATAGTTCGTTTTCGGACCCAAATACGTCGTGTTCACATAGGTCGCGAGAGCTGTCTTGGTTCCTGTTTTCGATTGCCGTGCGATGCGGTCCTTCGTCGTTTTGGCCGACTTGCACACATTGATGGTCGCGATCTCAATGACGGCCTCTCTTTCGGACCCCGAGACGGGAAAGCCGATCAGGTTTCCCGCAGCCCCGACGACTCCGGCTGCGATGACCGTGTTTGTGTAATAGCCGAAGATGTTTGATTGCCATACGTGGAGCCGCCACCCGGATCCCGGCGGCGCGACACCTACGGCGTCTTTATATGTTGTAACAAGATCGCCGTAGCAGCCCGCATCAAGCACGAACGATTCGTTTTTCGACTGCACCGGCGACGGGACGCATAAATTATTGCAACGAATAAACGCCTCGCTATAGGCGCCGCCGGTAGTGATGATCGAAGGCGAGACGGTTAATATCTTCCCGTTGGCGTCCACGGTTGTCATCAGAGAGCCTTGAGAGAGGTTGGCAGAGTACGTCCTAATACCGATTTCGCCGCCGCCTACCATTGCAGGCATTCCAATCAGTCCGGACATGTCCCATGTGTTGCCCTCGACTCCCTCGTTCGTCATTAACATCTCGCCGACGGCCCCTGTGTCGTTACACGCCGGAGAGCATCTGACGCGCAAATAAGCGTTACCGGCACCGTTGATGAGCGTTACGGAATCGGGAAGACCGGTCAGTGTTCCGTCGCCGCCGACCCTCCCATTCGCCAACGATCGACGCTGCCAGACGTCCCAGTATTTGCCCTTGTATTTTTTGAACGTTTTTGACTGGTACGGCGTCAGGTCCCACGCTCCGGACGTGTTCGACGACGTCGCGACGATCTTGACTTCACCGGGTCGGCAGCAACAGCAGCGTCTCAATCGCTTCACGACGTTCCCTCCTCGTCCTGGCACGGTCCGTCCGTGACCCAGAGCTTGAATCCTTCGCGGTGTACATAAACCGGCGTATCGGCTTTGTAGGTCTTGCCGCTTGTCAACGCGCCGTCGTAAACGGTGAATTCGAGTTCCTCGTCTCCCTTGAGGACCTTGACGGTCGACGTTCCATTGTACGTTAAATCGGATTGGAGCCGCACGCCGTCGTAATGGTCCTTGATGTTGACGGCGAGATAATACTTTTTCTTTTTCGCATTGTCGTCCGATTCGGCGGCATTGGGATCGTAATCCGGATTGTCGACGGCGACCTCTTCGGCTTCAACCTCTTCGTTCAAGAGCTGTTCGGATTCGGCGAGCAGTTTGCAGCCGCAATCAAAGCGTTCGTTCTGGCCGGGGAGCTTGATCTTCCCCATGCCGGTCGGAATGTCGGCCGTGATATCGTCCGGTTTCGAAACCGCCTCCACGATGACGCCGCGAATCGTTTTCTTGCCGCCGGAACCGCCGACCGGAAACGAGACAATCCCCCACCGTTTACCGGTGCCGGATTCCTTCCAAAGGATCCGGGCTGCGCCCCCGGAGCCGGTCGTCATCGACGTCGGATCGTCACCGGGGCTCGCGAATTCGTCGGCGTCGTCTTGAACGTCGAGTTTTACAACGGATACACCGGCAACACACGCGGGAACGATCGTGTCACGGATCGCCGGCCGCTGGAGAATCGCGAATTTGCTTTCGGTCGTGGGGGAACCTACGGCCTCGCTCTCAATCAGCCTCCTTGCCGTCACTTCCGCTTGCTTCCCTGCTTAGCGGATTCCTGTTTCGGTTTTTCGGCCGGTGCGTTCGGATTCGGATTTTTCTTAAGCCAAGCCCGAATGACGTTGTCCAGGTCCGGGATCATCCGTTTCGGTATCCGGATGGCTTGCGTCGGCTCGGCAAACTTCCCGGAACCGATCGGCCGACCGGCTCCTGTACGGGCTGCACCGGCTCGACTCTCATCGGATCGGCTGAGGCTTTCAAAGAGATGGACCGCCCCATCGAGCCGACCCGTACGGAAAAGGAGTTACCATAGCAATACTATCAGCGAACCGATTTCGAACAAAAATGGCGGGGGTCGGACTCGAACCGACGACCCTGGGATTATGAGCCCCATGAGCTACCAACTGCTCTACCCCGCTGTGTCCCTGTTCCGCCGCTCACCGGTCGGGACTCGCCGGCGAATTTTCTTTGCGTTTTGCTTCACGTTCTTTGATCGCCATTTCAAGGCGTGGTTTCCACCATGCCTTGACTTGTTCGGAACAATGGGCGAGGGCGTCGTCCCATGTCGGCCAGCGTCCGTGTTGGCCGTAAAAATAATACTGATAATGGAGACTTTCCGCGTTGTGCGGTTGTTTCGGTTCATGCTTGACGGCACATTCCGGGCACGTTCCGGGAGCGGTCGGCAAAAGCGACCACGGGCCGAGATAGGGAAGTTCCTTACTCATTCCGTTGCCTCCTTGAGTCCGTGTTTTTTGGCGTAGGCGTCGAGGTTCATTTGGCAGAGCGGTCGCGTCTTGACCGGGGGAAGCTCTTTCGACTTGAACCGATGCCTGCCGCCTGTCTTGTCGTTTCTGTAACAAACGATGTACTGATCGCCGAGGCCGGGTTCGACCGAGAGAATCCGGTCGGGCAATCCCTGCGATTTCACAACGTACTTTTTTGGCTCTTTTTTCGTCACGGGTTTTGGCAAAAAGCGTACTCTCTCCCGATGGCGTTGAACTTTCCAAAGCGGAGGCTATCCGCAATATCCTCTCTTTGCCCATCCGATATACTGTTCCAAGCGGCGAAGACGTTCGGGTCGTCGACGGTCGCTACCTTCGCTCCGACGCCAACGACATCAAGGAGGACAATCTTGGGGAGCTTCCGTCGTTTTAACCTCGCCCATCCTTTGGAGGCGATCTCGTTCGTCGTCGTGTCCGATGGTGTTTCCAATGAATTCTCCAGCCGGGAATGTCTAAGCGGAACCAAACTGCTTGACACTCCCGGCATGGGAGATATACTAAGAAGCAGCTTGATTTTACGATTGGGCTAGGCGTTGATTGTGACTTTCTCAGGGCTACAATCGACGCCGTTTTTTACTTTGTCAGCTTTTTGGCAAGTTCTGCCAGTTTCCGGGAAGCCCACGCTGACATACTGTTTTCGGGCTTTCGGTCTTTGTTTCTGGCCTCCTCGATAGCCTCGTAATCTTCTTTCGTCACGCGAACCGTGATTTGCTGATCCCGGGGATTCTCGCTTTTCGGCCGTCCTGTTCTTGGAGACAAAACGTAACCTCCTTTCTATGACGCTCATTTTGAGATGTAATAAATCCTTGTCAATACTTTCGAGATGTAAAAAGTAATTTTCCCGCAAGATTTTGCATTGTTTTTTTCGATAATCGCTGTAGAATGGGAGTGTCGACAGGGATTTTTACCGAGGAAAACCAACATGAAAACAGAAGAAATCGTCGAATATCATATTTTCGCCTTGAATGGGAAAAAGTTTGTCACGGATTCTTACGAGGAAGCCAAGGCGTCTTTCGAAGAAGGTAGAGCCGTTTACGAAGTTCATACGGTCAAATGGCAGGCGGAATGGGTGACGACGGCAACAACCATCTCTCATGAATGGCATTAACACAAGGAGCTTTACCATGAACCCCAATCGCAAACGAGCCATGGAAGTCGTCGATTCGGTCAGTCGACGCGAATTGGACCGAAGCCTGCAAGCCTCTCTTGATCGCCGCAAGGCGGAACAAGAGGAACCGAAAACCGAGGAACGCCCGGAACCGGCACGCAAAGGCGAAGCGAAACGATAAAATATGAACATGGCGACCTCCTATTCTTTCTCGCCGGCGTTCCGGTCGAACTGGGCGACGAGGGCGTCGG
>JAVBPI010000005.1:0-12720 GCA_031549705.1 Thermoguttaceae bacterium
ATGCATCGCCGCAAAATGGAACGCGCTTGCCTCCGGATAGTTCGGGTCGATCCGCAGCCAATCTTCGAGAATTCGAACCGCTTCCGTGAATCGGCCCATCGAAAGGAGCGTCAGGGCGTACCATCGCAAACCGAGAACGTCGCGGCAACCGTTCAAATAGGCGTCTTCCAACGGAATCACCGCTGCTTCCCACGCTCCGGCCGTTGCCCGGCAGGCGCCGGTCACGACTTTTCGCATGGAATCCAGCTCGCCCCCTTTGAGAATCGTTCCCAGAAAATCGTGAGCTTTCTGTTCCTGCAATTCGGCAATGTAAAGCTCCAAGAGATGCCGTCCGAACTCCGAACGGGCGTCCATGAAATCGAGATTCGACTCCATCACACGAATCGCCTCCCAACCGTTTCCGAGTAAACGGTACACGAACGCAAGATTCGTAACAGCCTGTTCGCAAAGATGCAGTCGATGCCAAACGTCCAGCGAAATCCGGCCGAATCGGACTGCGGTTTCAAAGGTCCGAATTGCGAGGTCCAGCCGGCCGAGCCGTTGGAGATGGGCCCCCATGAACGTCAACAATTGCATGTCTACGGGGAAATAATTGATCCCCGCCAAGAGAACTTTCGTCATATCATTCGGGGCGATCGGAGCCGCACCGAACGTCGACCAAATTCCGTAAACCGCTTCAAGCCGCAGGTTCGTTTTCGTCGTTTCCTCAAACAATTTCGTGTAATCCAACCTTGCCGAAACCGCGTCGCCGAGCTCCTCTTGCGCTTCCGCGCGGGCAAGGAGATACTCATCTTCCATCGGTTTTCCCTGATGTTCCAAGGCGTCGAGAATCCGAATCGTTTGCCGTGCCCGGTTTTGCCGACGTCCTTGATCCTGGTATTTCGGCGGACAGAGAATCCGTCCCGGCGCGGCGTTTGTTCGGAGCATCAGCATCGAGACGTACGGAAGCACCGATTCCTTGACGGCTCCGACGAATTGGATCCCTTTTCGGAGCGGCATCAAACGCAAATCGATCGTTTCCTCATCAAGTCCGTGCTTTTCGCCGGTGGGACTGCCGAGACGTCGTAATATCATCATGTACGCCGAATCGGATTCCAAGCCGTTTTGCAAAAATTCGACGAATTCCGCAACCGTTGTCGTGTCCATTTGTTCGCCGGCGTTGATCCAGAGCAGCCAATCGGCGCGGCCGTCCGCCTCAACGGCTCGGACCAATTCGTTTCGGACAGCGGAAAAGTCGTCCTTGAATGTTGTTTCCGAGACGGCGGCCCCGAGATTTTGGGCCAACGCAACCGTTTGGTCGGAAGAGCCGGTATCGAGAACATAAACGAGTTCGGTGATCGCCGCAACGCTTTCCAACGTTGCTGGGAGACGTTCCTGCTCGTCCTTGACGATGATTCCGACGGCGAGACGCGGTTTATCTGACGACATATTCGTGATGGATGCAGATTTTTTTGACGATTTCAGACATTACCTCATCGAGATTATCGACAAAATGGGAAACTTTGTTGAACGATTCCGGGCAGAGCGGTATAATGTACTGTGGTTTTTGTGCCGGTGCCGTTCATTTTTTACCGCCCCCTCTCCCTCGGGAGAGGGCTAGGGCTAGTACAAAGTTAACGAAATAGTGTTCGTCATCCCCGCGCAGGCGGGGACTTGGAGATTTATTTTCAATGCGCTCTTGCACGCGATATTCACGGATGCAAACGGTTTACGGCCTCCTTCGTCTAGGTCCCCGCCTGCGCGGGGATGACGATACCTTGTCCCTTTTCACGAAGATTATTTCCCTAACTTTGTACTAGGAAGAGGGGCGTTCGGGGTTCATTGGAGTGGATGTTTACGCAAAATAGAGGGGCTAGGGCATTGGTTTTCTTGAGCTTTTTTCAATATTTCAACCACAGCGCCCTTCACCCTAACCCTCTCCCTCCGGGAGAGGGGACGGTCAATTAAAGTCTATTCAAGGAATACCAAGCCGAAACTTCCACGAGCCCTCTCCAGCGAGAGAGGGGAGGGAGATCGACGTGATCCCAAACACATCCCCCCAAACCACGATGTCCCGTTATCACCGTCAAACGATGTTCGAGCCGTTCGGAGAGGACGGTCAAAAACGGTTGGAATCGAAACGGGCGCTCATCGTCGGTTGCGGAGCGTTGGGGGGGAGCGTTGCGAACATTCTGGTGCGGGGCGGAATCGGCTCCGTCGGATTGATCGATCCGGACGTCGTGGAGCTCGGCAACCTGCATCGGCAATTTCTTTTTTCGGAAAGCGACATTGGTCGTCGGAAGGTCGACGCTGCCCGGGAGACGCTCCTCGCTGCCGATCGAAATGCTCGAATCGACGTTTTTCCGGTTCGTTTCGACGCCGAAAACGTGGAAATGCTCCAGGAATTCGACCTGCTCATCGACGGAACGGACAATTTTCCGACCCGGTTTTTGATGAATGAAGCGGCGTTACGATGGAAAAAACCGCTGGTTTCCGCCGGGGTTTATGGGGCTTCGGGCCAGATTTTCACGGTGTTTCCCGGTCGGACAGCGTGTTTGGCGTGTTTGGCGTCCCCCATTGCGGAATCGGAGTCGGAAGAATTTCCCGTTTTTCCGCCGATCGTGCAGACCATCGCGGCGTGGGAAGCGTCCGAGGCGATCAAGATTCTCAGTGGCAACGAGTCGGCGGCTCTGTCGACGCTGATCGCCGTCGATCTTTGGACGAACCGCTTCACAACGATGAACGTTCCGAGAAACGAACGATGCCCGGTTTGCGGATTGCCGGAACCTTCGCTTCGCGGGCTCATTGGTCCAACGTCAACGAAATAGCATTCGAGAACAAGGATAACCTATCGTCATCCCCGCGCAGGCGGGGACCTCGACGAAAGATTTTGCCAACTGTTTGCATCCGTGAACAACGGATGCAAGAGCCCATGAAAAATGAATCTCTGGGTCCCCGCCTGCGCGGGGATGACGAACATTATTTCCTTAATTTTGTACTAGCGCTGCAAATTCTCATTGATTTTTTTCGCTTCGCCGCTCATCATGAATGTTTCGTCCCCTTTGCCGAACCAATTGGCCCAAACGCTTTTTTTCTTCTTGGCGGCCTTTTCGGCGGCGATTTCGTCGTTCCGTTTTCGTTCCGCTTCAAGTTCCTTCGCTTCGTTGTCGAGTCGACTGATTTGGCTTTGGCGATGCATTTTCATCTCGTCGATCATTCCGTCTCGTTCCGACTGATAATACTGCGGCGTTTCTTGAAATGTATACGGCTTCTTGGATTCGAAGAGTCCGCATCCGATCAAGCACGGCACGAAAACGCAGCAGAGCAGAAAAAAATGTTGACGCATGGCGGACCATCCTTGGTCGGGGTTCGAACATTTCAAACGGTTTTCGAGTAACATCGGCAATCTTGACCGTCTTGATGCGGAAATTCCGAAAAAACCGCAAAGTTTTCCCAGTTTGCCGTTGCGGCACCTGTCTGCTTCCGGTCCCCGGCACGCCACGACCGTCGGACATATTGTTTTTATGTCGACCCGGAGTACAATAACGGCGTCTATTCCCCCGTTTTGCCCGGCGAGCAGAAGGTTCCGTCGCTCACGGTCCATCCAACAAACATCGTCCATGTCGCAAGATTTCGCGCAATCGCTCCAACAGGGAATTCTCGTTTTCGACGGCCCGATGGGGACCGAACTGTATCGGCATCATGTCTTTACGAATCGCTGTTTCGACGAGTTGAATCTTACCGATCCGACGCTGATTCGACAGGTTCTGGCCGATTACCGTGACGCCGGCGCCGATGTTCTGACGACGAACACGTTCGGGGCGAACCGTGTCGCTCTCGAAAAATACGGGATTTCCGACAAGCTCGCCGACATCAATCGGGAGGGGGCGAAACTGGCGAAAGCCGTCGCAGCCGAATCGAATTCCGGCGTCAACATTTACATTGCCGGTTCCATCGGTCCGATCCCGCCGAGCACCTACTCCGAGGCGGAAATCGAAGCGATGATCCTCGAACAGGTCGACCCGTTAATGCAGGGAGGTGCCGACTTCGTTCTCTTCGAAACCCAGCCGTCCCGAGACTCCATGGAACGTTGTGCCCGGGCAATGACGAAGCGGTCCGACGTTCCGTTCATCGTGTCGTGTACCATGGTTTCCGGCAAGGAATCGGCGTCCGGCGAATCGATTGCCCGGCTGTTGGCTCCGATGCCCGATGATTGCGCCAAACCGATCGCTTACGGCCTCAACTGCGGCGTCGGACCGGAGGGAATTCTTGAAGCGGCCGAAGAAGCGATTCGAATTTCACCGCTCCCGCTCATCGTTCAACCGAACGCCGGAACCCCCAAGGGCTTCGAAGGGCGGCAAATTTACTATTGTTCACCGGAATATGTTGCGACCTATGCGATGCGGCTGGTGAATCTCGGCGTCGCCGGGGTCGGCGGCTGCTGCGGTATTACGCCGGATCACATCCGCGAAATCGCCAAGATGGTCAAGCCGCTCGCCAAGGGCCGAACGGCCAAGACGGTGCTCCAGAATGTGAAGCCGGAAGTTTACGAAAAACCGGAAACGCCGCTCCAGGACCGCTCTCGATTCGGTTGGAAGATTGCCCGCCGTGCATGGGTTACGTCGGTCGAACTTGTTCCGCCGCGTGGATACGATTTGTCCGAAACGGTCGAAAAGAGCCGCAAACTTTGCCGTTTCGGGATCGATGCGATCAACATTCCGGACGGTCCGCGGGCCAGTTCACGGATTTCGCCGCTCGTTGCCGCTCAACAGATTCTTCGGGAAGCGAACATCGAGCCGATTTTGCATTTTTGCTGCCGCGACCGCAATTTGATCGGCATGCAAGCGGATCTTCTCGGTTGCGCGGCGGTCGGAATTCGAAATATCCTTTTCGTGACCGGCGACCCGCCGAAATTGGGACATTACCCCGACGCGACCGGCGTGTTCGACACCGATTCGATCGGAATGTGCTCCGTGCAGCGGCGTCTCAATCGGGGTGTCGACATCGGCGGTCAGGCGGTTGATCCGCCGACGCAAGCGGTGATCGGTGTCGGCCTTGATCCGACCTCGTTGGACCGCAAACGGGAATTGGAACGGTTCAAGGCGAAAATCGACGCCGGAGCCGAATTCGCGATCACGCAACCGGTGTTCGATCCGTACGCGCTCCTTTCGTTTTTGGACAAGATCGGCGACTGTCCGATCCCGATCATTGCGGGAATTTGGCCGTTGGCGAGTTATCGGAACGCCGAATTCATGCAAAACGAGGTTCCCGGCGTGATCGTTCCCGATGAAACAATGAACCGGATGCAAGCGGTTTCGAAAAAATCGAAGGAAGAGCAACTCAAGGTCGGCGTTCACATTGCCCGTGAAATGATCGAAGCGGTCCGGCATCGTGTCAACGGCGTCCAGGTCAGCGCTCCGTTCGGCCGTGTCGAAATCGCCCTCGCCGTCTTGGAATAACCCCTCTCATTTAGCCGGTACTCCGCGTCTCCTCAAAATAGAATAATGTCAAACACCAACATCGCCTCATGGTTCGCCTCCGGCCCGCTCGTTTTGGATGGCGGCTGGGGAACGCAGCTTCAACTTCGTGGTTTGGAGGTCGGCAAGCACCCCGATCTTTGGAATCTGTCGCATCCGGAAAAGGTCCTGGAGGTTGCGACGGCTTACGTCAACGCCGGAAGCGACGTGATCCTGACGAACACGTTCGGCGCGACCCGGTTCACGCTTTCCCGACACGGAGCCGAGGGGCAAGTCGCCGCGATTAACCGTCAAGGGGTCGAAATCTCGAAACAGGCCGCTGCGGGGAAGGCGAAAGTTTTCGCCTCGATGGGCCCCTCCGGAATCGTGCTGATGATGGGGGCCGTTTCGCCGGACGATCTTTACGCCGGGTTCCGTGAACAAGCCGAAGCGATTGCCGAAGCCGGACCGGACGGGATCGTGATCGAAACGATGAGCGATCCTGCCGAAGCGGTCCTCGCCGTGAAAGCGGCCAAGACGACCGGTTTGCCCGTTGCGGCGTGCATGGTTTTCGACTCCGGCAAGAACAAGGACCGTACCATGATGGGAACCACGCCGGAACAGGCGGTCCAGCAGTTGACCGACGCCGGGGCCGACATCATCGGTTCGAATTGCGGCCAGGGAATTGACGGATTCATCCCGATTTGCCAACGGATGCGTGCCGCAACGACATTGCCGCTCTGGATGAAGGCGAACGCCGGACTTCCCGAAGTCGTCGACGGAAAAACCGTTTACCGCCAGTCGCCGGCAGTTTTCGCTCAAAAAATCCTCGAATTGGTCGCCGCCGGCGCGAATTTCGTCGGCGGTTGCTGTGGGACCACTCCGGAATTCATCGCCGCTGTTCGCAAAGCTGTTTCGAAACAATAAATCCCTACGAATCATGCAAACACCGAAACAGGTTCTCGACACCTATTTTCTCGACATCCGGCACGGCTTGCTCGAAATCGCCGCAATGTTCGACCGTTACGACGCCGCTCGAAATCGCACCGGCGACAACGTCGACGATTCCCGTCGCGCGAAATTGCAGGACGCCGTCCGCATCCTCGCCGACGCTACGCAGAAAAACCGAGCGGAAACACTTCTCAACCTTTTCTCCGACCTCGATCCGACCACGCAGGAAGGAAAGAACCGAACACACCCATTTTAGGTAGGTTGCCGACCGCCGGGCGGCAACGTTCGGTGATCGGTCGCCTACTTTGCCAATTCACCACGATGTTCCTCATCCAGCCTCATTATCACGCGATCGCCCGGACCGGGCAGGACTACGAACGGATGTTCCAGAGCGGCGTCGTCGCCGTTGCGGAGCCGGCTTTTTGGGCCGGATTCGACCGGGATTACGCGGGGACGTTCCTCGACTATTTCAAGCAGATCAGCGAGTTCGAGCCTCGCCGCGCCGCGGAATACGGGATCAAGCATTATTGTTGGATCGCCGTGAATCCGAAGGAGGCGGACAACATCGAGATCGCGAGGGAAGTGCTTCGGGAGATGCCGAAATTGCTCGACAAACCGACCGTTCTCGGCATCGGTGAAACCGGTCTCAACAAGTCGTCGAAGAACGAGATCGAGATCATGGAAGCGCACATCGAGATGGCGATTCGGTACGATCAGCTTCTGTTGATCCACACGCCTCACCTCGCCGACAAAGCGAAGGGAACGAAGATCATCCTCGACGTGTTGAAGAATTACAAAAACAAGTTGAACCCGGACAAGGTTTGGATCGACCACGTCGAAAACCATACCGTCAGGGCGGTCAAGGACGCCGGATACTGGTTCGGTTTCACGCTCTATCCGATCACGAAATGTTCGATCAATCGAGCCGTCGACATGATCGAGCAATACGGTCCGGAGCGGCTGCTGATGAACTCGTCCGCCGATTGGGGGCCCAGCGATCCGATGTTGTTGCAACAGTGTGTATTCGAGTGTTCCCGCCGTGGGCATTCCCGGGACGAAATCCTTGAGATTTTCCACAACAACCCGGCGCGCTACCTCGGCCAATGTCCGAAGTTCACGGTCAAACCGATCAAAATCGTCGACGTTTAGCCCGCGAACCTCAGGTTCCGCCGCAGTGTGTTCGCCAATTATCGAACCGCCTCGACGAACTGTGGATTGTCCCGAATTGCATCGAAATCGGTCTCCGTGGGGATCATCCCACGAAATTCCGGATTGAGTTCGACTGCTTTCCGCACCGATTCGACGGCGGCGTCGTGTTCCCCCAACAGGGCGCAATAGCACGACAGATTGTAGTGCAGCAACGGGTTCGTCGGTTCGATGTGAAGAGCCCGCCGAATTGACTCTGCCGCCAGATCGATGCGGTCCGTTCGTTTTTGGCTCCAAGCGAGCGCCAGCAGCAGGTTTACGTCGTTCGGCTGCTGTTCCAACGCTTCTTCGAACACGGGAATCGCCTCGGCGTGCCGGTCCAACATTCGAAGGGTGTCCCCCTTCATTCGGCGGATGAGTGCGGCGGTATCGTCATCGGTATTGTCGGGAAGCCGTTCGAGTATCCGCAGCGAGTGTTGGTACATGCCGAGTTCGAGGAACCCTTCCGCCTCCACGAGGAGATTGTAAAGTCGAACACGATCGGTGGATTTCGTCATGGTATTACCTCCGGTATTCCCTTATTCTAAAATATCCCGCACAAACTGCAATATCGGCATTCGCTTCAACGAGCCGGAACCTGCGGTCCCGGTTATTTTTCGGAAAACCGTATTGCCTCCCCGTTTTTGTATGGTATCCTCCTAGAAAGAAGAGTTGTGTCCTCCCAACCCGGAGTTTGTGTCATGTCGAGCGCCGCTGTTGAAACGTCATCGGAACCCGCCTCGGAAAGGGTGAAGAAAATTCTGCCGCCGAATCCGCAGGCGTTCATCGTCGACGATTCGGTTCCGACCCGCCGTATTTTCCGGATGATTTTGGAGGAACTCGGTTTCACGGTCAACGAGGCGATCAACGGCAAGCAGGCGCTCGAAAAGCTCAAGGACCGCATTACCGAAACGAACATTATCTTCTCGGACATCAGCATGCCGCAGATGGACGGGTTCGAGTTTTGTTTCCGTTTGATGCAGGAACCGTGGTACGACCGGACGCCGTTCGTCCTGGTTTCCACGGAAAGCGACGCCAAGAACGTGATCAAGGGGCTGAAACTCGGCGCCGACGAATTCCTCCCGAAACCGTTCGACAAGGAAATCGTCGCCCAGGTTTTGCTCCGTGTCCTCCCAAGACCGTAATCTCCCAAAACAAACGCCGGAATGGAGCCGGTACTCCGGCGTAATGACGGAAAATGTGAAATGTCGTCCAAACGAGTTCTGGTCATCGAAGACGAAGCGGACATTCTCGACATGCTCCTGCTTCGCTTGAAGAAAGAGAAGTTCGACACGCTCGGCGCAACCAACGGAGCGACGGGTCTGACGCAGGCGACGGAAGAGAAACCGGATATCGTTCTCCTCGACTTGATGCTGCCGGTGATGAACGGCTTAGACGTGTTGCGCGAATTACGAAAGTCGCCGAAGACCGTCAACCTTCCCGTCATCATCGTCAGCGCGAAAGGTGATGAAAGCGACGTCGTCGTCGGGCTTGAACTCGGTGCCGACGATTACATCACCAAGCCGTTCAACATGCCGATCCTGATTGCCCGAATCAATGCATTGTTGCGACGGCATCACGCTTCGGAATCCCCTGCCTCGCTTTGGGAGATCGGCCCGATCACGATCGATGCGGATCGGTTCACGACCGTCGTCGACGGCGAACCCGTTACGTTAACACGGACCGAGTTCGGCATTCTCTACGCCTTGGCGACCTCCGGCGGACGGGTGTTGACCCGCAACCAGTTGATCGAACAAGCGATCGGCGAGGATGCCTTGGTCACGGAACGTACGATCGACGTTCATGTGACGTCGCTACGGGGAAAGCTTGGCACGGCCAGGGAAATGATCGAAACCGTCCGCGGCGTCGGTTACAGAATGTTAGATAGCTCAAAATGAGCCTCTCAAGAGCCGGGGATGAAGCCGTACCCGGCGCAATCCCCGGATGAGCGAGCCTATTCCGCGACGTCCGAACCTTCGCCGCCGTGTCGGATGATTTCGCCGCTGATCATGAAAATCGCGTCCTCGGCGATATTCGTACAAAGATCGCCGATCCGCTCCAGCGAACGGCCCAACGCCGTCAATTCGTACCAGACTTTCAGCCGTCCGTGAAACATTTTCTCGGCCGCCAACGTCTGGTCGAGAAATTCCTTGAACAAGATATCCGTTTCGGCGTCGGCCTCGATGATCGAGCGGGCCGTTGCCGTGGCGTTGTCCGAATTGTTTTCCCCGCCCTCGTTGTCGTTGCGTAACGAAAAAAGGCGAATCGTTTTTCGGAAAGTTTCGCCGACCTGCTCTGCCAGTTTGAAGAACGCCGGGAACGTCCCCATGGAAATATTTTCCTTCTTCATCTTCCTGCCTCGCTTGGCGATTTTGACACAGTAATCGGCGACCCGTTCGATGTCGCTGTTCGCTTTGACGACGAAGCAGATCCGCCGCAAATCGATGGCCGCCGGTTGGTAAAGCGCAAGGAGCCGGATGCATTCCCGTTCCGTTTCGACTTCACGGCGGTCGATCGTATCGTCGGATCGGATCACGACTTCCGCATCCTCGTCATCGCCGTTTTCCACCGCGAACAGGGCGTCCGCCAACGACTGCTCCACGAGAAGTGCCGTGTGGTCCAGTTTCAGGAAAAGCCGTTCCAATCGTTTGTCGAGTTCCGTCATGTTTTTTGCTCCCAATATCGTTTGCGTTTGAGCCGCTCTCCTGCGTCCCGGACTACCCGAAACGTCCCGTGATATAATCTTCGGTTTGTTTCTGTTTCGGATTCGTAAAGATCGTGTTTGTTTTTCCGTGTTCGATCAGTTTTCCGAGACAGAAAAACGCCGTCATGTCGCTGACCCGTGCGGCTTGTTGCATGCTGTGCGTGACGATGCAAATCGTATACGTTTCCCGGAGCGTACGGATCAGCTCTTCAATTTTCGCCGTCGCAATCGGATCGAGTGCGCTGCACGGTTCGTCCATGAGCAACACCTTCGGCGCCGTCGCCAACGCCCTGGCGATGCAGAGCCGTTGTTGTTGTCCGCCGGAAAGCGACAGCGCCGATTTTTTCAGGTTGTCTTTGACTTCATTCCAAATGGCCGCCGAGCGCAACGAATTCTCAACGATTTCATCGAGTTGCCGATGTCGACGGATCCCCTGCAAGCGGGGGCCGTAAGCAATGTTGTCGTAAATGCTTTTCGGAAAAGGGTTTGGACGCTGAAAAACCATCCCGACGACTCGACGCAATTGAACAAGATTGAGTCGAGGATCATGAATCTCTTCCCCTACGACAAAAATACTCCCCTCGACACGGACGCCGGGACTCAAATCGTTCATCCGGTTGATGCTGCGCAGAAAAGTACTTTTTCCGCAGCCGCTCGGACCGATGATGGACGTGACGGTATTCGTCTCGATGTTCAACGTGATCGTGTCGACGCCTATTTTTGTGCCGTAATAAAGCGTGAAATCTTTTGCTGAAATAATGCTCATCGATGAAATTTAACCTCCTCGCAATTTGCGTGCAATCCGCCCCCGCAACACGATCGCCGCGCCGTTGAGCAGCAACACGAGGAGAATCAGTGTTGCGACGAGTCCATATTGATTGTAGGGGACCATCCCGGCGAGCCGATCGCCGACGGCGATATCGTACGCCGAATAGGAAAGGACGGGTGTCGGTTCGAAAAGCGGATTAACCCAGTTCGAAATGCCGCCGGTCGCCACCGCGCAGGTGAACAAGAGCGGAGCGGTCTCTCCGGCGGCGCGGCTCATGGCGAGAATCGTTCCCGTCAGGATTCCCGGCATCGCCGCTGGAAGCGTTACGGTAAAGAAGCATCGTGCCGAGCCGGCGCCAAGGCCGAGAGCCGCCTCACGGTACGTCCGGGGAACGGCGCGGATCGCTTCTTCGCTGGAACGAATGAGAACCGGTAAAATCAGGAGGGCCAACGTCAACGAGCCCGCCAGGATACAAGGGCGGCCCGTCATATATTGCACGATAACCGCGAGTCCGAACAGCCCGAAAACGATGCTCGGCACTCCGGCCAGCGTGTTGATCGCCAGGCGTATTGTTTTCGTAACAAAAGTATCGTTCCTCGTTTCGACGAGGTACGCCGCGGTCGCAACGCCGATAGGGAGCGCGAACAGGACCGCGAAAAACGTGACGAGAAGGGTTCCCAGCAATTCCGGGCCGATGCCGCCGAGGAAATGTCCCGGCGTTGCCGTGTCGATGAAGTACCCCCAATAAAACGTCCAGTGCGGATTCATCATGCCGGGGAGATTTTGTTCAAGATTTTCCAGCATCAAGCAAAGATCCACCAACGCCGGAGCATCGAAAAGCTCACGGCGGTCGATGGTCGTTTCGATGTTCGCCGAAATCGTACCATCCTCGGAGATATTGGGTTTCCAAGCCTTTGTTCGCAGGATTTCCCGGCAATATTGTTGCGCTGTCATCCAATGCGATGAGCCATACCGAACTTCCGGCGGGAGGTGGTCGATGTCGTCGCGATTTTCCGGCCCGAGCAGTCCGCCGTTGCCGTCGGTCCCGAGAATTCTGTTACGGAGTTCACGAAAGGCGTCGGCGTAGGTTATGTTCGGGTCGGCGTGAGTCGGTTTGTTCCGCAAGGAGAGGTCCGCCGACCGAAGCGACTCGAAATAACGTTGCGCTGCGTCGATGGTTTTTTCGGACGGTGTTCCGATGAGGACGCCGTTGCGGCGGTATTCCCTGTTCAGGTATTCGTCAATCGGCGATTGAGAACGCGGGATGTCGGCTGGATGCGTTGATTCACAGATCGCTTTGAATGCCCGCAACAGTTTCTTGGAAGCGCGGTCGATTTCCTTGCAACGCTTTTCCGTTTCGTCGAGTTTTTGTTTCAACGCCGGTTTTGCCGATTCGGACGGGCTTACGTCGTACTCGTGACGCAGTCGTGCCAATTTTTGTTCGCTTTCATCCCGGGTCGCCCTGTCGCATTTTGCGGCCTGTTCGAGAAGCGGTTCCGGCGCAAGCCATGCAAAGCGGTTCAATGTGTCGTAAACGGGTTTTCGCACGGAAAGACATCGTTTGAATTCGTCTCGCAAGTTTTTCTCGTTGCCGCGATGGAATTTATTCGACAGAAAGAGCCGGTGTTCACCCGTTGCCCTAAAAAGAAACGCCTCTCTTCCGTTGCCGAGAAGCG
>JAVBPI010000078.1:0-34200 GCA_031549705.1 Thermoguttaceae bacterium
CCGACGACTTCCTGCCCACCCCAATCGGTTTCTTCGATCTTCGCACCGTCAAGAGCGGCATCGACCTGAATATCCCAATTTTCTTCGTTCGAATCCAATCCTAAAATAAGGTTTCGGTTGACCACAACAATAATCCTGCAAAAAGAGGGTTTGAAAAAATTCCGTCCGCAACATGGAAACGGAAGAACACACGCCAAAACGAGAAAGTCGCCGGAACAGACAAAATCCCCATTCTGAATCGCGAAATTTTACCCGAAAGCCGATCTTTCGGCAAGGGGGGATTTTGCGAAAGTGCAAAGTTTAAGGGCGGCATCTTGTCATCACCACGAAGGCGGGAATCCAGCGAGCAGATTTCAATGTGTGCTTTTTCTCGAGTATTTCGCGGACATAAGCGTCTTGTACGATCTTCCGTCAAGGTTCCCGCCTGCGCGGGGACAACGCATTCTTTCTCGTCTTTCGGATGAAAATTCCAGAAAACCGGAAAATTTTCTCTAACCGGTAGTTGCATTACAATCGGAACCTGCTAAACTTCAAATCCGTGGGGAACACGCCCAAAAATGAGAAATTTTAAAGAGGCCTGTGGGAATTGAGCCCAATTCCTGTTATACTGACGTAAGCAAGATCAGGAGCGGTTCTCATGGGCGATATAAAACAACTCATTCTGGGGGAGTTCTCGCGGAAGGTCGACGACCGATATCGGTTGTCGCTTCCAGACGAGTTCGCGGAGGTGTTTAAGCCGGAGTCCGGAACCTGTGTGATTGCGAAAGAGCGGCCCGGCTGCCTGTCGTTGTGGGACAACGAAACATGGAAGAATAAATTGGATGCCCGGGTCGACCTGATTCAACAGCGATTGAAACTCGGCGACCTCGAACAGAAAATGCCCGAACTTCAAATGTTCGGTCGGCTCCTTTCGACGCGGCATCGGGAAATCAAGCTCGCCGGTCGGAGTCGTTTGGTGCTTCCCGAAGGGTTCCGCGAATTTTTGGCGGTCGAACCGGGAAAAGAAGTGATGATCGTCGGCGCCGCCGTTTGCATTGAAATTTGGCATCCCGCCAAATGGATCACCTACATTGAAGGAGAAATTCCGGAGTTCAGAAACCTGCTCGACACGCTTTCACACTAAAAAGCGGGAAACCGTCGAAATGGACAAAACCGGAAACCATATCATAAAAATCCCGAATCGAGCATCAGCACGGTCTGTTTTACCATCGGTCGTCACCCGAACAGAGGAATGCAAGTCCTTTTACAGTAAACAGATCTTCGGAACGTGGAGAGACGTTTCGACTGGTGTTCGATTCGGGATTTTTCCTTTTGTACTCAACCCGGTCCCGTTGGTCGATTCGTCGGCGATTTGAACCGTATTCGCTTCATCACGCCGCAAAGAATCGGTTAAACGGGTAAACGCCGGTTCAATCTAATTTGCCCTGTCCAAGTTGCGGAGTGGAAGCATTGTAAACGAAATTTTTCCGTCCCTCTCCCTCGGGAGAGGGGAAAAGACACCAACTTGGACAGTACAACTATCGGCCCGGATCAAGCGAATTTGATGGCGTCGAGTGGTTGTTCCGTCGACTCGCCGGTCTTCAGGTTCTTGACTTGGCAAACTCCCTTGGCGAATTCATCGTCGCCGACAATGACGGCGTAACGAAATCCCTTCTTGTCGGCGTATTTGAGCTGCTGACCGAGTTTTTTCGCTTCCGGATAGAACTCGACGCCGATTCCCGCCCGCCGCAAGGAATCCGCGATTTTCATGTAATCGGTCAGTCGGGACTCCACGAAATACGGGAGAAAAACGTCGACCGGCGTGGAAACTTTGTCGATCATTCCAAGCTCTTCCATCGCGGCAAGGAGCCGATCCAAGCCGAGCGATGCGCCGACGCCGGGGAGTTCCTGTTTCGTGTAGAGCCCCGCAAGATTGTCGTAACGTCCGCCGCTGCAAACACTTCCGATGCCCGGCATCTCGTCCAGGAAGGTTTCGTAAATCGTTCCTGTGTAGTAATCGAGTCCCCGCGCAATCGAAACATCAATCGAAATTCGCCCGTTCGGAACTCCTGCTGCTTGCACCGCTGCCAGGAGATCACGCAATTTCGAAACCCCTTCCTCGCCGAGCGCGTTTCCGGAAAGGAGCGAACTGAGCGCGACGAGAATTGCGTCGTTGCTTCCCTTGAGTTCCGCGAACCTCAACACGGAATCCGCCTGTTCCACCGTCGCTCCGGTCGTTTCGATGATCTCGGCGGCGACTCTTTCCTTACCGATTTTGCCGAGCTTGTCGATCGCCCGGAGCACGGCGGTTGATTTTTCCGACAAGCCGAGCTTGTCGAGCAGCCCGTTGAGCACCATACGGTTGTTGATCCGGACCTCGAACTTCGTGAACGTCGCCTTCGATTTCAGGTCAATCCGCTCCATTAAGTCGTTGATCACGAGAGCGGTTTCGATGTCGGAGACGTTCGATTTCGTACCGATCGTGTCGAAGTCGCATTGCATGAATTCCCGGTACCGACCCGCCTGCGTGTTTTCCCCCCGCCAAACTTTGGCGAGGTGATACCGTTTGAACGGCGTTCCGATTTCGGCAAGGTGCTGCGCCGCAAACCGTGCGAACGGAACCGTCAAGTCGAAACGCAAGCCGACGCGGCGGCCACCGTGATCCTCGAATTTGTAGAGCTGCTTGTCGGTCTCTTCGCTCCCTTTTCCTTGCAGGATTTCGAGATACTCCAATACCGGTGTATCGATCGGGCTGAAGCCGTAAGAGCGGTAAACTTTCGTCGCCGTTTCGAGAAGCTCCTCGCGGGGAAGCATCATGTCGGGAAGAAAATCACGGAATCCTTTGAGCGTTCGTGGGGTGATCATGCAAAATCCTGGTTAATGCGATAAAATGGGATTGTTCGTCCTCAGTTTAAGCCGCTGCGGAAAGTTGGCAAGACCCGAAAGGAGCGAAACGCGGAATTCCGATGAGTCGTTTATTGAGCAGGTGTTAAAATTTGCCCCGTTGTTTAACCGACTGCCGTATATAGGGTCCACCGCGTTTTGAACTCCGCTACGCTCCGAACAAAACACGCCTCCGTTCATTTTTTATTGCCGCCACAGTAAGAAGGCGAAAACGCCGGTGGCACCAGAAAGACGGTCGAGTCTATCGAACGGTTTTACTGGAACCATCCTTTGAACCGCTCCATCATGCTCGGAGAATGCGGTTTCGCCGGCGTCTGGGGCGATTTCATGGGCGAGGGAGCCGCCGTTCCCTTGTTCTGCGTATACATCGGACTTCCCGTTGCGACGACCGGCGCAGGAGGAGCCGATGCGATGGGAGCCGGAAGCGGAACATGTTCCGTCAGGAATCGCGGCCAATAGCCTTCCATCAGCGTGAACAGGTCCGAAATCCGATCCGACGAACAGCGAAAATCCGCAACGGAAACCAAACGATAGAGTTCGGCTTGTTCTTCTTTCGTGAAGGCAACTTGATAAAGGCCGACGTCATCGATCCAAACGGTTCCGGGACCGACCATTTCGAAGCCGATTCGCAGCTCATCAAGATGCTCTTGCGGCAACCGATCGAACGGAACGACGACCTTCTGCCAGCGGACTCCGTTGATCGGCGGCGTTTTCGTCAAGAGCGGCAGCACCATCGGTTCAAGCCGAAACGAACGGTACAACGGCTGTCCCTGGTGCTTGGCGTTCAACACACAATGAAGCGGCAGAGACGTCGAACCGTTCGGAATGCCGACGAACGCCGCTGTGAACAATCGCCCCGTCCGCGGTCCCGTCAACGGAGAACTCCATACGACGCCGGAGTCCGTCGGCGAGACAATGGTCGATTCGAGTTTCAAACTGGCGTTGCCGGTCAATTTAACGTTCGTATCCAATTTCGCTTTGAGCAAAGCGTTTCCGGTTTGCGTCCAGCCGTGCAATTCCGTCGAGCCGTTCGGTTGCGGCTCGAAACCCGGGTTGATCAATGAATTCCAAGGGACGCCGTTTCTCGCCATGTGAATCCGGCTGCCGAGTTCGTCGACTTTACGTTTCAGGATTCCGTTCGGTCCGCAAAGTTCTTTGGGACGATAAACATCGACGTTTTGGACGCTTGCCGCCGGGTCGTCGATTCGAACGGCAACGAAATCGTACGGTTTCAGGGAGATGGTCCAGGACATCTGCTGCCCGTTTCTCGAAATGAAGGTCGCTTCGACGGGACGGAGTCCGCCGACGTCGATCAGCGTCGCTTCGGGTTTGGTGTGAAAAGTCAACTTCCCTTCCACGCCGAAGGGGGCGTCGTTCACCAAATAGACGAATGTTTCCGTTGCCGTCGATAGAAACCGAACACTCAACGGTTGCAATGATTTTTCGGTTTCCAGGTTCGGATGCTCCGGCTTTTCCGGTCCGAAACCTTTGGAGGAAAAGGTGTTGAAAGGTGTTTTCGGAAGTTGCCGGTAGGCGGCGTTCAGTTCGAGAAGCGATTCCTCCTCACCGAGCGGCAGCAGCCCGCCGCCATCGACGAACGCGAGCGCGTCTCCTTGGGCCAACTCCTTGATGAATCGTCGTCGGTTCTGCTGCGCGGCGGGAACGATCATCGGTCCCGGGCCGGCGAATCCGCTTTGTTTCGAATGGTGGTAGAACAGTGTTCCCGAGACGAACTGGTTGTTCGCCCGGATTCCGGAGTCGACTTCCGCGGCGTCCAGCTCATGGTAAACCGTCCCCTTTTCGCTTTCCTGCACGGAAATGCGATGCGGTTTCAGGAATGTGATCGATGGAGTGGTCGCAAACAGGGGGGCGTCAAAGCCGACCAAGCGAAGAATCTGGGTCAGCGTTGCTCGTTGCTGCAGCGACGGTTGGCAGTATTGCTGAATACTCGCCCCGTCGAGCATGGTACCTCCGGCAAGGTACAGCGTTGCATCGGGGCGGGACTCGGTAATCGCTTCGGCAACGCGGCCGTAGAATTCGTGAATTTTTCGAGCACGCCAATGAATCCAGCTTTCCATGATGGGCGGAGTCGTCTGGAAACATTGAATTCGAGCCTGAAACCGATTCGGATTCGGGTTTGCCGTGAGGGCCGTCGCTTCGTCGGGAAGCAGCGTGTTCGTTTCCCGTTGGAACCTTGCGATGGTT
This sequence comes from Thermoguttaceae bacterium, assembly GCA_031549705.1. Lineage (GTDB taxonomy): Bacteria > Planctomycetota > Planctomycetia > Pirellulales > Thermoguttaceae > WRKP01. The sequence continues at coordinate 5,089 of JAVBPI010000078.1, forward strand.
GCGTCGTCGATCCCCCAATAGAGATCCGTCAGTTGCGCGAATCCTTCCGCCGTCAACAGGATCGATACGCCGCCGAACGACGGATGCCTGGCGTATCGTCCCGTCAAATCCTTGACGGCGGCAAGCATCGCTTCCTGCACGAGCGGATGGAGAATGTTGTAATACGGACCATTCGCTTGCGGTGTTCTCGGAAACGACATGAGCGGTACCCCGTGAGGACCGACCATCGAAATTTCCGCCGCGAGATGGGGGTTTTGGCCGATCATCTGTTCCAGCACCGGAATCGGCGCATTGAAGTCGATTGTCGGAACCAGTGTCAAGTGTTCCCGATCGAAAAGTCGCGCAAGGAGTTCGAGAACGTCCTTCGATGTTGGTTGCCCGTCGCTGCCGACCGACACACCATCCGGGGATTGGAACGTCGCGTTGATTCCGAACCATTTCGACGGATAGAGTGAACCCCCGTCTGCGGCGACCACGAACATTGCTCCGCCGTAACCGCCGTATTGCAACAGGTCGACGAATCGGGAAGCGCCTTCGTAAAACGTCTCCCATTCGGCGGGACCGACCATATTTTGCGTGAAGGATGATTCCGTGCTCGACGCCAGCATGGCGAGCATCGCCGGTCGTTGTACGAATCCGAGAATTTGCCGTTTCGCTTCGCCGTCGAACGGTTTCGGCAGCTTTTCAGGCTCTTCCGCAAGTTGGAACGTGTTGACCTTCCCGAACACGGCGTCGCGGTGGGGGTGTCGGTTCGTCAACAGCAGCATCGGCGACTTCGTTTTCGGCCAGAACACGATCCGGTGCGTCAGGATTCGGTTTGGTGTCTCGTCGGCAACGAGTTCCTCGGCAAGGTCGATTCCCGAGTCGACGGAAAGCATTGGAATCATGCCGCTGTCGCCGCTGAGTAATTCGACGACGCCGATTCCAAGCGTTTGGACGACGCCGGAGGGATATTCGAGTTCCAGAAGATGCGGTTTGCCGGGCTCTTTAATCGCCAGCGGAATCGCTTCCCATGGAACGGTATCGCTTGTGCCGGACGCTGTTAGTGCCGAAAGCGGCGTTGGAATCGTCGGCAGCGTTGTTTGCTGCTTGAAGTGTCCGCTTCCGAACGAGTTTTCCCCGTGCGATTTCCATTGGGCGAGGAGTTCGGCCAGCGGTCCGTTGTGCAGGGGGGACTTTTCTGGTTCGGCGGCGGTCGGCATTGAAAGCCGCAAACCGGGAATCTTCGGGAATTCGGTGAGTTTGGGCGTCGAAAGGTTTCCGACTTTGGGGATCGCCGGAACTTTGGTGAGACGTTTCCACCAAGCGGGATTGGCCGTATCGACGGTTTCCGGTTGCTCTTTGTCGTTGGCGATCAGCAGCTTTCCGATGCGTCGATGAATCGGCGCCGCATTGACGACGACGCAGGAAATTTCGCTTTGGACGACGACTTTCGCCGGACGCCGCTGCAACGGGTTGACGAGCAGATTGTATCCGGAGCCGTATCCGGAACTCGGTTCCGGCTTTCGCTGAAATGTGATCGCAATGCGATAAACTCCCTCCGTCGCCGGCATCGTCAGCGAGATGGGGATCCATTGAGCGGCCCGAGGATCGTCAGGTACGGTGACTTCAAGCTCGGTCGACGAGATTTTGGTCGAATCGTCAATGTTTCTTTTTGACGGACTTCGGACGCTTCCGGTCTGTTCGACGCTTCGATGCAGCGAGACGACAAGTTGATTCAGTTTCTCGGAAGCAACCTTGGGAGAGCGGGGAAAGACTTCCAACGCAACGACTTCGTGCGGATTGAAGACACCGCAACCGTTGACGAACCGAACCGCGATCTCTCCGTTGTTGACGGAATCCTCACCGGCGACATCCTGAATCGAGTTCAGCGTCGAAACAAAAAGAACGGCCAGGAAAAGGAATTCCCGGAATCGGAACATGGCGAATCGGTTGAAGATTGAGAAAAACTCCGGGATTATGACGATTTATCGAATGAAAAGCCAGAGCAAAAACAACGGGGTTTTTACGAATGGCAATCACCGTCGATCGACGTATCCCGCCTGTTGAATGAGCGTTGGAACCGTCTCTTCTTCGTCCTCGACTTCAAGAACCCGTTTGGGAAGCGACACCATGGTCGGCGGTCGGCTCGGTTTCTCCTGCGCCGATTCCTCCATTTGAGACGGGGAAGCTTTCTTCTTCTTTTTTGTCATTTGTGAAGTGGGCTCGCTTGGGTTCAGATCAAATGGGGGGCAAGGGGGGCATGGATAGGACGAGCGGACTTGTTTTTTGGCAACACCGGACTCGTTTTGAGCGACGACCATCACCGGTTTCGAGCTTGGAGCAACGGTCGGCGGCCCGACGATCGGGTGTTGTTGCACCGAAACGATCTGCGGCATCGGTTGCCCCATTGGGACCACTTGGTTTTGCATGACAACGGGTTGTCCCTGCATCATGACGGGGCGTTGCTGCGGCATCGGCTGGTAATTCACGTTGGAGCTTGTCGTCAACATTTCCGTGAGCGGCGAAACGGCGTCCGAAACGGCGGAGACGAGATCGCTTCCTGTTGCTTTGACGGAATCCAGAAAACCGGGACCGCTCCCTCGAACGGGGGGGTATTGGGCGTACGGTTGCTGCATCGGATACGCCTGTTGCATCGGATTGGCTGGACGTCCAAAAGCCGAGGGAGAAACCATCGGCTGCTGAACGGCGTACAAATTGTTGGGACTGCGTTGCCCCCCCACAGGTGGGGGGGATGAATGGGGATTGCCGGTCAGGAAATCGAGGGTCGACCCGAAGAAACTCTTTGCCGTCCCCTGTTGATATTGGACGCCGTTCGGTGGAACCGCTTGCATCGGAGCTTGTCGATAAGGATTTTGCTGCTGAAGCTGAGCTTGTTGCGGAGCGTATTGTTGGAATTGCGCCGATTGGAGCTGATGCTGCGGGTATTGCGACGGCTGAAACTGGACCTGTTGAATCGCTTTTTCACGGGCTTCCTTGGCAATTTGCGTCTGAATCAGCTCCAATTTCGCCTGCTGTTGAGCATCGAATTGCGATTGGACATCCTTCGCTTGCCGCAGAATTCGGGCTTGAAGTTCCGCCTTGGCGATTTCTTGGGACTGCACTTCCATTTCTTCCTGAACATCGTCCATCGTATCGGCGACACCTTCGAGATACGCTTGTTCCATGGCGGCGTTCAGCGATTCGCGGGTCAGGATCCGACCGCTCGCGCTGACGGTGCGGCGGCCTCCGATTCCTTCGCTCCGCTGGAACGTCGGTTTCGACGGCACCGGATGGAATTGTGGTGCCGGCATTTGGGACTGCGGTTTGTTATCCGGCGTCGGCGCCGCTTTTCCCGAGGACGAATCATCTTCGTCTTCCTCGTCGGCTTCCTGTTTTCCATACATTTCAGGGGCGTATCTGGGGAAACCCGGCGAATATCCGGTCGGAGCATATCCGATCGGCGGATAGCCCGTTTGCGTTCGACCGGACATGGTCAGTCCGTTGACCGGTTGACCGGGCGCGGGATTGACGAGCATTCCGTTTCCAGTCCGATCGGTCGGAATACCTCCTGCCGAGTAAACATTTCCGTTGACGTATCCGGGCACGGCTCCCATTCCGCCATACATCGGATTCATGGCACCCGCTTGCATCACACCACCGGCGACTCCCGGAGCCGTCAGGGCGGAGGCAAGCATCACGGCGTTGTTGGAAACGACGTTCAGCGGAACGATCATGCCGCAGCCGGCGGTCAAGCCGCAAGGTCGGGCCGCATTGCAGTTCGGATGGAGAGCACAAGCCCGGATCACCCCTTGAGGTTGAATCTGGCCGGTCGGGAGCAGCACACCTGACGGCGTCATCACGCCGGCGGGAGTTGCGGCTCCTGCAGCGGCAACGATCCCTCCGGTTGTAATTGTCGACACACCGGGAACGATGCCGAGAGTCAGTAGCGTTCCGCCGTTTGTTCCCGCCATCGGACCGTTCGGAACCATTCGCTGATTCGGAACGGCTCCGACGCGCATTCCGTTCGGGCCGGCAACCGTGGGAACCTTATTGTTCGGTGTCACGCCGGGAACTTGTTGTTGCTGAACCGGCGTCGGCTGCATCGGGGCGTTGAGGGTTCCCCCGTTGAGCATTCCTTGGGACATCATTCCGGGGTTGAGCATTCCGCCGCCGTACATAGGGGAAACCATGCCGTTGTTGCCGAGCATCAAGGTGTTCGGATTGTTGACGATACTGACCGCTTTACCGCAGTAAGGGGTTAAGCCGCACGGTTTCATCGGGCTGCAAAACGGCGTCAGCCCACATGCTTTCGGAGCGGATCCGACGGCGACCATCGGGTCGCTGGGATTGACCCACATTCCGCAGCCGAGCGTTTTGCAGCACGGATTGGCTTTCGTGCATTCTTTCGTGACGCCGCAGTGTCGTCGGAATTTGCAGCCGCCCCCCCCCTCATCGGAACTACAGTTCGCGTCGGGAGGACAGCCGATCCACGGCGTCCGATTGATTTCGCAGGCCCATTCATGACGAATTAGATAACCACGGTCCGTTTTATTCGAACTGCAACCGCAGAACGGAAGAAAACCGACGACCACGGCGAGGAAGATCAGGGGGAATTTCGAGATTTGCATACGCTCACCAACTAAATTTCGCGGATTGTACATTTTGCCCAATCGCTTTCTTCGGTGCCTACGGAATACTTCGCGCATTCACACCATGACTCTGGAATCGGCTCGATACAATCGGAATATTGAGAATAATCAGCAAATTTTACCCGTTTTATTTTTGTGTGCCGGAACCGGGAGTGTTTTTCATTGGGGACGAAAATATCGTCGTCTTTTTTTGTGTAATGCTGAGATTACCGTCCCCTCTCCCTCCGGGAGAGGGTTAGGGTGAGGGGCTCTGTGGGCGGAGTCAGGAAAAAAATCTAAGAAAACCAACTTGATATTTTCTCTGTTTTACTTCTTCGTTCACGTCAATTCACCTCGAACGCCCCATCACCCGTGCGCTCTCCCCGAGGGCGAGGGGAGCGAAATCAACGCGTTTTCAAGCCGCAACGCCGCCTCAAAATGAGGAACCTGTGGTTCCGACTCTGTACGAGCGTCTTCGACGCTCCAGCGATACAATTCCCTCTGGACTCGCACGGAAAAATTCCGTAATCTTCCGGAATGTCGAATATCATCGCTCAAATCCAGGGGTTGCTCAAAAAGGGACGGGTCGTCGACCTGCTCCTGCCGCTGGTCATTTCGGCGAGTATTCTCGTCATCTTCGTGCCGCTTGCGCCGTGGATGATGGACATTTTCCTTTCGATGAACATTGCGATCGGCGTTATCATTCTGCTCACAACGCTGTTCGTCTCGAAGCCGCTCGATTTCAGTATTTTTCCGTCGATCCTGTTGGCGACAACGCTTTTTCGGCTGGTGCTCAACATTGCGACGACCCGATTGATCCTCACGCGGGCCGGTACCGACAAAATGAACGCCGCCGGCGAGGTGATCAAGAGTTTCAGCGAGTTCGTTTCCGGCGACAGCATCGTCGTCGGGTTGATCATCTTCGTGATCATCATCGTGATCCAGTTTGTCGTGATTACGAAAGGTGCGACCCGTGTTGCGGAAGTCGCGGCCCGATTCACGTTGGACGCGATGCCCGGCAAACAGATGGCGATCGACGCCGACTTGAACGCCGGAATTATCGACGACAAAGAAGCGAAACGACGTCGGGAAGAAATTACGCAGGCAGCCGACTTCTTTGGAGCGATGGACGGTGCCGGAAAGTTTGTCCGTGGGGACGCTATCGCCGGAATTGTCATTACGATGATAAACATTCTCGGCGGACTGTTTATCGGGATGATCGAAAACGGAATGGGACTCGTCGAAGCGCTATCTCTTTTCACCCGATTGACGATCGGCGATGGTTTGGTGAGCCAGGTTCCGGCGCTGCTGATATCATTGGCGACCGGTTTGCTCGTGACACGGAGTAGTCACAGTACGAACCTGCCGCAACAGTTTTTCTCGCAAATGCTTTCGCGGCCGGTCGTGTTGATCCTGACGGCGATTTTTCTCGTGATCCTGACGACAACGGGGTTGCCATCGGCTCCGCTCTGGTCGATTGCTCTCTGCTGTATCGGGTTGACGTTTCTGATGAGGCAAAACGCCCAAGAACAAAAGAAAACCGAAGAAGCGAAGCAAGCCGAAGAAGACGCCGCCGCGAAAGCGAAGCCGAACGACGACCAAGCGGAAGATTACCTGAAAATCGACCAAATGGAACTGGAAATCGGCGTCGGATTGGTTCCGCTTGCCGATCCGTCACAGGGGGGGGACATTCTCGACCGAATCCATCGGTTGAGGAACGAAGTCGCGTCGGAAATCGGCATTATTTTGCCGAAAGTTCGGATTCGGGACTCGTTCCAATTGGACCAGATTCAATACCGCATCAAGATTTCCGGACAGCCGGTCGCAACAGGAGTCGTTTATCCGGACTATTATCTCGCCATCGATTCCGGCATGGCGATTCAAAAGGTCAGCGGTTTGGAAACCGTTGATCCGGCGTTCGGTTCACCGGCACTTTGGATCGACGAGGCGACGAAAGACCAAGCGGAAATCTACGGCTATACGGTCGTCGAACCGACCGCCGTGGTCGTTACCCACTTGCTGGAAACGATCCGCAAACACGCCGACGAAATCCTGACCCGCGATGCAACGCAGCACTTGCTCGAAGAGTTGAAGAGAACGAGTCCCGCCGTGGTCGACGAATTGGTTCCGAATATCCTTCGGGTCGGCCAGGTGCAACAGATCCTGCAAATGCTGCTCCGGGAACAGGTTCCGATTCGGCAGCTCGGAACGATTCTCGAATTCCTCGGCGATCAGGCGGCGAAAACGAAGGATCCGATTCTTCTCACGGAATACGTTCGTTCACGGCTGGCGAGAACGATCAGCACGAAATATCGGGACGGAAACAACACGTTGCACGTCGTGTTGCTCGACGCCGCCCTGGAAGACCAGATTCGCGCCGGATTCGAACAGACCGAGCAAGGGCTTTACAGCCGCATGTCACCGAACGCCGTCGAGCATCTTTGCAAGAAGATTCTCGCGGAGCTGGAGAAGTTGACGAACCTGAATTTGCCGCCGGTGCTTGTCGTCAACCCGCAAATCCGTTTCGCACTGAAGCAAATGACTTCAGCGAAGATTCCGGGACTCGTCGTGCTCACCTACATGGAGATCACTCGCGATACCGAAGTCAGCGCCGTCGGCGTCGTGACACTGTAGTGCATACTCGGGGAATTTACATTTGAGCGACGGAAAATGTTCGTCACGGTTTCAGCCAACGGTCGAGAAACTCGAACGATTTCACGGCGTTGACGCGGTGCGGTCCTTTGAACCAATCGATTCCGACGCGATCCGGAATGTCGAGCAGCGCCTGGTAAAGGTGGAGCACCTTGCCATATTCGTAACCGACTTCCTCGTCCCAACCGACGACGTCGAAGTTTCCCCGTTCGACAAAGAACGGTCTCGGAGCAATCAGCGACGCCATATCGGAGTAATTGTACTTCGTCGCAAGGTCGAATTCATACATTTCGTATTCTTCCGTGAAGACGAAACTGCACGGATAGAACGTCGACGCCATTTTGATATCGTAACGACCGAAATCCCCCGACGTGACGACGAGTTTATAGTCGTCGATCACCGGCGGAATCCGCATCGCCGACTTGCCGCCGTAGGAGTGTCCGTAAAACGCCAGGCGGTCCATGTCGACGTTCGGAAGCGTCTTCAAATACCGAACGACTTGTCGGTGCATCGAGATCATCAGGGCGAAACAAGTCTTTTTGAGCGGATACGCCTTGCGCTGGATTTGCCGGTGCGTATCCTCCAGCATATAGAGATGTTGCGGCGCGAACGTGACGTATCCTTTCCGGGCAAGCCGGGTCAGGATTCCTTCGAGACGCTGCGGTTCCGCTCCTTCGACGAGTTGCTCGATCCGCGTGTTCCGGCCGTGCTGGACGACGACGGTCGGATATTTTTCACCCGTCTTCAAATTCTTCGGCAGGAAAAGCAAGCCGTACGAAAAAATGCCGGGATAAACGTCCATGACGATTTCGTAACCGACGATATCCTCCGCTTCGTAGGCTTTGCGTGACCGGATGTTCAGCGGCAGGAACGCCTTGTCGAACTTGCCGATGATTTCGTTCTCGAAATACTCTTTGTAGAATTTCGTCGACTTTTCGTAATTCTCCAGCGACGACGTATCGAGCCGAGACGTGAACTGTTTTCGGAGAAGCGGTGACTGTTGCAGGATGTTCTGCGTGTGCTTGTCGAGAGCGGCGACCATACGGCGTTCTCGTTCCTCGGCGTTCTTTTTCGGATTCTCGATTTTCCAATCGACGACTCCCTCGTTCGGCTGCCGGAATAATCGTACATCGGAGAGTTTCAGCCAGTTCTTACAGTCGAGACTTTCAGCGAGCGGTTCGACGAGATCCCGGGCGGCTTTCGCTTCCTTTTCGACGGATTCCAGTTTCGGCCAGGCGAGCTTACCGATCGCCCCGCCTTTGCCGCGCGATATTTCCGTAACTTTTTCGATTTGCGGACTGTCGATTTCGAGCGGTCTCGGAAAAATCATCGCCGCGATTTGCGCATCGCCGAACCTTTCGAGCCGTCCGAAGACGTTTCGGTCGATCGGTTCTTCCCAGCAATTGTTTCTGTTGTCGAAATACCCGACGACCGTCGTGAAGTCGATGCGCAGATCGACGGCGGCGGCGTAGAACGCAATCATTCCGCCGTCCCGGACACCGCCGACACGGATCGGACATTTCGCGTTTGTCGGATCGTTTCGGATCCAATCGACGAGCGCAAGAACCTGTTGAATTTCGTAGCCGATTAAATGTCGTCCCAATTCGAACGCCGGACGGTAAAGATATTCCCGATTCGTCAGGATTGCTTTGCGCGACTTCGGGTACGGCGCCGAAAATTCGTTGAGCGTTCGGCTGACGGTCGCCGGGATCAATTTTCGAACGTTCTTTTCGGGATCGCGGCAGACGATGTCCGCGATGAATTCCGGTGTTTGATCGGCATCGGGAATCAGGATTTCGATGGTCGTCGGCGATCCGCTTTTCGGCTCGACGAGAAGACCTTCGGCGGTGTAATCGCCGAACACCGGCCAGCGGATGGCGAAAACGGAATAGTCGGCGGTTTCCGCGACCAATCCGGAGCGGGCAAGGTTCTCGATCTTTTCCGGAGCTTCCAACGGAACCCGATCGTCGACGATCCCAAGAATACGGCGGAGTTCCATTCGATTCGGCTCGATCGACTTGTCGTACGAAATAAGGGGAACGTCCCCCCATTCCTAAAATCCTTTCTGCGTGACACGGGCAAGCAGATCCCGAGCCCAGAACGATTCCTGTTTTCGGGCGGTTTCAAGCGTCTCGGCGAGGAAAAATTTGTCGGTGGCGTCGATCAGTTTTTCGACGATATCGCCGTCCCAATCGAGTTTTGCCGTGCCGGGAAACGGATCGCCGGACACCTTGCTGATCGGCGACGGCTGGGCCCAAGACGCAACAGCAGCGAAGAGAATCGACCCAAAAAGTACCGCGCGATATAAATCTGAAAGTTTCATGCTTGTTGACTCTGGGTTTTCGTGCATCGACTTGAGTTTTTGCGGTGAGCCGTGTATATTTGATCCTGCTCGAACGCCGGAACCTTCGGTTCGCGGGCTAAACGGGATGATTGCACTATAGACGCCTTCGGGCTGAAACGCAAGCGGTCGGATTATCGTTATGAAAAAAATCATGTTGTTCGTTCTCGTTTTGCTGATCGGCGGTTTGATCGCCGCTCAGGAAAAATTCGTCGAAATCTCTTCCCGAAAGGTTCCGATCGCCGCCGAAGTCGATCTGCTGGTCGTCGGCGGCGAAGTCGCGGATGTCGCCGCCGCCGTGGAAGCGTCCAAGGCGGGAGCCAAAGTGCTGCTCGTTTCGCCGTATCCGTACCTCGGCGACGATCTGACCGCGACGCTCCAGCTCTGGAACGACAAGGACGCCGTCGCCAAGGCGAACGATCCGCTCCTCACGAAAATCTACGACGATCCGTTGGCGAACGCTCCGGTTTCGTCGAAACTGCTCCTCCTGACGAGCCCGAAAAAGATTCCGTTCACCTACACGATTTTGGAACCGCTGGACGAAAAGCATCCGGAAGCTCCGAAAAATCAAAAGCCCCGATTGACCGACGGTTTGGCGGAGAACGCGACGAACCAGAGCCTGCAAATCAACGGTGACGCGACGATCATCGTCGACCTGAAGAAGGAAAAGCAGGTCGGAGCGGTCGTGCTGTTTCCGTTTTTGAACAAAGGGGACTACCACGTCGACGGAATGAACGTTTACCGCAGCGACAACGGCGAAAATTGGAAAAAGGTCGGTCCCTTCGTCAAGCCGGACGCCGAAACGCCGGGAGCCCTGGAAGGCCCGTCGTTGTCGCTCAAGCTCGACAAGCCGGTCAAGACGCGGTATCTCAAGGTTGATGCTCGCAAAGCCCAGAACGCTCGGCGGATTCTACTCGGCGAACTCATCGTTTTTCCGGATGCCGCCGACACCGACATCCAGCCGCCGCAACCGGCCGAAGCCGAAAAGGGTTGGATCATGCCGCGGCCGATGCACGTCAAGCGCGTTCTCGACAAGGAACTTCTCGACAACAACGTTCAATTCCTGTACAGCACGTTTTTGACCGACGAACTTGTCGACGACAAAGGAAATATTCGTGGTGCTCTCATCACGAACCGGGCTGGTCGCCAGGCGGTAATCGCCAAGACGATTGTCCGACATGAGAAACCCCAGGCGTTGCCTGGCACCAAATTCGCGTTGCCCGACACCAAATTCGTCGCGGACTTCGTCGTGATCGGCGGAGAACCGAAGGAAATCTCCAGCAAGGATTATCCGTTGATTCTCGGAGCAACGTCGAAAGTTTTCGCGAAACCGTTTTACGGTCCTTGGCCGAATCTCGCCAAAACGACGACCGGCGAGTTTCATGTCGTTTCGTACCAAATCGACATCGCCCGTGAAACCGCGCTCAAGATATTCGACGGCGACTTGAACACGGTTTACGAACTCGAAAAACAGATTCGGTTGGCGACGTTCCATCCCGATCAACAATTTACGTCAGACCGAATCGACATTCGAGATAAAGAGTCTCCGATATACGCGAATTTTCTTCCGGAAGGTTTGAAAAAGTTGCGGGAATTGATGAAAAACGCCGTCAGCGAAATCGTGTCCAAAGGAACGATTGATCCGTCGAAACTTTCAATCAAACCGGCCAAACAAACCGGGACGAAAATTCCCGGCGACGTGAAGGAAATGCTCAACGGTTGGCGGGGATTCGGCGTTGCGGAGAAAACGATGAATGTCGGCGGCGAACAGGTTCCGGTGGTCGGCGAATACGACGTGCTGGTCGTCGGCGGTGGAACGTCCGGCGTTCCGGCGGCAATCGGAGCGGCCCGACAAGGAGCGAAAACGCTGCTCGTCGAATATCTGCACGAATTAGGCGGCGTCGAAACGGCCGGCGCGATTTCCGTTTACTGTCACGGATTTCGCGGCGGTTTTACCAAGGAAGTCGAGAGCGGCAAGAATAATTGGAACATCGAACAGCGAATCGATTGGTTCCGCCGTGAACTCGCGAAATCCGGCGTCGAAACCTGGCACGGCGTCCTCGCAACCGGAGCCGTTACGGAAAAAGGCAAGGAACTGAATACCGTGAAAGGAGTTCTCCTCGCAACGCCGTTCGGCCCCAAGGTCGTGCTTGCGAAGACCGTGATCGACTCGACCGGCAACGGCGACGTCGCGGCAGCCGCCGGAGCGACCATGGTGTTCGCCGAAGCGGGCCGGGAACCGTTGATCCAAGGAGCCGGCCTGCCGCCGCGTGATCTCGGGGCGTCGTACACGAACACCGATTACATGTACGTTTACGAGAACGACATGGTCGACGCGACCCACGTTTTCGTTTACGCCAAGGACAAATTCCAGAAAGCGTTCGACCTCGGCAAGATGCTTGACACGCGGGAACGCCGCCGGATCGTCGGCGAAACGACCTTCACGGTGCTCGACCAGAACAACCGACGAACGTATCCGGACACAATCTGTTACGTGATTACGAATTACGACTCGCACGGGACGATGAGTCACCGGTTATTGGAATTTCCGTATTCCTATTACCAGGCGCATTCGTCGTATGTTCCCTATCGGGCCAGTTTGCCGAAGGGGCTCGACGGTATTCTCGTTTCCGGTTTGGCGACAAGCAGCGACCGGGATGCCAGCGCGATCTTCCGAATGCAGCCCGATTTGCAGAACCAGGGTTATGCTCTCGGATACATTGCGGCAACGGCACGGAAAGACGGCGTTTCGTTACGGAAAGTCGACATTCGCCAAGCCCAAAAACATCTCGTCGAAATCGGCAACCTGTTGGAGGACGTCTTGACCCACGAAGACAATTTCGAAACGACAATCGCGGAGCTTCCCGACGCTGTCAAGTCGATTTTGAACGATTACGAGGGGATCAACCGAATTCTCTGGCATCCGAAGGAATCACTGCCGCTTCTTCGTGAAGCGTTTGCCAAGGCGACGATTGGCGACGCGACCGACATTGAGCCGAAAGTCGTTTACGCCACGGCCCTTGCGGCGATCGACGATCCCACCGGCGCCGACGTTTTGTTGGCGAAAGTCAAATCGTTCGAAAAATGGGATGAAGGTCCGAAATGGAGTGTCCCCTCAAACAAACATGGTTTTTCCGTCAGTGAATTGGGGCGCTTGGTGCTTGCTCTCGGCAGGACGAAGGACAAACGGGCGATTCCGGTCATTGTGGAGAAACTCGAATTATTGAAACCGGGTTATCGATTCACCCATTCGAGGCCGTGTCTCTTGGCGTTGGAGTCGATCGGCGGTCCCGAAGCGGCGGCGGTCGTCGCGAAATTCCTCGACGAGCCGAGAATCGCCGGAAATGTTCAAAATTCGGCGGCGGTTTCAACGGAAGCGTTCAAGTTCAAGTCGCAACTCGAACTTACCGCAGCGCGGGTTTTGTACCGTTGCGGCGACACGCCGGACGGCAAAGCTCGAAAAATTCTTGAAGCGTACACCAAAGACATTCGCGGTTTCTACGCCCGATACGCCGAAGAGGTTTTGATGGCCCAATAATCGTCCGAGTTTGTTTCACGCTTGCGTTTTAGCCGCGAAGCGCGTTTGGATACAGTGCGGACATTCGTCGGATTTTTGAAACGTATGCAATTTCGTATCGGGTTTGCGATTTTGGTCTTGAGCGTCGTTGCGGCGATCATCGTGTTGCCGCTGGTCGGTCCGACGTGGATATCACCGCCGGTTCTCGGCACGGATATTGCCTCGCAACAGATTTATTCGATCCGGTTTCCCCGAACGCTCCTCGCGGCGGTCGCCGGAGCCGGTTTGGCGTTGGCGGGCCTCGTTTTTCAGGCGATGTTCCGGAATCCTCTGGCAACGCCATACACGTTGGGGGTCGCCAGCGGCGCGTCGTTCGGAGCGGCGTTGTATTACCAATTCGGCTTACGAACGGCGTTCTTTTTTCTCGGCGTACCGGGAATTTCCTGGGCGGCATTCGGCGGAGCGGCGATTGCGATGTCGGTCGTGTTCGCCCTCGCCCGGATGAAAGACACCTCGTCCGAACAGATGCTCCTCGCCGGGGTCGCGGTCAACTTCTTTTTCGCCAGCCTGATTTTATTGTTGCAATATGTTTCCGAACCGCACGACACGCTCCAGATGCTTCGTTGGACGATGGGCGGCGTCGCTTACGCCCGGCTTGACGATGTTTACCGCCTCACGCCGATCGTGCTCGGAATCTGCCTGGTGCTTTATATCTTGTCACGCGAATTAAACGTCATCGTCACCGGCCGCGAGCGGGCGCTGGCGCTCGGCGTCGACGTGGAACGTTTGCGCACGATTTTATTCTTCCTCACGTCGTTCGGCGTCGCGGCGATCGTCGCCGTGGCGGGACCGATCGGGTTCGTCGGATTGATGGTTCCGCACATTGCCCGAATGATCGTCGGACCGGACCATCGCCGATTGGTTCCGACGACATTTTTCGGCGGAGCGCTCTTTCTCGTGTTGGCGGACACCTTGGCCCGCAGCGTGATTCCGAGAAGCGAGTTGCCGGTCGGCATCGTCACGAGTCTGCTCGGCGGTCCTTTCTTTCTTTGGTTGCTTCTGCGCAACGAAAAGCGGCTCGGTTCGTAAGAGCGCGCTGCACGGCTAAAACGCATGCGTGATCTCCCTCGAACGCGAAGCTGGGTTCTTGGGGGAATTATGCGACCGCGAAATATCATCCAATTCTAATCGTTTCTTAAAGAATCGTTAACGAAGGGTGTGTATCTTTAGGGGCATTGAACATTGCACCCCACCTTTGTTGGACATTCAAGGACACGAAAATGAAAGGAAAGCCCATGAGAACACGAACAGCGTTTACTCTCGTCGAACTTTTGGTGGTCATTGCGATCATCGGTATTTTGGTCGGCCTGTTTCTCCCGGCCGTCCAGGCAGCCCGAGAAGCCGCTCGACGCATGCAGTGCTCGAACAACTTGAAACAACTCGGCCTCGCCCTGCACAACTATCACGACACACACGGATCGCTTCCCGCCGGACGCGGCGGCCTTAACGCCCTGACCGCCGCCGGTACGAACAACCACGACCGTTGCTGGGGCCCCGTTATCGCACTGACGCCGTTTTTGGAACAGAACACGCTCTTTGAAACATACACGGCGGCAAGCCAAAGAACCTACACCGGCGGCGGAACCGTCGCCAACGCCCTTTCACCCGGATACATGTTTCCGCCGTGGCATTACAATCATGCAACGTACAATAATTGCTCGCCGGAATACGCCGACCTGCTCGGTGCGCAAATCCCGACGATGATGTGTCCGTCCGACGATGCCGCGAAGAAATTCATGGCGACCGGCGGCAACATTTCGACGACGAACACCGCCAGAAACGCCATGCGCAGTTACGTTTACAACCGAGGCGACTGGATCGTCGACCTGACGAACTATTCACGCAACAATTACGCTTATGGTGTTACGGAAGTTCGCGGACCGTTCGCCAACGGTCTTTGGTACGGTTTGGCCGCTTGCACGGACGGCACGAGCAACACGCTGGCGTATTCCGAAATGGCGATCACCTATCGTCCGACGCCGGAAACGGTGCGCGGCGGAGCGATCCAAATTTCGTCCGACGCCAATTTGGTCAACGGAACTCTTTGTTTGCAGGCAAAGTCCGGGCAGTATCTCGTTCCGCCGACCGGAGCGTCGATCGGCGGCGCCGAAATAGGCTTCATGTTCGACGGTCGGAGCCACGGCGGATTCACGACGGTGTTGCCGCCGAACAGTCCGAGTTGTTTGCGATCGTTTGCGTACGGTTGGGGAATTTCCTCGCCGAGCAGCTATCATGCCGGTGGTGTGAATGCCGTGTTGTTGGACGGGTCGACCCGATTCGTTGCCGACGTCATCGACGCCGGGGACGAATCGGACTACCAATCCGCGAGCGGCCCTTCCGTCTACGGCGTCTGGGGAGCGATGGGCTCGCGTTCCGGCGGCGAAGCGGATCACCTGTAAAATCGATACGGAATTAGTTTTACCCACAAAAAATCAATGAATAACGACATTTCCATGACACGCAAATCCGCTTTCACGCTGGTCGAGCTTCTCGTCGTGATTGCGATCATCGGCATCCTGATCGCGCTGCTCCTTCCGGCGGTGCAGTCGGCCCGGGAGTCGGCGAGGCGGATGCAGTGTTTGAACAATCTCAAACAATACGCCTTGGCGATGCAGAATTACCATTCGACTTACGGCACGTTTCCGGCATCGCGCGGCGGCCCCAAGTATTCCGGTTACACCGTCGGGACCTCCGATTACAACGACAACAACATGAGTCGCAACCACCAATGGGGGCCGATCGCCTGGGTCTTGCCGTTCCTCGAACAGAATCCACGTTACGAAATTCTCCTGTCGATGATGAGCACCGACGGTCGTTTACCGACGCCGTTCAACAACAACGCCTATGCAAACGTGCAGCCGAACTTCTATTCCGAATTGCTCCCCGGAATGATCTGTCCCTCCGACGGCGCGGCCCGGGATCCCGGATACACGGAAGCGGCGATGGCAGCGGGAACCGACCTTCGTCCTCACGCCAAAAAAAGTTACGCTCATTGCATGGGGGACCTGATTTACGTCGAGGGATCCGGCGGGTCGGGCAATCACGCTTGGAACGCCAACCACCGTGGAATGCTCGCTCCGTTAATGAACAACAGCATGTCGGCCTGTATCGACGGAACGAGCAACACGATGCTTTTTTCGGAGCGTTGCGTCATTCAGCAATATCAGTCGCGATCGATCAGGGGAGCCGGGGTCAAGATTAACCGTGCGACAATGGACGCCAATCCGAGCGCCTGCCTGGCGACGGTCGATCCGGGAACGAAAGAGTACGCCTCGTCATTGACGCTCTGCTTCAGCGAAGTCGGGGCTTTTCTGTTCGACGGTCGGGTATACACCTCGGGATTCACCGCGATTCTACCGCCGAACTCGCCGAGTTGTTCCGATGTCGACGTGTACGGTTGTGCGGTCGTTTCGGCGTCGAGTTACCATCCCGGCGGTGTGAACGTCGTGTTCGTCGACGGCGCCGGAATTTTCGTGCCGGATACGATCGACTGCGGTAACATCGGCTGGTCTCCCGCCGGTACCGCCGCGAATCCGAACCTCAACACGAAGGCGCCGACCCGTGAATCGAACTACGGCGTCTGGGGTGCCATGGGGACCCGCAACGGAAACGAATCGAAACGATTGTAGTCCGTTCAAATCATCGGATATGGTAGGTTGCCGACCACCGGGCGGCAACGTCCGGTACACCGGACCGGAGCTCCCCGTTATTATGGTTCTCTGTGCAGCCTGTATTTCTGAAATACGGCGCACGCGAGCGCCCCGCGGTCGGTCGCCTACCTTTTCATTTTTTGCACGATCACCTTTCCCATACCATGAAACACTATTCTTGCCTGCTTTTGTTCATTTTCTGCTGTTTCGGTTGCGCCGCCCCAACGAAACCGGACGGTTTTCCGAAACTACATCCGTGTGAACTGCGGTTCACGATGAACGGCGAGCCGCTCGAGGGCGCAATGATTTCGACGATCTCTTCCGAAGGCCGTTGGCCGTCCGGAGGAGCGACCGACCGGGATGGAACCGTTCAACTGACGACGTACCGCTTTTCCGGCGTTCCGGAAGGGGAGTACAAAATTCTGGTCGCCAAAGACGGTCTGAAACCGACGTCGACGTCGGGAGACTCCGACACGGAAGAGCTCCCTCCATCGCTGGTCCATGCGAAATATGCGGAGGCGGCGACGACGCCGTTGGCGTTGACCGTCAAACCGGGCGAGAATCGCTTCGAATTCGCCGTCGATCCGCCGATGCAGTATTTGGGCGGCAATAAAAAATGATCGGGGGCGTGTTTTGCACGGAGCGGGGTTCAAAACGCGGCGGACCATGCACGGCAGTCAGCCAAACAACGGGGCAAGTTTTATCACCTGCTCAATAATAATCGGGAGTTTCCTCTCGGTGAAACTTGAATTTCGATTCCGTTCTTGGTAGAATTCGGGGGTTTGGTCAAATTATTGACGTTTACACCTTTACCCCCTCACACCATGAATCAACGAAAACTGTTGACGTTGGCGACGTTGGTCGCCGTGATGTTCGCTTTGCCGCTGCTCGGTTTCGGAGCCGAAAAGAAGGCGAAAGTTCTCTGTTTCACTCGCTCGCAAGGATTCGAGCACGCTCCAGCGAAATTGCTGGAAGACGGAACCACGGTTTGTGGTAACGCGCTGAAAAAGTACCTCGCGGCGAAAAACATCGATCTCGTCGAAACGCAGGACGGCGCTGCCTTTGACGGTGACATCGACCAGTACGACGGTTTCGTCTTCTACACCTCCGGTAACCTTGAAGACGAAGGCGGCTCAAAGAATCCCAAAGCGCACGCCATGTCCGCCGACGGCGTCAAAAAAATGATGGAAGCCGTCCAAAAAGGGAAGGGCTTCGTCGGCATCCACTCCGCGACCGACACCCATTGCAAGCAGAAGGACGACAAGGGACTCGACCTCTATACGAAGTTCGTCGGTGCCCGTTTCGCCGGTCACGGCCCGCAACAGTTCGCGACGCTCCTCACGACGGAACCGCGTCAACTCCCGTGGATCAAGGAAGTCGGTCCGATGGTCACGACGTGGGAAGAATGGTACGCCATGAGAGAGTGCAACCCCGACATGCACGTCGTTCTTGTTCAAAAAACTTCCGACATGGACAGCGGCAAGAACAGAGAGGGTGTGGAGAACCTCAACTACCAGCGTCCGCCGTTCCCGTCCTCGTGGATTCGGGCTGAAGGCAAAGGCCGTGTCGCTTACACCGCGTTCGGTCACGACAACCGTTACTGGGAGAATGACGAAAACGTCCGCCACGTCGGCGAGTTCGTCGAATGGTCCGTCGGCCGCTTCAGCATGGACACGACTCCGAACTTCGACAAAGTCACCCCGAAAGGGAACGAAACGGCGAAAAAATAGGAAAAAGCAGTTTCGAATGTCATCTCGTCATCCCCGCGCAGGCGCGAACCTCGTGGAGGTTTTGGCTTGGTATTCCTTGAATGACTTGATTTACCGTCCCCTCTCCCTCCGGAGAGGGGAGGGATATTAACGACGTGTTCAGGGAATACTCGGTCAAAATCCTCACGAGAGATTCGATTGGATTACGATTTGCACCCGAAATTGACGGCGTATTGTACGCCGTCAATTTCGGGTGCAAACGGTTTATTGTCCGATTCGTCTAGATCCCCGCCTGCGCAGGGAAGACGGAGTTTTTGACTGTTTCTTTAACATCGACCGCCGCTTTGTTTCGTTTCTCCTTTTATCCGCTGCTCGGGAGCTATTTTTTCGTGTTCGGAACGGTCGCCGTTCTGGGCCTGATTCTCCTTATGCTCAAACCGCGCGGCGAGCGGCTTCCCGGTTGGGGGCAACGGATTCTGTTGCTGCTCCGTTTTTTGGCATTGCTCCTTCTTCTTGGCGCAATGTTGCGGCCGACGCTCATTTACACCGATGAGCAGCGACTCGCCTCGACGCTCTATGTGTTGCTCGACCAATCGGAGAGCATGTCCCGACCGGACGAAATTGGCAACAACACGCGGTTCCATGTCGCCAAGGAGCAGTTGCTGAATTCGCAACCGCAGCTGAAAAAGCTGCAAAACCAAG
The DNA here is from genome assembly GCA_031549705.1 of Thermoguttaceae bacterium. GTDB lineage: Bacteria > Planctomycetota > Planctomycetia > Pirellulales > Thermoguttaceae > WRKP01. The sequence continues at coordinate 24,330 of JAVBPI010000078.1, forward strand.
CGGAAGTCAACGTCTCGGCGTTCGATGCATCGCTCCATCCGTTGAAGCTGGAGAAGGGGTTCGTCGAGGGAATTCCGGATAAACCGCTCGGCAAGGAAACCGCGATCGGAGCAACACTTGACACCGTTCGGGAACGTGCTTCCGGCAAGCGATTGCTCGGCGTCGTTCTTCTCACGGATGGTACTCAGCGGACCCGACCGCCGCGCGATATTCAGCCGCAGGACGCTGCCACCCGATACCGGGACGCCGGAGTCCCGATCTTCGCCGTGCGTCTCGGCCAACCGAGCGGAGCGGTCGACGTCCAGGATATTGCGGTCCTCGACGCCCAAGCGAACGAGCGGGTCTTCGTCAAGAACGAGTTGGTCGTTTCCGGCTCGATTCGAGTTTCCGGGTTCGTCGACCAACCGATTCCCGTCCAGCTTTTCTTTGAAGACGCGGCTGGAACGATGAACCAAGTCGCCGAAACGACGATTCGCTCCAAGGAAGACGGGCAAGTGGTTCCTTTCAAGCTGACGTTTACGCCGCAGGCGGTCGGTTATTTCAAGTACACCGTGCAGGTCCCGCCGCAGCCGAAGGAGTTGGTCGACACGAACAATTCGCAGAGCAGTTTCGTGCGGGTCGTCGACGGCGGTTTGAACGTGCTGTACCTGCAAGGGAATTACCGTTACGAACAGTCTCCGCTCCGGGATTCGCTCGACGCTTCGGCGGACATTCACGTCAAATACGTTCCGCTTCGTTTGGCTCGCATCGGGCTCGGCGCCGCAGCGGTCAGGGGAGCGGACGCCGTTTCCGTACAGCAACGAATCGAGGCGTTCCGGGACCGTCGCGAATCGTGGGTCAAAGAGTTTTTCTCGCCGAAAGAATACAACGTCTACATTTTGGACGATATCGACGCCAAGGTGTTCAAACCGGAAGAACTGCAAGCACTGGCGGATCGTGTCCGGGAGGGGGCGGGACTCATCATGCTCGGCGGACTCCACGCGTTTGGAGCGGGGGGGTACGCCGACACGCCGCTGGCCGACGTTTCGCCGGTTGAATTTCGCAACATTGACCGCCAGCCGCTGGATGGTCCGACGCGGCAGGACATCCATTGGAGCGGCGACATTCCGATGATTCCCTCGGAGTTGGGGCGGACCCACTATGTGCTCCGCTTGGTCCCACAACCGTCACGAAATTTGGAGGCGTGGAAAGCCTTGCCGCCGCTTTGGGGGGCGAACCGACTCGGCAACTTGAAAGGGGGCGCGATCGTTCTCGCCAAGGGACCGCAGGACCAACCGTTGTTGGTATCGCAGCTTTCCGGCCTCGGTCGCGTCTTGGCCTTTGCCGGAGATACGACATACCGTTGGCGTCAGCACGGTTTTATCGAAGAGCATAAACGGTTTTGGAGGCAGGTGGTTCTCTGGCTCGCGAAAATGGAAGACGTTGCCGAAGGGGATTGTTGGATCACCGTCGACAACACACGGCTTCTGCCCGGCGAAACGGCGAAGTTTCACGTTTTCATGGAAGGGGCCGAGGGAAAGGAAGTCAAGGAGATCAAGGCAACCGCAACGGTCGTCAAGCCGGACAACTCGGAAGAAATCGTGGCGCTGGTCGACGAATCGGGAACACCGACCGGTTCGTTCCGCGCAACGGAAATTCCCGGCGATTACTCGATTAAGGTCAGCGCAATTTCGGTGCCGCCGCCGCCCGATGGCCAACCGAGACAGGCGACCGCGCGGTTCCTGGTATTTGATAGGAATTTGGAATTGGACAACCCGGTTGCTTATCCGCGGCTTTTGGAAAGCATTACGGCGTCGACCAACGGTAAGGCGGTCGCCCCAGAACAGCTTCCCATGTTGCTCGACGAATTGACCAAGAAATCGGACGAATTCGTCGAGAAGCGCGAAACGAAGAAATCGCTCTACGATTCGTGGGGCCTGTTCGTTCCGCTCTTGGTGCTTCTCGCCGTGGAATGGTTCCTCCGCAAACGCTGGGGACTCATCTGAAAGACGAACGCGTCCGGATCGTCGCCTGTCGCCAACGAAAACTCGTTCGGATAGAGACTCTCGGTTCGCCTTACCGTTCTTCTATTTGTTCGTCTCCCGTATTGGAAAAGTATTTGAACGAAAAAACAGGATTCTCCAAACGACTGTCGCGGTCTGCCTCGTTTGGATGGTCGCAAGCAGTTGGTACGTCTACCCATATTCGATGTCGTACTTCAACGGGATCGTCCCCGTTCAAGAAAGGCCCGAATGCCTGCTCGGCAGTAACATCGATTGGGGCCAGGACGCCTATTTTTTGCAACGTTTTTTGAGCAAGCATTCGGAAATAAAAGACATTCGAATTGAGTATCCCTGCCCGGAAGGAATCGAACGGCTCGGGATCAAAACACTCGGATCGCCGCCGATCGTCCCGGAACCCGGCTGGTTCGCCCTCGGCGCGAATGATATTTACGCCGCCTCCGGACGCTACTCCTGGTTCAAACGATGCAAGCCGGTCGCCATGGTCGGCTACTCGATCTACGTTTATCATGTATCGTCGGAAGAGGTGGAGCGACTGAACCGGGAATCGGGGCAAGAAACCATTCATCCTGAAAACGAACGAAAATGAACGAGATCAGAACTACAGAAACCAAGCGCCGTTGGTGGCAATTCGGTCCGCTCGCCTGGGGCGGGCTGATCGTGCTTGCGGTACTCAATGTCGGGTATTTTTTAGGACCAGCCGTCCTGGATTGTCAGAGCGTTTCCTCGGAGATTCCAACCTTCGGATTGCATGAGGACGATGAGCTCAAGAAAACCAAAGGTCAAACGCTCGAAACGGGGACTTCCGACGACGAAGGCGGAAAAGACTCAAGTCAAACGGAACGAGCGGATTCAAGCGAAGATCACGTCGTTGTTCGACAACCGCTTTCTGTTCGTTCAGAAAGAACTGACGCCGAAGGAACGCGAAAAACTCCGCGAGATCACGAAGGGTTTTCCCGAGTTGCGCAAATTGCGTGAGATCGAGGACGAAGTGTATCGGCTGTTCGACCGGCGTTGCCGCACGGAAACGGCATTGGAGAAATTGCGGAAGCTGCGACAACGTGTAAAGCGTTTCAAGGACTTGTCGCAGGTGCTTTCGAAGCTGGAATCGCCGACGCTTGAAAAGTGCCTTGTGTTTTGGACGATAAATTATTGCCGTCGACCTCGAACGCGGTAGAGCGAGGCAATCGCCGTCACCGGAAGATGCAGAAGACGGTTTATCGGGTGCGTGTTCATGGTCACATCGAGGATCGGATCGCGTTGAACATGTTCCGCGACGCCCACCTGCCGGGACGCCGCAAAACGCTCTTGGTATTGCATCTCGCCAGAAGCAAATAATGAACGGCTATTTTTATGATACAGTCTCGGCATTACGAAATTTTCTTCAACAACCAAGCGATGTTTCCGGCGAGGGTTTTGATCGTGTCGATCCCTTCGGCGTCGTTTTGGACATCCCCTTTGCCGAGTCCGAAAGAGATGTTCCAATAAGTCGAGCCGGGAACGATCATTTCGGCGATCAGGAAAAAGAAATTCAGTTGCGCAAACGTGAAATTCTGACCTGCGCGGCGGGCGACGACGATCGACGCACCGATTTTCCGTCGCAACAATCCGTGCGGCCGGGTCACATAACCGACCCGATCGAGCAGCGACATGATCTGCGGCGTCGCGGAACCGAAATAGACCGGCGACCCGACGATCAACGCATCGGCTTCGATCACTTTTTGCAGGATCGCGTCGAAGTTCGGATCGTTCAATGCGCACTTCGGCGTCTTGGCGTCCCGACAGGCGTTGCACGCGATGCATGGAAGCACCGGAAGGTCGGCAACCGAGACGAATTCCGTCTCGATTCCCTCCGCTTTCAGGACGTTCAGCGCGGTGCTGACCGCATGTTCGGTGTTCCCTCCCTTTCGTGGACTGCCGCAAATTCCGAGGACTTTCATGAGCTTCCTATTGTTATGGTGTTTCGAGCACCGGAACCTTGGGTTCGCGGGCAAACGGAGCATTTTTCATTCGATCGGTACGATCGTAATCGTAACGTCGGCAACATCGATGGGGTCCACGATTTTGAAACCGAACCGCGTCGGATGCTTTTTCGTGGAGGAATCTTCGACGATTTCCACGGCGGTGAATTCCAGGGGCAGCGGTTTGCCATTTTTTGTCGCGGAAACATCGACGAAAACCTTGCCGACTTTGAGTTTCGTGTCGGACTCTTTCGTCCAAGGTTCGAACGATTCGAACGCCGTTTCAAAGGAACCGGCGGGCTCCAACCGGACGGAATCGGTGATCGTCAACGAATTCGGCGTGCCGGGGGCGGTTCGGGTGAAATCGAATTGTCGTGTCAATTTTTTAAGTTCCTCGAGTCCGTACGCCGCCGCGTAATCGATCAGGAACGAATCTTTTTCGTTCGTAAACTTCCGTTCAAGAACTTTTCCTTCGGCTTTTCGTCCCTTTTTCTGGAGCTGTCCGTTAACCATGGGAACCGGATGCCCGAATGAGTTGAGAAGCTTGCTTTCGTAACGCTCTTTGCTGAACGTCCGCCGGGTGTATACTTCGCCGCCGGGATCAAGCACCGGAAGTTCTCCGCCATACATCACGGTAAAGGAACCGACATCGTTGTGGTTGTGGTGCTCGGCGTTGTGCCCCGCTTTGCAAACGAACGCAAGTTGTTTCGTTTCACCACGTTGCGGACGGCAGATCAGAATTCCGGCGTCGGGAAACTCGGTCCGTGGTTCGGCAAGCATCGGGGGCCGCGGTTCGGACACCGGAAGATTCGTTGCCGAATTCGCGAAACAATAAACGCCGACCGATTTGAGCGGTCCCGGTCCCTGAGGGCGAGATTCGCCGGTCCCCAAGCCGAGCCGTTTGTCGAGGAACCCGGTCAACACCGGATTGGGAGACGCCGTGATACTGCAATCGGCAAACGCCGCATACTGTTTCGGAGCGACTTCCATACTCGGACCAAACAGGGCACAGCTCCTGACAAGCGGCATGGCGTAAAAATCGACGCCGCCGTCGGTCGCCTGGAAAACCATCTCGGCGAGGTCGACGAAATTACCGAAACCATAATTCCAGTATCCCATTCCTTCACTGCAATAACCGTCCGGCGTGAATCCCTTGAAAAAGTCCCGCATGAAATGCTCCGCCGAGGCAATGTACCAAGCACGGCGATGCGGCGAATCGATCAACGTCAATGCGGCTCCGACCGTTCCGGCGTGGCAAACGCTGTTCCAATTATTGGTGCCCGAAACCCACCACATACCGTAACTCTTTCCCTCCTTGACGCACGCTTTGTAAGGAGCGAACGTCCGCCGCTCAACGTTGTCGAGAATCAATTTTCGGATTTCCGGCGAGAGCTTGTCGCCAAGCCAGAAAGCCGTAAGACCGAGTTCGACGCTGGTATCCGTCGAGACTAAATCGGCGTAGATCGCGGTTCCTTGATAAACTTCGCCGTTCCGATCGTGAGCGGGGAGCAACCAAGACGGATCGGAACAGATCGAACGGATCATTTCCTCCAACGGGAGAATGAAGCGACCTTTGTTTTCGATACACTCGCCGAGAACGAGTTTCCAGAGACGGGCGTATTTTTGTCCGCGAACTTTTTGATATCGCGCACGGTTCCCTGTTTGGTAAAAGTCTCGATAGAGCGATTCCGGCAATTCGGGAATCGGCGTCTTGAGGACATTTTCGGCGTCGCTGACGATATTTTGAAACGCCGGATCCTTCACAAAGACATTCCAAGCATCGCGGTCCATGATCGAACGACCGACACACCGGGGCGTCTTGGGGAGCATTTTCTCAATCTCGGCGGCCCGTTTGTCGAGTTGGCGGTTCCGTGCACTCAACTTGGCGTCCTGCGCCACGGAAATGGGAACAAGGGAAACGCTGAACAAAACGAGCAGGCAGAGAATTGGACGCACGGTAATACTCCCGTCGATGTTTACTTTGACTGAATAATCTCTAACTCGTTGCCACGTCATTGTTTTTGTCTCACACGGAGGCACGGAGGCACGGAGGACACAGAGAAGCGACACGAAAACATCGAACCGCCCCTGAAAATCCACGTCAGAAAAGAAACGAGAAACGCGAACCTCACCGAAAGCCCTCTTTTATTACCGGCACAATAGGTACCGAGAAAAAAGGAACCCCAAGTTTCGGCGAAAAACCGGCGGCACTTGGGGCTCGTCCTTGTCGTTCGTTGCCGACACTTAGTCGGGAAGCGAGACGACGACGCCATCGTCAACAATCGACAGCGGAACCAGGATTCGCGACGGATGAGTCGTCACCGGCAGCGACCTGACGGCTCCGTCTCCGAAGACGAAATTGCACACGCCGGGATGCCAGCTGCCGAACTGCGAAGAGCCCCAGGAAACGGCGTCTCCCGCAACTCCTTCTGTCGGCGTTCGCAAGGAATAAACGTTATCGCCGGGAGGGGTGTCGTAACCGCGAGTCATCACACGGGCGCCGCCGACACGGTGCTCACCGATTGTCATGTAGGTACAATCCCCCATGACGACATTGGTGTGTTCGCCATTATCGCACTTGCCCAGATGCTCCGGTCGAACAAATTTCTCCCCGAAAAGCAACTGGTTGCTCGTTCCATCGGAGAGCCGAGCCATTTTGTCGCGTGTTTGATACCGCTTGAACGTGACCGTACAGTCGACCGTCGTGTCGAGGTTGTCCGCCACCCGGAACGGTCCGCGCTGTGCTTCCGGACCGCATTCCGTGGAAGTGGTTGCCGTTCCGATCGGGAGAGTGACGTTCGCTTGATGGGGATTGGTATTCCAAAACCAACGGGCATAGCCTGGAGTCGCAAAAACCATGGCGTAGTCCCCTTGGGGCCCCAGGAAATTTCCTTCGTTGGTTGACGAACCCGGCCAAGAGGCGGGAACAGGGGTGGCCACGACACCGCCACCACGACGGGTCGGACACCGATACGTCGCCACGGAAGCGAATGCGTTAGCAACCTGACGATTATTGGTGTCCAGTGCCTTCCAAAGAGGGGGCGAAAGCGTCAGGGGATACCAAGTAGCGCCGGAAGGGGACGTGGGGGCATTCAACATATCGAAGAGAGGCCCCTGTTCGATGAACGGGTAAAGCAAGCCGAACGCCGTGACGCCGTCGACATGATTCGCATTGTTGCAATTTCCGCCCGTGTCTCGCCAATTACCGGTTGAGCCGGAGGTGATGGACGCGTTTCCGACGGTCGCCGGGGGCAAACCGCCGATCGAGTCGTGGAAATTGTGCACCGCGACGCCCATTTGTTTCAAATTGTTCAGGCACTGCGACCGCCGGGCTGCTTCACGGGCCGATTGAATGGCGGGGAGCAAAAGGGCGATCAAGACGCCGATAATCGCAATGACGACGAGAAGCTCCACCAAGGTGAACGCCTTCCCGCATCGATTGACATTCAAAGAGTTCATAATTTTTTCCTTTGGGATCAAAGAGAAAGTGAGGACAAGCAATAATAACGAACCGGGATTTGCTGTCCCGAAAAACAGGGGCTACCTCAACACTCCGGGAGCACAGCTCCCGGCTCATGTTTCGTGCATTTAAGCGTTAGTCCGGCATAACAACGGTCGCTCCATCGTCCACCATTGCCAGTGGAGCGAGTGTTTTGTCCGGGTGTGCCGTATTGGCAAACGATTTGACCGCTCCGTCCCCCAAGACAAAATTGCAAACACCAGGATGCCAACTGCCGAATTGGTTGTCGCCAAATGACGAATTGTCGGTGGCGGGCCGTTCGTCTTTAGCACGTAAAATGAAGTTTTTAATCGTCGTTCCACCGTCGTTGCGTGTCATGACCCGTGACGCCGCCGTACGATGCTCGCCTGTCGTCAGGTAGGTACAATCGCCGGCGACATTATAACCGAAACCAGATCCGACGTTGTCGCAAACTCCGAGACGTTGGGTATGAACCTGCTTTTCACCGATAACAAGCTGGTTGCTCGTTCCATCCACCATCCGTGCAAACGTATCGCGAACCTGATACCGTTTATAAACAGTGGTCGCTCCGCTTCCTGGAGATGCGTCGAGTGTCATGGCGACACGGAAGGGGCCGCGTTGAATTTCCGGGCCGGCTTGACCACTACCGGTAACCGGGAGGGTCCCCGGTGTTGTTTGGGTGGGACTGGTATTCCAGAACCAATAATTATATTCCGGGCAGGCGTAAACCATCGCAAAGTCGCCGGTCGGTCCGAGGAAGTTTCCTTCATTGGAGTTCGGAAGCGTGGCGGGAACAATGGTCTGTCGATCGTTTCCACCTCGACGGGTCGGGCAAGTAAAGGTACTGACGGAGGCGAAAGCCTTGGTGATTTCCGGGCGGTTCGTTTCAAGGCTTTTCCACGCCCAAGCAGACATCGTCAAGGGCGGACAATCCGTGACGTAATCGTTCATCGTGTTCAGGATATCGTAGAGTGCCTGCTGCTCCATGAACGGATAGATAAGGCCGAACGCCGTAACGCCGTCGACGTCGGTGGTGGTATCCACTTTGCCGTCGGTGTTCCTCCAACCACCGTTGCGACCGTTCCCGACGGTTGCCGGCGGCAGGCCGCCAATCGTGTCGTGGAAATTATGAATCGCCACGCCGATTTGCTTGAGATGGTTCAGGCATTGTGACCGCCGTGCCGCTTCACGGGCCGATTGAACGGCGGGAAGCAAAAGGGCGATCAGCACGCCGATAATCGCAATCACGACGAGAAGTTCCACCAAGGTAAACCCCGAACTCCGCCCACTCCATGTTTTCGTCGATGCTAAAATCATCATACCCTCACTAATTGATGTATCAATGTCAACAAAAAACCACTCCTTCGAATCAGTATATTCGGAGCGTCCCAAGAGTCAAGAGAATTTCACCGAATAATCACTTGCCAACGATTCCCCGGATGTCGACGAGATAAACCTGCCGCCCCTTACTTTCGTGAACGGAGTCGATTGTCACGCTTTTTCCGTCACGGGAGGCGTTCGGGTGCATGTCGCAACGCCATTCGCCGTTGTACTCTTTCGGCAGGAAAAAATGCCCCAACGGAACCACCTTGCCGCTTGGAATGTGGTACAAATTCGGATTCTGGTTGCGCTGCTTGTCCGGATAGGTGTCGTAAAGGATCCAGTCGTTGTTCGTTCCAGGAACATAGGTGCAGTGTCCGTCACGGGTCATCACGTCGCCGCCGACCATTTGGGCCTCGCCGGTCTTGTCGGTGAAGACGTAAAACTTATCACCGTTCGACGGATGTCGCGCCCACGCCAGAACATGGTTCGGATCCCGCCAAACAAGATGCGACGTCATTCGATGCGGATTGAGGACGAAAATATCACTGCCGTCGATGTTCGCCGTGATGAGCCGCGTGCACCAACTTTTCTTTTCCGCCTCGCCTCGCCAACGGTGAAGAAAAAGGAATCGCTTGCCGTCCGGGGCAACGAGAAGATGGTTAAACCAATGTTTCGAGCCCTTCGAGAAACCGCCGTCCGGGGGAACGATCGACGCGAGTTTCGAGAACGGAATGATCAGTTCCGACTTGCCGGTCGATAAATCGTTGCGCCAAATTCCGGCGTCGTCCGGAGCGGGCTCGTCGGCGTTCGGATCGTCGATTCCGCAATAGCCGTAACCGGGCCGCGTGCTGTTCAGACGTCGGAAATCGGGATAGAAACCGTATTTTCCGTCCGGGCTTAAAGCGTAGATCGGATTGTCGAGCGTTTTCTTTTCGTTCGTTTTCACGTCGACCATCCGGGCAACGAACCGGTCCTTCTCGCGGTCGTTCCAGATCACGGTCGATTCCGTGCCGGGAACCCATTGGAGCAGGCAACCCTGCTGCCAGTTCCACGCCTTCGTGGAGCCGAGCTCGGTCCAGCGGTCACCGTCCTGCAAGTCGATCATT
>JAVBPI010000136.1:0-14502 GCA_031549705.1 Thermoguttaceae bacterium
GCAGACCGCTCAGAAGGGCTTCGACCGCATGGCGTCGAAGATCGAATGTCGAATAAATCGGAATCGTGTCCATGTTTTATTCTACGCATCTCGATCACTTACGGCAAATGGCATGTTGCAGAACTTTTGTGGAGACCTATAATGCAATTATCATCCCGAACAAGCCCCGCTTCAACAAGATGTTCGCGGATGCCATCGGACAAGTCAAGAATGGCGTCGTGTTTCTTCGTATAGTTGTCGACGTCAATCTCCCAACAGGACCGCTTACATTGGTAAATGTATTCAATCGTCGGCTGAAGAGATTTAATGCTCTTCGCTTGGCCAAGTTCGCTTGACATTCGAAGCATTCCCCAGCTTCCTAAATAGGAATACAACGCAAGGCAACTTTTCTCCGGATCTTTCTTCCCTTTGGAATTGTCGGGATGAAAATGATTGTAGCAATAGTCGAACGATGCGAAGCGGTGATCCGCTTTCCGTTCTTTCATAAAACCGTTGACCGTTGCGGTCATTTTATCAAGTTTTGGGGGAGTCCATTTTTTCGTCATCAATTCCTCACACTTAAAAGAAAAATATGCCGAGAAGACGACGAAAACCGCCTGCCGCTACATCGACGATGCCGCTTTCGAATTTTTGGAACGTCGAGCCAACGCCAAGCCGGAAAGGCCGAGGCCGACCATGAGCAATGAAGCAGGCTCCGGAGTCGTCGGCGGAGCGGAGGCGTTGTTGAACACGATGTACATTCCGTCGTTGTAGTCGCCGTCCCAACCCGTTTTGTTGCCGTTCGCTCCGTAATACGCACGGTCTTCAATCCCAACCAACGTCGCCGACGTGTATTCGAAGCCCAAGTCGCTCACATATTTATCGATGAGGTCCGTGATGTCGAAGAAAAGATAGTGTTCGACGTTGACATCCGCATTCCGGTCGAATCGGTTGATGTTCTGGTACGACGTGTAATCGGAATAGAATGTGCCGTTGGAATTCGTCAACTTGAAGCTCATGTCGCCGGTGTAGTCGCTGAGCAGGCTCTGCGTGAAGACCGAGGTGGGATCGTAAGTTCCCCACGCCGACATTTTTTGCCCGGTGTAAACGGAGCTGCCGCCGTTTCCTAGGATTTCGAAGACCCCGTAATCGGACGCGTAACCGGTCACGCTGAACACGTAAGCGTTTTGAGCACTGATGTTGCCGGGATTGTCAAGAAGCCGCTGCTCGTTGAACGTCCGGGCATTATCGAACGCTTCGCTGCCGGTCAGGCCGAACAAGCTGTTCATCGCCTTGTACATCAGCTTGCTGTTGTAGGGGATGTCCTTGTCGTTCCCCGTCGTTCCGTAGTTGAAATGCGTGACCATTTCAGCTTGGGCGACCGAAACCAAGAGGGCGAAAACGATTGCCGATGTGAACAGTGAACTTTTTTTCATTTTCGAATGAGACGTAAAATTTTTTGAAACCCGTTCAAGCAAGATAAAGAATGCAAAAATCGCGCCGATACAAAAAAATATTTCAAAGGCCATTGTTTCCCAAACCGGCAAGACCATTATAGCATGTGATTGTGGAACTTTCGACAAACCCGCCACGCAAAAATCATCGATTGCATGATTACGAATGCATCATTGTGCCACATATGTACAAAATCGCACATCGTTTCGGCTGAATTTCGAACACCATTTTTCCAAATCATGCGCAAAAATCAGCGATTTGATGGAAAAACAAGGTTACAATACAAAAAAACACAAAAACAAACCGTGATGGCGTGTTTTTTGCATGTTATTGGACGAAATACATCTTTTCTCTTTTTCTCTTCTCCCATCAAATCATGAAAACGCTCCAATTTCTCGTTTGCTTGTTGACGTCCGTTGCCGTTGCGGGAGGGGTGCAAGCTGACACGGTACTTCTCAAAAACGTCGACGTTGCCTATTGGGGAAAGGTCGATTGGCAGAATACCGATACCGGCAAAGCCAATCCGATCGGCGGAATTCGGTTCCACGGGACGACGGACGGAACGTCGACGTTTCACGTCCTGTCCGCGGACATCGGAACCAGTTACAGCGGCGCTTATGTGTCAACCGGCGTCGAATATACAACCATGGCTCTCGCTTCCGAGTTGAACACCTATTACAACTCGGAACAGCAGACGCAAATCCAGAACCTTCTTGAGCACACCTACTATTACGCCTCGACATCGATCGATGCAATGAAGGAAAAGCTTTTTTGGTCCAACAAGACGCTCCTGACGGCACTGAGTTACGCCATTTTCGAAATCGGAAGCGAAAACAGCGGACAGTACGGATTATCGACAGGAAATTTCCTGATGAAACCCTACGTCGACGCACAGTACGACACGGCGTCGCTTTACCTTGCCGAACAGTTTCTGGCCAATATCAACAACACGGGAGACTGGAACATCAGCCTGACGAATTGGACCGACTCCGCCGTTGTAAGCGTGCAGAACTTTTTATCCAAATCTTTCGGAATGGATGAATTGGTCCTCCAAGGCCACGTTACGGACGTTTCCCTTTACATGCCGTCCAATGGAAAGGATCACGTCTTCCTTCGCGCCGCAGCCTCCGATCAATTGACTTCGACCAACACGACACCGGAACCGTCGACGATTCTGCTGTTTTCGATGGGACTTCTCGGGGGCGCCTGGTTCGCTCGAAAAAGAACGGGAACCGGTAAAATGCCCGGCTAAATGAGGAAAACGAGATTCCCGCCCCTCTCCCCAAACCTCTCTCATCGATTCGGATCGCACGCTTGAACATGGTTCGCCAACTCCCACGACAAGTCGGTCGCCAAGGAGAGCTGTGTGTAATCGTACACGAACGTATTGTGCTGCAACAGGAGCTGGTCGCCGAAGTCCGCGTCGCAATGAACGCCGGAGAAGAAGAAGTCGTGTTTCTCCAATTCGCCGACCAACCATGGAACGAACGGATCGGCCAGCGGCAGCGCCAATGAAACGTGTTTGGCCCCTTCCGAGCCCGCTTTCCGGCGGAGATCGTGAATCCGATCGGCGCTTTCGCCGGTGATCTTTTTCACGACGATCTCAGCCCGTTCCGCGACGGTGTTCAGGCCGAAGTCGGCGAGAAAATCGGCGCTCGTCGGCTTCGACGGTTCCGGTTCGCCGTACCGAACATCCCGTTCGAGCCGCTTCATCAGTTTTTCGACAATTCCCCGATGCCGTTCCGGAACGAAAATCGTCGCCGGCGGAAGCGGTTCGATGAAATAGACGCCGTTCAAAAACGACGTTCGATGCTTCGCGAATTCGGCGGAAAACCCTTTCCAGACCTTCGTTTTCGATGCCCCGATCACCACGGCCGCTTCGCGGAACCCGATTTTCAACGACGCTTTCTGCGACGCCGGATGCGGCGCGACCATGTGCGAGTAAAGCGTCTTGAAACCGAGCTTTTTCGCATGGTTCAGCCGGAAGACGGACATGTCGTTCATCACGTCCTGTCCCCGATATTCCGGCTTGACGCAAGTCGACGCGATTTCAGCGCTTTTCGAGCCGGGAAACGACGGCTTCAGGCCGCAATGCCCCATCACGACGCCGTTCCGGTCGTCCACGGCGACGATGGAGCAGAACCGCCCTTCCCTGTTCGTCGCCGCCAACTGGTCGGATTGGTAGAAGAACGAATGGATGTATCCATAACCGTAAGTCTTGTAAACACAACGGGAAACGTCGAGCAGTTCGTCGGGATCGTCCAGATTGAGGAGTCGGACGGTTCGCGGAATCCGGGCCGGTGGAACTTCGCCGGCGGCTTGTTGCGCTTCGGCAGCCTGTTCGCTTTGTTGATATGCACGAATTTCCTCGACACTGACTTGATCTGCGACACTCGGGGCGGGGAGGTATTTTTCGAGGAGCAATTCCTTCCCGCCAACGCCGAGACTCTTGAAAACGTAAGAGTCGGTCAACCCTTTCATCAATCGGGTTCCGAGATGCGCCCCGACATCGTCGGATTCCTCTTGTGTCGGAACATAGGGCAAGCCGTCGTCGTGCAACGTCAGGAGGATTCCGCGCGGCGTCCGCTCCATTTGGACGGAATACGATGCGACCTCCCCCGGCTCGAAGGCGTGCTTGACAATATTGAGGCACCCTTCCTCGACCGCGATTTTGATTTGGTCGATCTCCGGATGCACGAAACCGATCCTCGTCGCAAACGACGTCACGGCGTCGAGAGCCACCGGAATCAACGCCGAATCGTTCGTCAGCACAAGCTTGAGCGAAGTGTCGTCCTTCATGGAAAATCTGTGGGGGATTGTTAAGGTAGGCAGCCGACCGCCGGGCGGCTGCGTGCGGTAAGCCGCACTCGCCCCTGTGAAATGTCGCTTTCACAGGGGCGCGTCGGCTCGCGCCGACGTTGCCGCCCGGCGGTCGGCAACCTACCCTTTCCTATGTCGCCTTCAAAAACGTAACGACTTCCTCCCGCAGCTTGCCGGGGTCGATGATCCGCTCAACGGCGTCGAAATCGATCGTTTTCTCGGGATGTTCAAGCAAAAATTCAAGTTCGTCGAAAAACGCCTTCGCGGCGGCGTCCGTGTGGTTCTGCCGGAGCAGGAAGAGCATTTCCTTGCCGAAATATCCGATTTTCGCCCCGGGAAACGCGACGACCCGATCGGCGAACCCGGAACCTCCCATGGCGTAAAAGCCGGCGGAGTACGCCCGACGAAACACGGCGGCGAATTTCGGCGTCGATACGGCTTCCAGAACCCGGAAAAGCCGCCCGCAGCGCCGCAGAAACGCCATGCCGCTCCCGGCGTCTTCCGCGGAAAAGCCGCCGCAGTCGACGAGAAACAGGACCGGAAAGCGATACAATTCGCACTGTTCGAGAAAATCGGCGATCTTGTCGCACGTTTCCGTGTAGAGCAATCCGCCGCGTCGGGTCGAACGATTGGCGACCACCCCGACCGATGCGCCGCCGATCCGACCGAATCCGACGACCGCTTCACGGGCAAAGCCGGACTGCAATTCGACGAACGTTTCGGCGTCGCAGAGGGAATCGATCCACTCGCGCGGATCGAACGCGCTCCGGGCATCTCCAGGCAACACCGGAACAACAATGTCAACATGTTGTTTCTCCGGAACAACCGGCGCATTTCCCCATGAAGCGGGGAGTGACATCACGAGCTGTTGCAACCATGTAATGACTTCGTGATCCGTTGCGAAAACCTGGTCCGCCAATCCGGTGAGGAGCGACATGGCGGCGAAATCACGCGAATCCCCCCGGGCGACGGTTCCGCTCCATTGGCCGAGCTCGATTTGGGCGTCGACGGTTTGAGCGATCGCGCCGTTCAACGAGAGGAGCAGCGACGTCGAATGCCGGATCCGGCCGAAAAGGCCGGCGAAGAGCGGAACATGGTTCGCGGCATGAGCAACGGCCTTGATCATCGCCCCAAAGCCGAATTCCGGATGGAGCAACAGTCCCGGATCATCGATCGGAATCGCGCCGAACCGCTTGTTTTGAATCGGGTTGTCGAAAAGGAGCACGATGGGGGTTTTCGTTGCGACCGCCCAATCGACGGCGTTACGAAGCGTTTCGACGTCCCCCATGACATCGATTTTATACACCCCCGTTGGGCTGTTCGTTGTCGGGAGATTCATCACGACGAGAACGGTCCTCCCGGCAATTTTCGCCTGGCCGATCCGGAAGGCGTAAAGGTCCATCGACGAGAAATATCGGAACGACTGGTCGTCGATCAACCACCCCAATCGTTGAAACGGATCCGCATGTTCGGTCTCTGGCGTCATTTTTCGCCCAAGTGTTTGTCTTGATGAAGTATTTCGCTTGCGTATTAGCCGCACATCGCGTCTTGAATGCGACGGTGAATTGTTCGATTTCGCCTCCGCAGGATCGGGAGCAACGCGACCATCCTGCGGGTTGCCACGATGAGCGGAGGCTCGATCAAAAACCCATTCGCGATGGACTTTGGCGATTATACCGGAAAATTTGGCGTTGTCTTCACGGAACCGGCACAAATTTTGACGAAAAAAGCGGTTGAAGGATTGCATTCGGCAATCGGCAAGCTAATCTTTCGGAAACAGACTGAACGTTTGTTTCGGTCATGTCGCAAAAATACCCTCTCTCTCCTTCCCTGTTCTCCTAAGGAACGTCATGAAAAAGCTCAAAGGGCTTCGAAGCCGCGTCGTCATTCCGGTGGTGCTGCTTGCCATTTTCATCGTCATCGTCGTCGTCTTCCTCTGCAACAAGGCGTTCCACGACTACGCGAACGCCTCGTTCATGGGGGATCTTCGCGATGCGGCGAAAGGGGTCAAGCACGAAATCGCGATCTCGGAAGGATTGGCCTTGGAGCAGCTCGCCGGACTCGCCGAGGACGACGACTGGAAACGTGCGACGGTCGCCAAGGACCGCGACATGCTCGGTAAACTGATCGCGGAGTTTGAATCGCCGCATAAATGCCAGTTCTACACGATTCTCGACGCCGAAGGAAACGTCGTTTACCGGGTGAGCGATCCGAAAACATTCGGCGATTCCCAGAAGCATCTCCAATGCGTCAAGGATATTCTGGACGGCAAAAAGCGAGCCGTTTATTTTGAAAGTACCGCCAAGCTCCCGCTCACGATTCGCGGCGCGGTCCCGATGAAGGACGGCAACGGAAAACTGATCGGCATCATGACCGGCGGTTATCGGTGCGACACCAACGATTGGGTCGACTACATCAAGGAATACCTCAGTTGCGAGTGTACGGTTTTCCGGGGCGATGAGCGCATTGCGACGACCCTCAAGGACGCCGAAGGGAAACGAGCCGTCGGAACGAAATTGAACAATCCCGTCGTCGAGGAAGCGGTCCTGAAGAACCAGAAGGATTACTTCGCCGAAACCAACGTCCGTGGCGTGCCGATGTTTGTCAACTACATGCCGATTCTCGGATCGGACAGCAAAGCGCTCGGCATGATTTTCACCGGCATTTCCGTTGAATCCCGCAACAAGGCGCTCGGCGCAAACAATTTCCGCAGCTCGATTGTCACGTTGATCGGAATCGCCGGTTTCGTCGGATTTCTCATGTTGATCATCAACCGGATTCTCGGGCCGATCCGCCAAATGACGGAAGCCGCCGGATCGCTGGCGCGGGGGCGCTATGACATCAAAGTCGACAACATCAAGACCGGCGACGAACTGCAAACTCTTGCCGAGGCGTTTCAACAGGTCGCCGATTCGCTCCACGAGAAAACCGACGTCGCCCTCTCGATTGCCAGAGGAGACCTCGCCGTCTGGGTGCCGCTCACCTCGGAAGAGGACCAGTTGGGAATCGCCCTGATTCGGATGCGTTACGGAATCTATGACGCCGTGAAGGACTTGAACACCTTGTCGAACACGATTTACGCCGACGGCGAACAACTCAGCCAGTCGAGCGACACGATTGTCGGCAACACGACGCGCAGCGCCGAGCAGCTCCACGAAGTCGCCTCGTCGATCGCTTCGCTCAACTCGCAGACCGACCAGAATTCGCGCAACGCCAAACAGGCCGACCAAATCGCGACCAACGCCCGCTCCGCGGCATCCCAAGGAAAGGAGCGGATGGGCCGAATGGTTCAGGCGATGAACGCAATCACGAAGGGCTCCGACGAAATCAAGAAGATCATTCGGGTCATCGACGACATCGCGTTCCAAACGAACTTGTTGGCGTTGAACGCCGCCGTGGAAGCCGCCCGCGCCGGAACGCACGGCCAGGGGTTCGCCGTCGTCGCCGAAGAAGTCCGCAACCTTGCCGCTCGCAGTGCCAAGGCGGCCCAGGAAACGACCGCGTTGATTGAAGACTCGATCCGCCAGGTCACGACCGGCAGTCACGTCGCCGACGAAACGTCGCAATCGCTGGACGAAATCACCGCTCAATCGACGGAAGTGAGCTCGATCATTTCGAAGATCAGTCAGGACCTGGTCGTTCAGAACGAGGGTTTGAACCAGATCAACACGGTGATCAGTCACCTGAGCGAAGCGGTGACACAAAACGCGGAGAGCGTGCACGGCACGGCGGACGTCGCCGCGAACATTTCGAAGACGGCGAACGTCTTGGAGCAGATCACACGGGCGTTCAAATTCAACGACGAAGGGGCCGTCGCTCCGAAGAAGGGCCAGAGTACGATCGTCGCGGACATCAAGAAGCCGGACGAACAGTTCCACGAACGCGCCGCCAAGGACATGAAAAAACTGGGACGATGAAAACTCCCCCGTTTAGCCCGCGAACCGCAGGTGATGGCGATTGACGTGTTCCGCGTTCCCATGCTTGTCGTCGTTTCGTTGCAACTTCCCTGCCGACCCACGCTCCGTCGCCGGTTCCGTCGGGGATCATGGAAACGATGAACTTCGCCGTGATGTCGAACGTGTCGACCTTCGGAGGTTCCTGAGACGAGAGCTGTGTGGTGAAAAGAAACGGAAGGAGGGACAACAGAAAAAATCGCGACATGGCATGGTTCCCGCGGGTCGAGAGAAAAGCCGGAAACGAGTTGATATTCCCGGCTTCGAGACATGCATTAAGCGTTACGAGTCAAGACGTTACGGCGTCGGCTTCGGCGTGTTTTGTTCTTTAACGTACGCCTGATCTTCCTTACGCAACGCCGAAAGCTCGATGCTCGTCCGTTTGCCATCCGATTTTTCCAACGTCACCTCCCCTTTCTCCAACGACACGAACTTCGCCGTCGACTGGAAGAGACCGTCCGTCGATTGCCACTCGCGAAAACCGGGTATGTACGAACTTTTAAGAATGTTTTTTGGAATCCCATCAATCACACTTTGAGTTAGAACGGCATTGTTACATTCCTTCAACATTCCGAGCAGCTCGTCCGAATGGTATGGTTTGTCAGAATAGAGATCAACCAAACATGCGCTAAAATCGCTGGAACGCTCAACAATCTTGCCCAGTCGAATAAAATCCTCTCGATTCTCTCGAACTTTCGATTTCATTTTTTCCCATTGTTGGCATTCCTGCCAGTTTGAAGCATTGACACGAAGAACTCCTTCATCACCTCGCTTACCCGGCAATTTTCTAAACGCATCCTCCACTTTTTTGGACTCATCTGCGAGTTTGTCGTGTATAGCATTTGCTTTTCGAAAAGAGAGCAGTCCACGTTCGGCGATTTGCTTTCGAAATTCCATAGACTTGTTCCATAACCCAGAAATTGGTATTATGGTTGAACCTGGGCTGAATTTAGCGACGTTTCGCCCTCAGGCCAAGGAAAATAACAACCATTCATGTCAAGGACGGCAAAATGGAACGAGTCGATAAAAAATTGCCGTGGAATGACGAAAAATTCAAACGTAGAATCGGAACCACCAAGCCCGTCTTCATGACGATGCTCGAAATTCTCCAAGCCGCCCACGAAAAATTACACAAGTCGGGCGGAAAACCAAACGATTTGTCGCCCGGCGACAAACTTCTCGTTACACTAAAATACTACCGGGAATACGTAACGATGGAGTCCATCGGCGATGATTTTAATTGTGCGAAAAGTAGTGTTTGTCGTTCCGTTCACTGGGTTGAAGACGTTTTATCCGCGGACGGCCGCTTCCAATTGCCCGGCAAGAAAGCGTTGCAAACCGAAGAACCGAAAGCGGTTGCGATTGATGTAACGGAACATCCGATCGAACGTCCGAAAAAAAGCAAGAGGATTGGTACTCGGGAAAGAAAAAAAGGCATACGGTCAAATCGCAAATCATTGCTGATGTTGAAACAAAATTGATTTATGACGTGGACGAGGCGGTTGGCAGCGTCCATGACTTCAAGTTGTGCAAGGAATCGTTGTTGTTTTTAGCGGTACTAACGGTGATGATTTTAGCGGACAGTGGCTATCAGGGGATTTTGGAGTACCATGAATTCAGCTTGATACCGATCAAAAAGAGCAAAAATCGTGATTTGACGGAAGAAGAAAAGGCATTCAACAAGGAATTATCGCGGCGACGGATCGTGATCGAGAACATCAACGCGAAGATCAAGGTGTTCAAAATCATGTCCTATCCTTACCGCAACCGCCGACGCAGACACATTTTACGAACAAAGCTCGTCTGTGCCATCCTCAACGCCGAATTGGCTTGAGGTTATGGAACATGTCTCATATAAGCATCATATGGTATATCCCACTTAAAATAACCGTTCTTTATATCGGCATAACGAGTAGTATAAACTTGATCATCGTCAATCATTATCGTGCCTCTTTCCATAGATGCTCCGCCGCCTCCCCATATTTTGCCCATTGGATGCTCATAGCCGTCCAATGGCCCCGGAGTACCATCTGCATTTTTGGCAACGCCCACTGCTGTCCATTCCTTTAACGACAATCCCGAGAAAGAAACACCCCTGGGTTCATTGACATAAATCGACGCAAAAAAACGCACTTCAAAAACAAGTACTTCTTTTCCGGTTGGTTTGTCGTCGACATACTCATCAACAAATTTTGTGGATGCCCAATCGGATCCTGGGTTTTTGTAAACTCGAACGTTCTTTGGCAAGAGAACTTCAACATCATACGTCGCGGTTGTGGTTCCTTTTTTGGCCCTGATTTTTGTTTTTCCAGACTTTAATGCGGTAAATTTTCCTTTTCCATCCTGTAACTTTTTTGCGACCGGCATGTCGACAATGCTCAGAATGCTTGGATCATCTGCGTCAAAAGAATCGAGAGGCAAAACATCCGTGCCCTCAAGCGAGACAACATAAACACTACCATACTCTCGCAAGCCGACTTTGGTCAAGCTCCTACCGGCAAATTTTGAACTCGGATCAAGTACGATCTTAAATTTGCAGCCGGTACCGTTCCCGTCAGTGCATAACAGTCGGCAACGATGAATCCTAATAGAATCAGTACGGTTTGTCCACTCCATTGGAGTGATTTCAACATGGGGAGTCTCCTCACATGGGTAAAATTACAACGGCCGCCCTATCGGCAACCGTACATTCGGCCACTCGCCGTAGTTTACCCCCCCGCGTATGTTGTCAAGAAGGAAAAATCTCCCCTATTTCCCCTTTCGGCTCTGCGTTGAAAACCCTCTGAAACGGTCACAGGACGATTACAAAGTATGAAATAGATAAAATAGAGGGGTCATTTCGACCGAAGGGAGAAATCTCACCCAACCAGAAAGGCCGAAAATTCAAGCTCAACCGATTCGGTGAGATTTCTCGCTCCGCTCGAAATGACGGATCGTTTTGAACGTTGCAGGTTTCCTGGAAACGGTCACGTTTTCCTTGAATTCGGCCCCCGTTTCGATTACACTTGTTTGTCTGCGAACCGAAGATTCCGTTGTTCCCCAACAAGAAAGACACCCATATGCAACACGGTAAACTATTCATCGACAAGCGAAACGATCTCTTGGGCGAAAAGGTGGTCAAGGCGCTCGCCGGCCGCCATTTCGAGGCGTTTTACTGCAAAACGGGAGCCGACGCCGTGGAAAAGGTCTGCTCGCTCATTCCGACGAAGGAGAGCGTTTCCTGGGGCGGCTCGATGACGCTGGAAGCGATCGGCTTGACCAAGCGGCTTCACGAATCGGATTACGCCGTCTTGGATCGGGACCGGGCGACGACCCCGGAAGAGCGGCACGAAGCGATGCGGAAGGCGTTTTTCTGCGACAATTACATTTCGAGCGTGAACGCGATTAGTGAGGACGGACAGTTGGTGAATGTCGACGGCAACGGCAACCGCGTCGCGGCGATGGCGTTCGGTCCGAAGCGAGTGATCGTCGTCGCCGGAATGAACAAGGTCGTGAAGACGTTGGACGACGCCGTTTCCCGTGCGAGAAATTACGCGTCGCCGATCAACGCCCAACGGGTTCCGAACATCAAGACACCCTGCACGACGACTGGCGGTTGTGAAGACTGCCGCTCCGCTGATTGTATTTGTACCTACATTGTAACAACGCGGATCAGTCGCCCGGCGGGTCGAATCAAAGTAATCCTCATCGGCGAACCGCTCGGTTTCTAGACATGCGGCAACACCACAAAACCCCAAGCGTCAGCGAATGACTCGGCCCAAGCCCCTCGCTGACGCTTCGGGCTCTGTGAAAGAAATCGCTCAAATTTTCGTAAAAATGTCCGAAAACAAACCGACGTTACGACAAATCTTCGACGGCGGTTGGATTCGCATGACGTTGTTCGGGTATGGGGTACTTTTTATCATGTTCGCCGTCATGATTTGGTTCTTTTCCTTTGTTGCGGACATGCCGCCGCCTCCACGAACTCGATGGGAGGCCGCCGTTCACATATTCATGGGCTTTCTTGCCGGAGTCTTGTTGGCCTATATCAATGCAACCGCTGCAATTCTTCAGATCAACCACTGAAATTCCGTTTGCCGATCATGTAACAACAGCCGGAACGGAGGCATACTCGCCGTAATGACGGTGGTTGATGTTGGCAACGTCGACCGTCCGTCAATACGGCGGAGTACCACCTCCTTTCCGGCTGTTGTTTTTCAGTAGAGTCCGCTCAACTTTCGGACTTCGGGATACTTTTCGTCGGTGTCTCCCAGTTTGCTTCGGAGCTCGACGAGTTTCGTCTTCAGTTCCTTGACGGTTTCGACATATTTCGGATCGTCGTACACGTTTTTCGCTTCCAGAGGATCGGTCCGAAGATCATAGAGTTCCCAACCGGTCGGCGTCGGCGGATTCTTCTCTGATCCGATGGCGTCCAACGGCAGACCGTAGAAGAAGACCAGTTTGAATTCCTTCGTTCGTACGCCGAAATGAGCCGGACACTGGGCGTTCATGTGCATCCAGTAACGGTAGTACATCGCATCACGCCAATCGGACGGCGTCTTGCCGATCATGTTCGGATAGAAACTCTTTCCATCGCTGTTGGGCATCGTGCCGAGACCGGCGGCGTCGAGCACCGTTGACGCGAAGTCGACGTTCAGCACGATGTCGTCGTTCACGCTCCCCGGCTTGATTTTCGCCGGATAACGGACGATAAACGGCATCCGGAGCGACTCCTCCCAAATCCAACGCTTGTCGCCGAGACTGTGTTCGCCGAGAAAGAATCCCTGATCCGACGTGTAAATCACGATCGTGTTCTCCGTGAGCTTTTCCTTGTCGAGGTAATCGAGCAACCGCGCGATACTGTCGTCGTTCCCCTTGACTTGCCGCAGATAGTTCCGCGTGTACGTTTGCAGGTTCTCTTCCGCCTTTTCGAGCGGCATCAATTTTCCGTCCTCGATATTCTTCTTGCGGCGTTCGCCGACTCCGGCGCCGGCGTAGACGAAACTCTGTCCGTAATAGCGCGAACCGAGACTGCGGTGCGAAATGTCTTCGTTCCACGTTTCCGGTAACGGAAACTTCTCCCCGTCGAGATATTCTTTGTACCGCGGCGGAAACTGGTCGAACGGAACGTGCGGCGCCTTGAAATGGCAGAGCAGCATGAACGGCTTCGTCCTGTCTCGCCCCTTCATCCAATCGAGGCACTGGTCCGTGACGATATCCGTAACGTGTCCCTGGTAGACTTTATTCGCCTTCGGATAATACCGTTGTTCCTTGCCGTCTTGGGAAACTTCCTTGAGCGTTCCGCTCCAGTCGGCTCCCTTTTGAACGAAACCGGGATTGAAGTACATGCCGTGTCCCGGAAGAATGCTGTACCAATCGAACCCCTTCGGTTCCGTGTGGACGTGCCATTTTCCGATGACGGCCGTTTGATATCCTCCTTGCTGCATCAATTCGGGAAACGTTTTCTTCGTGGCGTCCAGCGGTTCGACGAGCGTTCGTGATCCGTCGTGATGGGAATACAATCCCGTCAGGATCGACGCCCGGCTCGGCACGCAGATTGAATTCGTGCAGAAACAACGGTCGAACCGCATCCCTTCGTTGGCAAGACGGTCGATGTTCGGCGTGCTGAAACCTCCTTTGGTGACGCGACCGCCGTACGCGCCGATCGCCTGCGCACAGTGATCGTCGCTCATGATGAAAAGAATGTTCGGCTTCTCCGTTGCGAGAACGGCGATGGTCGGCACAAAAAACAAAACGAACGTCAAGAAGATGTTTTTCATTTTTGTGTTAAAATATGGTGGTGTTGTCGACAGGAGCCGGAATGAAGGCGTACTCGTCGTCATGACGGAGAAGTACCTTTCGGCACTTTTGTCAATTTACCCGGAACGTCTTTTTGACCTTTCCTGTTTCAATATCCCAATAGTAAACATCGGTTCCCCAATATCATTGCGAGCCATCCGTTTAGCAGGAGACCAGCAACGTTCAAAACGCTCCGTCATTTCGAGCCCCTCAATCTCTCGGGACAGGCTCCGCGAGAAATCTCACCGAATCGGTTGGGCTTGAATTTTCAGCCTTTTCGGAAAGGTGAGATTTCTCCCTTCGGTCGAAATGACGCCCTCTATTTTATCTGTTTTACACTTTGCAATCGTCCTGTTTATCAAACTCACGGTTTCGACAGAAACCGTTCGGCGACGTCTTTCGCGGAGTTCGTGAACGTGAACGGCTGCGTCTCCGGCAGGAACGTGTTCGGACCGTCGACCCAGCTTTGCACCACGATCTGGTCCGGTTTGCCGTCGACGGCGGCGTAGTCGAAGCC
>JAVBPI010000057.1:0-10036 GCA_031549705.1 Thermoguttaceae bacterium
CAAGCACCAACGGCGACGGCGTCAGCGGCACAAGCACCAGCGGCGATTCCACACGGTTGGCAGTGACCAGCGTCGGCAACGCAAGCACCAACGGCGACGGCGTCAGCGGCACAAACGCCGACAGCGGCGGCACACGGTTGGCACGCGACGGCTTCGCACGGCGTGCAGGCAGCTCGCTTCGCCGTCATGCAACGAATGCGATCAACCAGACGAACGCGAGCCTTCTTCTGCACGACAACACTGGTGCACGGCTGGCAAGCAGCGACGTCACACGGTTGGCACACAGCGGCGTCACACGGTTGGCATGTGGCGGCAGCGCAAGGTCCGCATTCGCCGGCGAAGCTGCTGACGACGAGAACAAGCGACGCAACCAAGGTCGACAACACAAATTTACACGACATTCTTTCTCTCCAATTACAAGGGGTTCAACTCTTCAGTGTGGTGAACGAACACACACACGAATAACACACGATGGAATACAGTTTGTTCTTCGGAAACCGACGCGGTTCCCGACTACGTTTTTTATTCTATGTCACACAATCGTTAAAGTCAAGATACGCAGTTTAGATAATTGTGAAAAAATAACAAAAACAGGAAAAACACAACGGCTGGGCAAAAACAATCAGTCGCCATGAATCCTCCGCTGCCAAGCTCAAAAATCTCGGCCCATGCGATACCGGCAATGTTCAAATTGTCACGGTTCAGGGAGCAATCCTCACAAAGAGCCGAAATTGACAACACATTCTTTGCTGTAACTGAGCGAAGTATACTAGACAAAATCGCGCTGTTCGAACAAAAATCGAAAAAAGATGTAAAATGTCACCCGACAATGCCTATCACCGCTGAAACATTATGCACCTGAATGACAAACTACCGAAATGGCCCAAATTCACACGTCGGCACGAACAAGTCGTTTCAGGTATGCAAGGCTGTTATTGAAAACCCCCGGATGTTTTTGTATACTTTGCGTGAAAGGTTTTAATAGCAAAGCACCCCCAAATGACAAATGAATAACGCGCGAAATTTATTCCCTGTCTTTTCGCTCCTTATCGTTGTTCCGATTTCATTTCTTTCAGCGCAGACGCCTTGGAAGTACGAAGGAGCCGTGAGAAGTTATGCCTACAAAGCAATCGACAATCCACCGGTTCCCGGCTGCACGTTGTTTGTCGGCAGTTCGTCGTTTGCGATCTGGGGCAAAAAGGCGGAAGAAACATTCGTGGATGATGAAGTCGTCAACCGTGGTTTCGGCGGGTCGGTGTTTCCGGATAATTTACAGGCAATCAACCGAATCCATCTTCCGGCGAGTCCGGCGCGGGTCGTGATCTTCTGCGGAACAAACGATATTGCTCACGGAGCCGACGCCGAAACGGTGTTCAAGAATTTTAAGTTCTACATTGCACGAATCTGGAACGAATGTCCGACCGCCGAGATTTATTTCGTCTCGCCGTCCCACGCTCCGTCCCGAGAGAAGTTTTGGCCGACCGGCGACAAACTTTGCGCAATGGTGAAAGAACTCGCCGCGCAAGTCAAAGGGCTCTATTACATCGACGTCATCACGCCGATGAACGGAGAGGACGGTCGAGTCCGTGAAAATCTTTTTGTCAAGGATCGGTTGCACCTGAACGACGACGGATACGCGATTTGGACGAAAGCGTTTCGGGAAGCATTTGAAACGGGAAACAAGGCGAGAACGAAACCGAACCTCAAAGAATTGTACGAAACGAGGAAAGCGGCGGGAATGTTCGACGACCCTCGCTTCGCCGAACAGGGAATCGCGGTGCGGAACTTTTCCGTTGCACCGAAAAAACTGGCCCTCGTTTTCCTCGGCGACAGCATCACGGAAGAGAATGGGCATGCCGGGAAAGGGAACGCGCCGCCGGGCCGTTGCCTGGCGTTTTTAGCCGAACAAGGGTTTTCCGACGAACCAATCGCACTGGCAAACTGCGGCGTCAGCGGATACACAACGATCGATTTTCTCCCGAAAGCGAAGCAGTTTCAAAAAGTCATCGCCGCCGCCGATCCGTTCAAAGGAGCGACCGATACCGATTTGGTTTTCTCGATCATGCTCGGTACGAACGACAGCGCCGTCAAGGGGCCGAACGGTTCGCCGGTTTCGCCGGAAGATTACCGGAGAAATCTCAAGGAAATCACCGATAAACTTCTCGAACTCTATCCGAACGGAAAAGTCGTGTTGCACCGTCCGATCTGGTACAGTCCGACGACGCAAAACAGTTCGACGTATCTCCTCGAAGGCCAGCTTCGTGTTCGGGCCTATTTTCCGGAAATCGAATCGTTGGTCGACTTTTATTCCCAAACCTCTGCCAAGGACCGTGTTTTTCTCGGCGATACGGAAGCGTTCGACTACTTTAAAACGAACGCCGACAAAGTGTTCGCCCCGGAAACCGGACCGAGCGGAGCGTTTTATCTGCATCCGAACAAACAGGGGGCCGATATTTTAGGACGATTTTGGGGACGCTCCCTAAAGAACGTGCTTTATCGTTCGATGTAATGATTTTCAAGCAAAATTCGTCATTCCCGCGCAGGCGGGAACCTGGAGATTCGATATTAATGCGTCGTTGCACACATCATTCACGGCACATCGGCAAACACGGATGCAAACGTGTCGTTGTATCTTTCGTCTAGGTCCCCGCCTGCGCGGGGAGGACGCCATTATTGTCGGTCTTCAAAATATACTTCGTTTTCAATCATGGATTTACAGCATCGAATCAGTGGTGTTTTGCTTCCGCTCTCTTCTCTTCCGGGGAGCCCGTGTTGCGGCGACCTCGGCGCCGGAGCGAGGCGGTTCGTCGACTTTCTGCACAAAGCGGGACAACGGGCTTGGCAGATGCTTCCCCCGAATCCGATCGACGACTGCTTTTCGCCGTATGCCAGCATTTCGACATTTGCCGCCGACCCGATTTATATCGATCTCGAAGACCTCGCCCGGGAACGGCTGCTTGATCCGGACGACATCGCATCGCTGCCGGACGCTCCGAAAACGAGAACGGTTTATCACGTCGCGCGGGATGTTCGGATGCAGCGGCTCCGGAAAGCATTCCAACGGTTTCGAGAAACGGCGGGGACGAAATACCATTTATCGTTCGAACCGTTCGTGAACAACAATCCGTGGGTCGGACCGCATGCAATGTTCTGCGCGCTGAGCGAAAAATATGGTACCGTCGACTGGACCCATTGGCCGGACAAACGAATTCGGCACGCCGAACAAGCCGCCCTGAAGGAAGTTCACGCGGAACTGGAAGACCCAATCGCTTTTCAGACGTTCGTGCAACTTCTTTTCGACGTTCAGTGGACCGAACTGCATGATTATTGCCGCCAACGGGGAATCGGATTGATCGGCGACGTTCCGATTTACGTTTCGAAATGCAGCGTCGATACCTGGGCGGAACCGCAGCTCTTTCAACTGAACCCCGAAGGGGAAATGCAACGGATTGCCGGCGTTCCCGGCGACAGCTTCAACCCGGACGGACAGCGTTGGAACTCCCCGCTTTACGATTGGACCGCTCATAAAACCGAAGCGTTCGCCTGGTGGGTGTATCGACTTCGAACCGCTCTGAAGCGTTTCGACGCGATCCGATTGGATCATTTCATCGGGTTCTATAATTACTTCAGCATGTCGCCGCAGCCGGACCCGAACGATCAAGGTTTTTGGGTTCCCGGTCCGTCCGGCGAGCTGTTCGACACGTTGCTCGGCGAGATTCCCGACGCCCAATTCATCGCGGAAGATCTCGGCGTCATGAAGCAGGGGGTCCACGATTTGCGGGACCGATACGGTTTTCCCGGCATGAACGTGTTTCAATTCAACTTCGACTTCCGGCGTTCGACCGATCCGACCGTCGAATGGAAACGCAACTCCGTCGTCT
Source organism: Thermoguttaceae bacterium (assembly GCA_031549705.1). Taxonomy (GTDB): domain Bacteria; phylum Planctomycetota; class Planctomycetia; order Pirellulales; family Thermoguttaceae; genus WRKP01. The sequence continues at coordinate 3,882 of JAVBPI010000057.1, forward strand.
GCACGGGAACTCACGACACCGATACGCTCGCCGCCTGGGTCGACGAAGTTCTCGCCGATCGCAAACGTCCGGAGCCGTTTTGGGACATCCGGTTCATGCTCGACATGCTGCGACCGTTCATCCCGCAAGGAGAGCAGCTGAACCGAAAAACAATTATCCAGGCGATTATCCGCAAGGTGATGAGTTCGCCGGGGAACGTCTCCATCTTCCCGATGCAAGACCTGCTCGGACTTCCGACCGAAGCCCGGATGAACTTTCCAGGACACGCAACCGGCAACTGGGTCTGGAGACTCGACGAAGCGTATCTTACCGACGAGTTGGCAAACCGTCTGCGCGATTGGACGAACGAATTCGGACGCTGATAGAAAATAAAAGCCGGAATGGAGCCGGTACTCCGGCGTAATGACGATCGACGTTTTCCGTCATTACGCTTCGCTTCATTCCGGCTGTTATTTTTTATTCAGCTTGTATTCGAGACTATCGACCAAGGCGATCCAACTCGCTTCGATGACGTTTTCGTCGACGCCGATGGTTCCCCAGACGTTGCCGTCGGTGTCTTCGCTTTCGATCACGACACGGACCGCCGCATCGGTCCCCGCTTCGGAGTTGATCACGCGGACTTTGAAGTCGATCAGCTTCATCTCGGACAGCATCGGGTAGACCGGAAGGAGCGCTTTGCGCATCGCGGCGTCCAATGCGGCGACCGGACCGTCCCCTTCGGCTCCCTCGTATCGGATTTCGTCGCCGATTTGCAGCTTCACCGTCGCCGCGGTGACGAAAACTTCCGCTTCGTTCGAGACGACGTGGACGTGATAATTGAGCCGTTTGAAATGCTCCACATACTCCCCGGTGCACCGTTTGACGATCAGTTCGAACGATCCGTCGGCAGCTTCGTATTGGTATCCTTGGTTTTCTTTTCGAACGACTTCGTCAAGAACCTTTTTGATCGTCCCGGAATCGAGATTCAACCCCTTCGTTTTGGCGACGATATTCGACTTGCCGGACAATTCACTGACGAGCACGCGGCGGTGATTGCCGACGATCTCCGGAAAAATATGTTCGTACGCCGACGAATTTCGGGCGATGCCGCTGACGTGCATTCCTCCTTTGTGGGCGAACGCGCTTTTGCCGACATACGGATCGTGCAACGGAATCTGGAAATTGATCGTCTCGTAGACGAACCGCGACAGTTCCGTGAGATAAAACAAAGAATCCGGTTTCAACACGCTGTACTGTCCATGCGTTTTGAGCGCAAGGTTCGCCGCGATCGTGATCAGGTTTGCGTTGCCGCACCGTTCGCCGATTCCGTTGATCGTTCCCTGAACCTGCAATGCGCCGGCGTCGACGGCGATGAGCGAGTTTGCAACCGCCAAACCGCAGTCGTCGTGAACGTGAATTCCAACCGGCGATGGGACCGAATCGACGACGTTTTTGACCGCTGTCCTGACCAAATCAGGCATGGAGCCGCCGTTCGTATCGCAAAGGACGACGATCTCGGCTCCCGCTTCGACCGCTGTTTTCAGGACGGAGAGCGAGTATTCCGGGTTGTCCTTCCAACCGTCGAAAAAGTGTTCGGCGTCGAAAAAGACCCGGCGACCGTGCTTACGAAAATACTCGATCGTTTCCGCGACCATTTGGAGGTTTTCGTCCAACTTGGCGTTGATCACCTCGACGACCTGGAACGCTGACGACTTACCGACCACCGTAATGATCGGCGCGTTCGAATCGAGGAGCGACTTGAGTCCCTCGTCGTTTTCCGGCGTCGTTCCTTTGCGACGTGTCATGCCGAACGCGCAAATCTTCGCCGATTCAAGCGGCTTCTCGCCGATTTTTTTGAAAAACTCGGCATCCTTCTCGTTCGAACCGGGAAAACCCCCTTCGATGAACTCGAAACCGAGCGCATCGAGCCGATGCGCGAGATTGAGCTTGTCCTGCAGCGAAAAGGCGACCCCTTCCGCTTGGGACCCGTCCCGCAATGTCGTATCGTAAAGTTGGATGTGTCGCATAAAACGTGTAGAGTGTAGAGTGCAAAGTGTGGAGAGAACGAATGTAGAACGAGTAAAGTTGTAGAAAAACGCTTGCGTCTTACTCTACACTCTACACTTTACACTCTGCATTGCCTTAATCGCCGAAGAATTCTTCGTGGCGGACGATACCGGATTCTTCTTCCAGTTCGGCGTGGGACTGCCAGCGCCAACGGCGTTGGCCGCGTTTTTTTTCCTTGCGAATCTCGATACGCGGCTCGACGTAGAATCCAAGAAGCTTTTTGATCGACTCCCAAAGGGTCGGTTCAGCGATGTACTCGACCTCGACAGTCTCAAACGGCTTTTCCGGTTCGAGATAGAGCTTCCGCATGGAAACCTTGGGGCCGAAGTCGCCACCGCAACGGCTGCATGGAGCCTTGTTTTTCGGCGCACGAACCGCGTGTCCGCAACTTTTGCAGAGATATCGGTACTCCCAAGGTCCGTTGCCGTATGTGGAATCTTTCATGAACGCCCCTCTCACCGGACGAATCAAAAATGTTTGTCGGATTGTATCCGAAAAAACGAATTCTGTCGAGCCGCTCTACGGCGTTTTGTAGACGGCTTCGATTTCCTCCAACGTCAGCGCCCGATTCCAAAGGCGAAATTCGTCGAGATCGGCGTCGAGCCGTGAGCCGTAGGTTCCGGTTCCGTCCTGTCCGATGTTCCACGGGAGCGGCGAGTCGATTGTTCCGGACACGGGTTTACTCGCCGGAACGGTTTCGCCGATCAGGCTCATGCTGCCGAAATAGAGTCGACCGTTCGGACTTCCGGCGTAAACCGTTGCGTTGCCGGTTCGATCAATGCTTGCTGCGCAAAACCACCATTCGGCGGGAGCAAAAAAGAACTGCTTCACGTCAACACGTCGGCCCGATGCATCCGCGAGGTTGAGAGCGAGGTTGTTTCCGTCGGTTTTCTGCGGAGCAACGAACAGCGTGATTCCTGAATTGTTGCCGTCCTTCCAATTTTTGTTGCCGAAAAGAACAGGATCCCCTTTTTGCGGGGCGTTCATCCGAACCCAACAGGCGACCGTCAAGCCGCCGTCAACGCCCCGTTTGAGCGATTCCGGATTGCCAAGACTTACGAACTGCGGCGTGTCCGCCCCACGTAACGCCAGAAAACCCGCTTTTTTACCGCCGGTCGTTTCGAAGTTTCCTCCTCGGTTTTCCGGTGGGATCGACGCGGCTTCCGCCTTGTTCTCTACCGTTCCGTCGAACGGCAGATAAACGAGCAATCCCTCTTCGATCGGCCGAATCGCGGTGATTGCCGGTTCCGATTTTCCTCGAATCGTTCCGTCGAGGAGTTCGAATTCCCGCATCGCGGCAACGTCGAGTCCGAAATGGTCGAGCACCGTCGGAGCAATATCCACGACGCACGGCTCGCCGCGCATCGGTCCCGAAACGACCTTTTTTCCGGACATGATGAGCGGAACCGTGTAGGTTTCAGCCCGTTCGTCGCCGTGTCCGCCGATCCAACCTCCGTGGTCGGCGCAAACGATGATCAACCAATCTTCGTTGGCAAACCCGGGACGCTTTTTGATCGAATCGAGCATCGCTCCGATCCATGCGTCGGCCAGTTCGATCGACTTGATATATCCGTCGTGTTTTTTACCGGGGGGCGAAAATCCGCCGGCGTGTCCCGCGTGGTCCGGTTCGTCGTTGTAAACGAGCATTACGTCGACATCGGTCCCTTTTTTCCAACCGTCTTCCTCATGGGAACCTTCGAGCATCGCGGCGGCTTTGCGGGCGTTCTTGGCGTCTCCATCGCGTCGGGCGAAATCGCAACGGTTGTTCTTGTCGACCAAAACGGCGTCCGGTCCCCAACTGTACAGAAAAACGGTCGACTTTTCGGGGAACCGTTTCTCGATTCGGCTCAGGAAATTGTTGTACGCCGCGCTGGCGTTCGATTTGGAGTAATCCTCGAAATAGTCGTTTCCCTTGACGTGCGATTTCGTCGCCGAAACGCCGGTCGCAATCGCCGTGTGGTTTGGAGCACTGTTCGGAGCGGCGTCCCGAATCGTGTGAGCCGCGAAACTCCACGCTCCGTGATACCCCTCTGCCCAGGAACCGTTCCGGAGCGAATCAATGTGGGGCGTTGACGCAATGTTCGTTGCATCGGCACGCACGCCGTCCAGCATGACAACGAGGGTTTTCGGCATACCGGCAGCCCAAACGGCGGTGAAAAAAAACAGGCAGAACGGTAAAAAAAGCCGAATGATATTCATGGTCGTGTGTGGACGGAATGGAGGTTCGCAATTTCACTCAGTGTATCTACCGGTATCGTATCTTGCAATGGCTCTGGACAACGGAAAACGAGATGGTATTCTGTATTCAAGGAGATATGCCATGGACAAAAAAGACAAGTCAAAGCTTGAAAATCTCAACAAAAAATTACAATTGCTGAAGCAACGACTTGCCGGCGAAAAGCGGGAGCCGGACGATCCGGCGTCGATTCCGCTCCTCGAAAAGGAGATTGCCCAAGTCGAGGAGCAAATCAAAAAAATCAAGGACGCCCAATAATTCGCCGGCGCTGCGTAACGCTTGCGTTTTAGCCGCGTTAGCGCGGAGTACCGGCTAAATGGATTTTATCATGAAAGAAAACGAACCGATTACCGACGAAAAGCGTTTCGAGCAACAAAAAAAAGATTACCTCCAAAACAGTTCGTCCGCCGACGACCAGTTGGAGGAGAACACCCGACCATTCACGATCAATGTTTCCGATCGGGTCAAGCGGCTGCCGCCGTACCTGTTCGCGGAGCTGAACAAACTGAAATACGAGAAGCGGAAAACCGGCGCCGACGTGATCGACCTCGGTATGGGAAGTCCGAGCGACCCGCCGCAGCCGCAAGTCGTCGACAAATTGATCGAAGTCGTCAGGAATCCGCGGCTGCACGCTTACAGTCACGCAAGGGGGTTGCCGCAACTTCGCAAGGAAGTCGCCGCAAGATACCTGAAATACTACGGTGTGCGGCTTGATCCGGAAACGAACGCGATCGTCTGCCTCGGCTCGAAAGAGGGGCTCTCTCATCTCTGCTTGGCGCTCCTTGGAGCGGGAGACACCGCGATTGTTCCGTCGCCGTATTTTCCGGCTCACCTTTACGGTGTGATGCTCGCCTCGGCGAATACGTTGATGTTCGACGTCACGAAACCGGAAAAGCTCCTCTCGAACATCGCATCGACCTGTCAACAACTCTGTCCGAGACCGAAGCTGTTGCTCCTCAATTATCCGCATAATCCGACCGCAACCGTCGTCGAGCCGGAGTTTTACGTCGATGTCGTCAAATTGGCGAAACGGTTCGGATTCATGGTCGTCAGCGACATGGCGTACGCCGACGTTTGTTTCGACGGATACAAGGCTCCGAGTTTCCTGTCGGCTCCCGGCGCGATGGACGTCGGCGTCGAAACGACGACGATGAGCAAGGGATACAACATGGCGGGCTGGCGGATCGGGTTCTGCTGCGGCAACGCCGAAATGGTGCGGGCTCTGGCGACGATCAAGACGTATTACGATTACGGCGCGTTTTCGGCACTGCAAATTGCGGCGATTTCCGCGATTCGGCACACCGACAAGGCGGTCGAACAACAGGCGAAAGTTTACGAAAAACGCCGCGATGTTTTGTGTAGCGGTCTGGAGCGGATCGGCTGGCCGGTCGTGAAACCGAAGGCGTCGATGTTCGTTTGGCAAAAGATGCCGCCGGAATGGGCGAAAAAAATGAACTCGTTCGAGTTCGCGATGAAACTCCTGAAGGAAGCGGATGTCGTCGTGAGTCCCGGCTCCGCGTTCGGCGACGCCGGCGAAGGATACATGCGGCTCGCTTTGGTCGAAAAAGAAGACCGCCTCCGCCAGGCGGTCCGCCAAATCGGCCGCGCTCTCGGCAAAACGAAATAAGCGTCTGAAGTGCCGAAGGACGCAGATTACCGTCCCCTCTCCCGAGGGAGAGGGGATGTGAATCAATGCGTTTTCAAGCATCAACGGATCCAAGCCTTCGAAACGAATGCCGTACGAAATCGCCCAAACGTTGTTCGAGATCGGCGAACGCTACGCCGTGTATCTGCGTGACACGGAGATGCCGGGCGTCAAAACGTTCGGCGATCTTGTCGAGACGGTTAAGCAAAAAATCGACGAACCGGTCGG
>JAVBPI010000155.1:0-3212 GCA_031549705.1 Thermoguttaceae bacterium
GAGTTTCTTCCAATCCATGCACCATGTTTTACACCTTTTTCAGCATTTCAACAACATCAATTTACAGGTTCATCGGCTCAAACGCCGTGAACGGATACAAAGCCGATTTATGGCAGGGTAAAGTATAATCGCCGTCAATGCTTCCGACGCTTCGATTTCATACCAGATCGTAACATCACGATTTTTCAACAGACGGTGTTTTTTTTCAGTGTGTACTTCTTTTACGCTCTTCTGACCCGTCTGCTGAAAAACAAGATTGTCGTCGTTTTGACGACGTTATATTACGCATGCTTTCCCGTGTTTCTCTCATGTAACATGTCGATCCTAACGGAGTCGCTTTCCGTTTCAGGAACGATTTTTTTCGTTTGGCTTGTGGTCGAGTATGTCTATCGTCCCGGATTCGTCAAGGCGACGTTGATCGGGGCAATGGCTTTTCTCCTGATCATGTTGCGTCCGGCATTCCTTCTCGTATTGCCGATACTATGTGTTTTTTGGGTAGGGCGAGCGATCATGCGTCGAGAGACACGAGCCAAGGAAATTAGCGGCTTGGTCGCAACGACGTTTTCCTTGTTTCTCCTGCTCGGTTATTGTCAACTCTCCAAACAGCAATTCGGAGTTTTCGGCCTCTCGACGGTTTCGCACATCAACCAGTTGCACATACTCATCCAATCAGGTATTTACAGTGAAGGAAGTGATCCGGAGATGAATCGTTTGATCCAAAAGAATCTCGACGAATTCGCGGCAGCCAACCCTAAGGCCGCGCCCGGAGATCCTTGGTTTTATTCGCCAACGGTCACTCCCCAAGCATACAATTATGCCGCTTGGACCAAAATGTCCGACTACTATCCCGCCAGCCGCTTTGCCGCCTATGTCGACGAGACGATCAAACGTCATCGTTATAGATATGCCACCCACACACTCCGTAAAATATTAGGCGCCGCTCCGATAAAAATCGGCTATGTCGACCCATTCAACAACAAACCGCCTCGCATTCAGCTTTACGAGAAAACGCTGGCTGACCAGTTCGGCTGGTTCCTTACATATAGGTTCGTTTATTGCCTGCTTTTCATGGAATTTCTGGTCTCTCTCACAATACTTTTGAAAGTCCGACGACTGTCGTGGAGCTTTGCGTTCGTATTGCTTTGCGCCGGAGGATTAATCTTTACGGCGGTTGCCGGCGCTCAGAGCGACTGGAGTCGCCTTGCCATACCCGCCTTGCCGCTGGTGTTCGTTCTGATCGCGCGGTATCTCGATCTGCTCGTTTGCCTCTGGAGAAAAATTTGCGGCGAGTGCGCCTTGAGCTATCTCTCGGAGCAGCCTTGATGGAAATAACCGAGACAATATCGCTTCAAACTCGACCTTTCGAACACTAATAATTTACGACAAACGCAATTTTCAAGACATGAAGGAATTTCTCAAGTATTTCGTTGTCGGAGCCGGTGCGGCTTGTGTCGACATCGGGTTGTTTACCGTCCTTGCCACAGTTGTTGGGATCGGGTATGTGCCCGCCAATGTCGTCGCGCTGACTGCGGGCATGATTTTCAACTATTGGCTCAGTTGCATTTGGGTTTTCGAGCAGAAAAAAATCAATGTTCGTCGCGATTTTCTGCCGTTCGCCGCGATCGGCATCGTCGGCTTGGTAATACAGTGCGTTCTGCTTTACGGCCTGATCGACTTGGGATTCACTGCATCCTGCATGTCGTTTTTGACTTACCTGACCGGAATAACGGTCGGAATGCCGTTCATCCTGTTCGCTTCGAAGGTTTTCGCCGTCGGAGTGACGTTTCTCTGGAATTTTTTTGTTCGAAAATATCTCGTCTTCCACCGGACGGAAAATGCCGAACCGGAAGATCATTTGACCATTTTTACCGACGAGCCGCGGCACGAGGCCGCGGCATCGGTTTCTTTTACGATCAACCGTCAACCTCCTCGAATTCTTGGAAAGGACTCTCACATGAAAAAAGTCGTCATCATGGGCGCCGGCCCCGCCGGTTTGGCCGCAGGATATGAATTGGCCAAACACGGCGTTCAACCGACCCTGTTCGAATCGGACACGCAAGTCGGCGGAATCAGCAAGACCGTTCAGCATCACGGAAACTATTTCGATCTCGGCGGTCATCGTTTTTTCACCAAACTGGATCCCGTCAACGAACTTTGGCAGGAAGTCCTCGGTGAAAAGTTCATGAAACGTCCCCGTCAATCGAGAATTTATTACAACAATAAATTCTTCAATTATCCGCTGACGGCGCTCAACGCCTTGATGAGGGTCGGTCTGCTTGACACGGCGAAAATCCTTTGCAGTTTCGGCGCCGCCCAACTGTTTCCGAGCAAGACCGAAGACACGTTCGAAGACTGGGTTTCCAATCGTTTCGGAAAGCGATTGTTCTCCATCTTCTTCAAGACGTACACCGAAAAGGTTTGGGGAATTCCCTGTTCCGAAATCCAAGCGGAATGGGCCGCCCAGCGGATCAAAGGATTGTCGCTCTATTCCGCGATCATCAACGCCCTTTTCAAACCGAAGGGAAATAAAATCAAAACGCTGATCGACGAATTCGACTATCCGGAGTTCGGTCCCGGCATGATGTACACCGAAATGAAGTCACGCATCGAACAGATGGGCGGATCGGTTCAAATGCGACAACGGGTCGTTGGCGTCCGGCACGACAGCAGGAAAGTCACCGCCGTCGAATTCGAAAACGAAAACGGGGAACGGGAGCTCCGGCAGGGAACGGACTTTCTTTCGAGCATTCCGATCACGGAATTGGTCCGGATCATGTCCCCGACGGCGCCGGAAGAAGTTCTCCGTGCGGCTGACAGTCTCAAATATCGCAGCTTGGTGACGGTCGATATTACGGTCAATCAAAAGGAGCTTTTCCCCGACAACTGGATTTACATTCACTCGCCGGAAGTCAAGCTCGGTCGGATCCAAAACTTCAAGAACTGGAGCCCCTCAATGGTTGCGGATCCTTCGAAAACCACGTTGGGACTCGAGTATTTCTGCGACGAAGGGGACGATTTCTGGAAGATGGATGATCAGAAAATGTTCGAGCTCGCGGCCGAGGAAGTCTCGAAAATCAAGATATGCAAACGAAATCGCATTGAAGATTACCTGGTCGTTCGCGTCCCTAAAGCCATGCCTTTCAAGGTGACTTTTTCGAATTTTTCGTCGCGGATTTTTTTGCTTTCCGTTCCTTGAGAACTTGGGCGGTCGA
>JAVBPI010000081.1:0-20683 GCA_031549705.1 Thermoguttaceae bacterium
TGTTCCAAGAAAACCGTTTCCCATAGCCAACGGAGTTAATCGTCCATGCTCAAGAATCTCAAGATCGGCACCAAATTGATGTGGGGCTTCAGCCTCCTTTCCCTGATTACCTTGATTGTCGGAATCGCCGGGTATTACTGCCTCGGACTGGTCTCCACCGAAGTCGGTTACCTGAACGGTTTGGCTGAAATATCACGGAACGTCAACAAAGCGGTCGACGAATCGAACGCCGCCCAAGCATCCGCAGCCGATTTCGTTTTGAGCAAAGATGCCAAGAAAAACGTGGCGTTGGACGAACACATCAAGAACATCGACAACCTGATTCCGATTTTGCGGAAGGATATCACGGCTAACCCCCGGGCCGATACCAGCACGACGGACGAGGTCGGCAATCTCGAAAAACTCGGCAAGGCGTATAAGGACGAACATTATAAATACGTCGGATTCTACAACGACAAGATCGCGGCCGACAAACGACGTGCCGACGCCCGTTCGGTCGCCATTGCTGCGATGCGGGGGTTGACCGCCCAAATGAATAAAGTCACGGACGAGGAAGCCGCCGAGGACAATCTCAAAAACGCCGATGGAAAAACAATGGTCACCCGGTTCCGTGTCGAGTTGATGCAGCGGGGAGGTGAGTTCATGGAAAAAATCCAGCAGATCGGCGTCGATATCCGCAACTACGATTTGAGCTTCGGCAATCCGGTCGAGCGGGAAAAGGCTGAAGCCGCAACACTCAAGCTGTTCGCCGATATCGAAGCGGAAGCCAGAAAACTGCAAAACGAGCTCCCGAAACAAGGTTGTAAAGACGCCATCGAAGCGGTGATCAAAGCAATGGGACCGTGGCTCGCAACATTTAAGGAGAACGTCGTCGCCACCGAAGGGATGATGCACTCGGAAGAGGAGAAAGAGAAGATCGCGGTGAATTTCTCGAACTCCGTCCGCACGATTCTCAGGCTGGTCGAAGCGAACATGAAGACATGTGAACAGACCGTCGAATCGATCGACAGTCGTGCATCGACCGGCATTATTGCCGCGCTCGTCATCGGCGTTCTTCTCGGTCTCGTTCTCGGATTCGTCCTCCGTACGGACATCACGACGGGAATCAAAGGGGTCACGGCGCTGATGAATTCGGTTGCTGGTGAAGGGGATATTTCCGTTCACGTTCCCGAAGAGTTCCTCAGCCGTCACGATGAAACCGGCGACTTGGCGAAGGCGGCACGTATGGTGCTCCACGATTACCAAGGCGTTTCGAGCATGGCCGACTCGCTCTCCCACGGCGACTGGACCGTGCAGGTTCGTCCGAAAACCGACAAGGACTCGATGAACATCGGCCTGAAAAACATGGTCGCCGCCGTCAACGAGACGTTGCAACAGGTCAGCCAGGCGGTCATGCAGGTCACGACGGGAGCGGGTGAAGTCTCAACCGCTTCCTTGGCGCTCTCCAGCGGAGCTCAGGAATCCGCCGCGAGTCTGGAGGAAATCACGGCGTCGATGAACGAAATCAGCGGTCAGACCCGCCAGAACGCCGAAAGCGCCGGTACCGCGCGCGACTTGGCCCAAAAAGCGACCAACGCCGCTGCCGAAGGTCAACAGGCGATGAAGAATATGACCGCCTCGATGGATCGGATCACGAAGAACTCCGAAGAAGTCCAGCGGGTCATCAAAGTGATCGACGACATCGCGTTTCAGACGAACCTGCTCGCCTTGAACGCTGCCGTGGAAGCCGCCCGCGCGGGTCAGCATGGCAAAGGATTCGCCGTTGTCGCTGAAGAAGTCCGCAACCTTGCCGCCCGCAGTGCGAAGGCCGCTCGGGAAACCGCCGACCTGATCGCGACCAGTGGTAAAGAAATCGAGAAGGGGGGCGAAGTTACCATGCAAACCTCGGAAGTGCTCGACACGATCGTCACGCAAATTAAGCAGACGACCGACCTGGTTGCCGGAATCGCGATTGCGAGCAACGAACAGGCGCAAGGAGTCAATCAGGTGACGATCGGGCTCCAACAGATCGACTCCGTGACGCAGCAGAACACCGCCAGTGCCGAAGAATCCGCCAGTGCCGCCGGCGAAATGAGCGGGCAGGCGTCCCAACTGCAGTCGTTGATCAGCCAGTTCAAACTGCGCCGCTAACACCACAAAGAGCCGGGGTTGGTCCGGGGACTGCGCTCCGTCCCCGGCTCTTTTGATGGGCGTCCTTCCTCAAGATACGCCCACCTCAGGGGGACGCCATCCGCCACACGATCTTATCGGGCGATTTCCCGATACAATTCAAGGAGCGCGTCGACGGCGATTTGGACATCGAAATTTTTTCTTGCCGTCTCCTGATACTGCCGAGCCGGCTCCGGCGACGGATTTTCGATGAACGCCATCAACGCCTCGGCAAGGCTTGACGCGTTGGCGTGTTGCGGCGTCGACGACGGTGTTCCTGCGAGAATTTCGCGCAAACCGAGGCAATCGGAGCCGATCACCGGCACGCCGAGGACCATGGCTTCCATCGCCAGCAGACCACACGCTTCCCAGAGCGATGGCATCACAAGGACGTCGACTTGCGTGAGAAGCGGCGCGATATCTCCGACGGTCGGAACGAGCGATACCATGGACGCAACGGCCGGATTTTTCCGAACGGCGTCCATATATTCGCGCTGAAAACCGTTCTCGTCGGCAGTCGCAACGAGATGGAAACGATTTTCGTAACCACGCCGCGCAAGAATCGCCAGCGCTTCGACCAGATAGTCGAACCCTTTTTGCGGCATGAATCGACCGAAGAAACCGCCGAGGAGCGTTCCTTCGTTCAGCTTCAGGTCGCTTCGGAGCGTCATCGTTTCCGGATGCGCCAGTGCCGTTTCATGGGAACGGACGATTTTTTCGACGTCGATTCCGTTACGGATTGTTTGGATGCGGACCGGTCCACGATTCCAGGACGGAAAAATCGTACGGTGATTCATTTCGCAATCCTTCGAGACCGGAACGATGACATTCGCCCGCCGTGTCACGAACGCTGCAACCTTTTTTTTCAACCACTTGAATCGACCGGGAATGTCGTTCATCGGAACAATCACGTCATGCAGCGTCATCAGGTGGGGCACCCGGCGGAAATAATTGGCCGCCGAAACGACCGTTCCCGCCGCCAATCCTTGCGAATGGATCAACGAGAATTGCCGCTGGGCCAAAACAGCGCGAACGGTCCGCAACATGGCCAATGATCCGCCGCCGGACGGGGATTCCTCAAAATCGGTCCCGTCCCAATCGGCAACGTCCTTTTTGAATCGTTCGAACAATTCACCGCGCTCCGAAAGAAAGGTGAAACGGAAGCCGGCTCCGTGCAGATGCTTCATGTTGTAAAGCATATACGTGCGAATACCGCCAAGCGGATTCGTAACGGGAACCAGAACGCGCGGTTGCATGAATTTCTCCTTATTCGGATTCCCCGGTTTGGTTTTCGGAGGGCGGGGCTCATCTCGATCCGATAAGTATATCCGAAATGAAGAGAACCGAAAAGTACGAAGCGGTTCCGTCTGTTCAAGAAAAAACGATACACGTTTATTTATCGTCCTGTCACGACAAATAAACGTGCGTCGATTTCGATTCACCAACCGGGTCTAACGATTAACGACCGAAGAGGCGGCAACGATGACGAGCAAAGAAGCCCTTGCGGACTTTCTTCACGTCGTGGGCCTTGACGACCGAGACATAGACGGGTTGTTCGCAAGCGCAACAGGCACAAGTGCAGCCGACACAACCGCAAGCGCAACCGGCGGCGTCGCACGGAGCGGCACACACAGCGTCGCACGGAGCGGCACAAGCGGCGTCACACGGAGCGGCACAAGCGGGTTCACACGGGGCAGCCGGAGCGGCGTCGCACTGCATCGGGCAAGCGGCAACACACGGGGCGACCGGAGCGGCGTCGCACTGCATCGGGGCAGCGGCAACACACGGAGCGACCGGAGCGGCGTCACACTGCATCGGGCAAGCGGCAACACACGGAGCGACCGGAGCGGCGTCGCACTGCATCGGGGCAGCAGCAACACACGGAGCGCACGGAGCCGTTTCGCAATGAGCGATCGGAGCCGTCATATGAATTTGCGGAGCAGGTTGGATGGCCGGCACGGCAACTTCGGGAGCCTTGACGGCAGGCGCTTGCGGCTTGGGTTGGGCAACCGGCGCAGCGGGGGTTTTCAATGCAGGCAGATCAGCCGCTTTTTTGGCGGTATCCGCAGCCGCCTTGACATTGTCGGCAGCCTTTTCGACCTTTTGGGCGGCGTCTTTGACGGCAGCCGCAGGCTCATCAGCGGAAACGAAACCGGCGAAAACGCACACCATCAATCCGGCAAGGAGCGCGGAAGCAAACTTTTGGGTCATAACATTCTCCTTTGAAACGAAACGTGGAAAGAAATTTTTTGGTTTGAGAGTGCGAGACAGGAAATATCGCTCACTCACGCCATTTTTTTTAGTCGATTCAGTCGATCCAATCGATACAATCGACGCAGTTCATTTTATCTACACAGCCAAAAAAGTCAACCACTCCGAAAAATACTTCCTGCTTCAGCGAATTATTTTTGACCTAATCTCCACATGTTCCGTGCTTTACGAAAGTTATTTATTTTGAGAAAAATTGAATGTGGCAAGTGAATGTGACGCCGTTTGTTATTCATCGTCGTCGAGAAGCCAGAATTCGGTTTGCCGAAAATGGAGAAGCGAGAGAAAAGAGGCTGAATTTCAACGGCAAAACTCATTGTTGCCGCTGAAATTCAACGGAAGCCGCCGATGATTTCGAAGCGGCTTCGAGGCAATTTCTAACGATTGTTATCCGTTGACCCCGGCCAATTGTCGGTTCGGAACGGGCTCATCGGAATTTTTGCCGAGTTGTAGAGCGTGACGACGGGGTTATCGGACCAGCCGTACCTGACAGCGACCGGTTTGGCGACTTTGGGCGAACTAACGACGACGGTGTCCTTGTCGATGATTTCAGCGGACGCCCAATGAAAGACTTTGTCTTCACCGGCGATCGAGAAGCCGGTCGGCAGAGCGCCGCGTGAAAAGAGACCATTGTAAGCGAAATCGAATTTCAGCGCCGCTTTGCCGTCGTCGAAGGTCGCCGATTGGAATCGCGGACTTTCGCACGGCTGCGTTTTGCCGTAATCGTTGTTCAGCGCAAGAATGGCGAGACGGTATCCGACGTCCTGCTTGTTGCGGGGGTGAACGTCTTTCGCTTCACCGATGTCGATGATCACCGCCTCACCCGTGTTCTTGACCGACCGTGTCATGCTCTGCGATTCCCGGAATTCGGCCCATGCGCTTTCACCGGGGTTGTCTTTCGTCGCCATGAAGTTCGTGAGCTGCACCCAATAGAACGGAAAATCACCTTCCTTCCATTCGGACCGCCAGTTGGCGATCATCAGCGGAAAAAGCGTTCGGTGCTGGTAAGCGCGTCCGGCGTTGGTTTCCCCTTGGTACCAGATCGCCCCTTTGATTCCGTAGCCGATGATCGGATGCAGCATGCCGTTGTAGAGATATCCGACCTGGTGGTTGATCCGCAGGTTCTTGTTTTCCGGATCGAACGCTTTGCGGCGTTCGAACATTTTTTCGTAATCGGTCATCCCATCGAGCAGCTTTTCGTTAACCCACGCTTCGCAAGACGAGCCCCCCCAGGAGCAATGGATCAGTCCGACGGGAACCTTCAGGTCGGCGTTCAGTTTTCGCCCGAAAAAGAAGAGGACCGCGCTGAAATTCGGAACGGTTTTGGGCGAACAGGGTTCCCATTTGCCGTTGAAGTCGTTTTGCGGTTCCGGCTTGGCGACGCACGGCACGGTGATCAACCGGATGTTCGGCAGGTCGGCTTTCTCGATATCGTCTTTGGAGTTCGTCGAATTCACGACGCTCCATTGCATGTTCGACTGACCGGAGCCTAGCCAAACTTCACCGACGAGGACGTTCTCGAATTTCAGCTCGTTCTTTCCTTTGACGGTCATCGTGAGCGGTTCGCCGACTTCGAGCGGGTCGAGCTTGACGGACCATTTTCCGTTTTCGTCCGCTTGGGTCGACTTGGTTTGTCCGGCAATGGAGACGGAAACCTCTTCACCGGCGTCGCCCCATCCCCAGACGGGGCACGCGATTTTCTGTTGCAGCACCATGTTGTTGCCGAAAATCGCCGGGAGTTTGACATCCGCGTTGACGAATCCGGTCAAAACCAACGAAAACATGAGAAACGGCACCAGGCGTTTCATGAACGATCCTTTCTGTAATGGATGGAGAAGCGGGAAAACGAGTTTTGGTAGTATACCTTTTCCGATATCGTTTGAGAAGTTGCCGCTCTTCCTGGATCGTCGAGCCAACGAGAACCGTTGGCCGGCGGGTTTCGCGGATTGGCGGGAGCTCACGCTACGGTGAAGCTCCGTTGACGTCTCCGCGACGACGGGTAAAATACGGGTACGTTGAAAGACCGCACCGTTTTCTTCTGTCGAACGCCGTTCCGCGGCAAGGGACCGCTCTGGAAATATGCCCGACATCACGATCATCTACGGTACGAACGCGGCGGAAATGACATACACGCTGTTGGAAGACGCCGCCGTCGACAAGCGGATCGATCCGGGCATGAACGTCGTGATCAAGCCGAATCTCGTTGTCGGTAAACCCGCCGCGGAAGGGGCGACGACGCATCCGGAGATCGTGGAGGGGATCGTCTTGTTTCTCAAGGACCACGGCGTCAAGGAAATCACGATCGCCGAAGGTTCGTGGCTCGGTGAAACGACCGATCGGGCATTCGAACGGTGCGACTACACCGCCTTGGCGAAGAAGTACGGCGTGCAATTATTCGACACGAAAAAAGACGACGTCGTCCGAAAAACGGTCGACGATCTCACGCTTGGTGTCTGCGAAACCGTTGCGAATGCCGGGTTTCTGATTAATGTGCCGGTGCTGAAGGGGCATTGTCAGACGACGGTGACGTGCTGTCTGAAAAACATGAAAGGATGCATTCCCGACAGTGAAAAGCAGCGGTATCACAGTATCGGCCTGCACAAGCCCATTGCCGCTTTGAACACGATTCTCAAGCCGGACCTGCACGTCGTCGACGGCATCTGCGGCGATCCGACGTTCGAGGAAGGGGGAAATCCCGTCGTCTCGAATCGCATTTTGCTCGGCGTCGATCCCGTGTTGATCGATTCTTACGGCGCGGCGTTGATCGGATACGATCCGAGCGGGATCGACTATTTACGATTCGCCGCCGAGCTTGGAGTCGGAGACATGTTCGACGCCGATGCGACGATCCGCGAACTGTCCGTCGAAAACCGGTCGAAAACGAGTCCGAACAACCAAGGGAATTTGGTGCGACGGTTGGCCCGATTCGTTGACGAGCAAAACGCCTGTTCGGTCTGTTATGCGGCGCTCGTTTTCGCGCTGATCAAAACGGGAACGAAGCCGAGCGATAAAATCAAGATCGGTCAGGGGTTTCGCGGGAAAAAAGAGGATGGACTTGGAGTCGGTGACTGCACCGCCGACTGTGAGCGGTATGTTCCCGGTTGCCCGCCGACGGCGGCGGAAATCATCGAAATGTTGGAGCGTGAGTCGTTTGCCGCCCAATAGGGTCGCTGACACCGTGGAAGTCGCCGCCATTGCCCACTGTTTTCGAAAAAAATACCGAGGAGTCAAAAAGTTGTCACATCACGACGATATACTTTTCAGGGGAAGGTCACGGATCGCTGTCGTGGCCGTTTCGGACGGTGTTTTATGAAAACAACTGTTTTGGAACCGAAAGAAATCACGCTGGACCGCATTGCCGACGTGTTCGAGTCGGCGCTTTTCGAAGTTCGGTCGCTGGATCGGAAGGATAACACGTTCGTCTGCAAGGAACTCGGTTGGCGGTTTCTCGTCGAGGTTTCTCAAAACAAACAACTGATTACGTTCCGTTGCGTGCTCGGAATCGACGCGGAAGCTACGGAACTCGCCAAATTGCGGTTCGCCAACGATGCAACTCAAAAATATGTGCTCGTCGGCGTCGTTGTCTGGGACGAGGACTCCCTTGTCATCGAAAATCAGATTATGTACAATGGAGGAGTCGTCGCTCGTAGTCTCATTCAAAGTTTCAGACGTTTCGTCGATATTTCCAAAAAAATCGGTCGTGACATTCGCCGTCACAACCTGACCCCCGGTTTCCGTGCGGCCAAGCGTTCGGACCGAGCGAAAAGAAAGCCGGAAGACGGTATTTCTTAATGCGTAGAGTTGCCCGTTTTGCCGGAACACCGAAAGTGTCCGTGCTGCTCATTCTCTCGTTTTTTGGCGGAGCAAATCCACGAGTTGATGGGCTTCCTTGGCTTCGAGTTGTCATATCCAAACGATAATCTCTGTATCGAGAGCGGTTCTTTCGGAATCCGCTTGATTTTTTGAGATGCGTTTGTTTCGGATCGGGAGTTTTCCCTGTTCGATCGTGTGCATCGAAATTTTTCTCTTTACGGAGCCGTGACGATGAAAAAAAGCACCGTGGAAGCCGTTTCTTGTCCGCCTGCATTCGCTACTTTTTCGGAAAATTCGACGGATTCGCTCCAGTTGTTCTGGAATCGCGTTCGTGATGACGAACCGGGCGCCCGCACCAAATTGTACGCCCAATGCCGCAAAATCGTTTACTCCTGTTGTCGCGGTTTGGGGTCGGCCCGAAACAATGAAGACGAGATTTGTCAGGATGTCGTCGCCAAAGTGCTGAAAAAGGCCGAAAACGAAACCCTTCCGAGGGACGAACGACATTTTTGTAACTTGTTGTTCCAAATGGTGAAATATCGTATCCGAGATGGAAACCGTTCGCTTCGTCATCGTGAATACGACAACAATCTCGGTTCCCCAACGGTCCGTAATTTTTCGGATATCGACGATCCGGACGACGATTGCCGCCGGGCTCCGAACAAGCCTTGCCGTTCCGCGGAGGAAGAGGTGGCGTACCACAAATATAAAATGAGCCTTCGCAACGATTCGTTCGTTGAGCCGGACGAGCAGCCGTGTCCAATCGTGAAATCGCTCTCGGGAGAACGGGTCCGGCAGCAAATCGCGGTCGATACGGTGCTTAAACGAAAATCGCCGAAGGTTGTCAAGGCGTTTCAGCTTTCCTACAGTGACGGCGTCTCCGTGCAGCAGGCCGCAACTGAGTGCGAAATGACCGCCAACCACCTCAGCAAGGTTCGCGGCACCGTGACGAAACAAATTTTAGAGGAGTACGCCCAAATAGTATCGGTTTCTGCAGAGCACGTCGATTCGCCGATTCCGCCCCCGGAGGATCTTGGCGTCGCGTCCCACGGTGACGCCGTGGGATAAAAGCGTTCAACCGACGTTCATCGAGAAATGGGTTGACCGCTTTCGTACGGTCGACACCATCGTTCCCCCTGTAGGCGGCGTCTGCTCGATTTGGTAGAATTGTTGAGTCGTTCCATTTTTTCGATTCAACATCCAACCGTGGAGCCAACGATGGGAAGCATTCGACTCGGCGTCAACATGGAGTATGTCCGGCACGAGGACAAACCATTCGAATGGGGGGTCGCCAAAGCGGCGGAGCTCGGTTACGAGTTCGTCGAGCCGATGGTCCATTGGGGACGCGAACTTCTCAGCGAGGCGGGCTATTTTCACAGCGTTTCGATGTGGGACGATCCGCTCCGCATTCGGCGTTGCTGTGAGCAGTACGACATCAAGCCGTCGGCGCTCTCCGCTCACTGCCCGCTCTGTAAACCGGACGCCTCGACCGATTATCTCAAGCAGGCGGTCCGATTTGCCGCCGAATGCGGCGCTCCGGTCGTTTGCACGGACGAAGGCCCCAAGCCGTTCTGGTCGACGCAGGACGAAGATTTTTCGTTCATGAAATATGTGCTCAAGGAAGCGGCGTTCGTCGCCGAAGGACGGGGAATCAAGATCGGCATCGAGCCGCACCAACAGTACACCGTGAAGCCGGAATTGTACGATAAGATCATCGCCCTGGCCGGTTCATCCGCCGTCGGCGCGAATTTCGACACGGGAAATTCCTGGCTCGCCGGACAGGATCCGTATGCTTGGCTCGAAAAGATCAAGGGAAAGCTCGTCCACCTGCACGCCAAGGATATTTCCGTGCAACAATCCGACGCCGAACGCGGCGCCGTGACGGGAACACCGGTCGGCTGCGCTTGCGGCGACGGCGTGATCGATTGGGCGAAGGTCGTCTCGATCTGCAAGTCGATTCCGCGGGACATCGTCTTCAGCGTCGAGTGCGGTACCGTCGAACAAGCGGCTCGGAGCATCGAGCATCTCAAGGCGTTGATTTAGTCGTTAGCCGCGTCGGCCCCCGACGCGCTCGACCTCTATGCAAACAAACAACTCAATTTTCATGAAACGACGTAATTTCCTCAAGGCGGCGGCGCTGACCGTCGCGTCTCCATGGGTGGTTCCTTCCACGGTTTTCGGCGACGACACCAAGGCGGCTCCGAGTGAACGTGTCACGGTCGGACACATCGGCGTCGGCAATCAGGGGGGACATCTGTTTCGGCACACGCAGCCACAAAAACTGGCGCAGAGCGTCGCGGTCGCCGACTGTTTCAAGAGTCGGCGGGAAGGAATCGCCGCCGTCTGCAAGGGGAAGGCGTACGCCGACTTCCGTGAGTTGCTTTCCCGTGACGATATCGATTGCGTGATCGTGGCGACGCCGGACCATTGGCACGTCCCGATCGCGGTTGCCGCCGCCAAGGCGAAGAAGAGTGCATACGTCGAGAAACCGCTCGGCTTGACACTTGCGCAAAACATCGCCTGTGAAAAGATTTTCAAGAAGAACGGCGTCGTCTTTCAATACGGCACGCAACAGCGCAGTCAGCGGAATTGTTGGAGCGGCTGCCAACTCGTTCGGCAAGGGGTGATCGGCAAGGTTCACACGATCGAAGTCGACGCTCCGAACGGCGGCAAAGGGGGGTCGACCGCCGAAGCCCCGATTCCCGACGATCTCGGTCAAAGCGGTTACGAAATGTGGATCGGCCCCGCTCCGATGAAACCGTACACCGTCGACCGATGCAAGCCGAACGGAACGTACTGGATTTACGACCAGTCGATCGGTTATCTCGGCGGTTGGGGCGCTCATCCGCTCGACATCATGGTCTGGGGGTCCGACGCCGATCTTTCCGGAACGGTTATTGTCGAAGGAACCGGCGAGATCCCGACGGAAGGACTTTACGACGTCGTGTATAATTGGAACATGAGTATCAAGCTCGGCGACGTGAACATGGTCTTCAAGCCAGGCGGCGACCGCACGCGGTTCATCGGCGAGAAGGGTTGGATCGAAGTTCGCCGTAACGGAAATTCGGCAAGCGACGAAGCGATCCTGAAAATCGAGCCGGAACAAAACGAGTCGACGCTCAAGCGGAGTTCGCACCACATCGGGAATTATCTCGAAGGGGTCAAGACGAAAACGACGCCGGTCTCATCGCTCCGGGACGCCGTTCGCAGCGACAACATCAGCCAACTGTGCGATATCGCGGTTCGGACGAAGTCGACCGTCAAGTGGGACCCCGTCAAGATGCAACTGGTCGACCCGACTGCTGAACAAACCGCGATGCTCGACCGTCCGATGCGAGCCCCGTGGGCGTTGTAAGTTCCCTACTGCTTGCCTGTTAGCCTTGCAGCGCGATTGGACTTGAAAAGCATCGCAAAGGAACGATCCGAGATGATGTACCGATTACTCTGCCTGATCGTGCCGCTGTTGTTCGTTGTTTCGTCGATCCGTGCGGAGAAACCGAACGCCGAAGCGCAGCGGCTCTTCGACGAAGCGAAAAAACTTTCCGAACATCGAAAGTTCGAGGAAGCGATTCCGCTTTTCGAAAAGGCGATCGAACTCAATCCCGACAATCGGGCCTACCGCGTTGAAACCGCGAGCAAGCTTGGTCGATACGTTGAATCGCTCCTTCCGTTTCCGCTTGATGAAAAGATGGGAGAAGCCGCGTTGGCGGCGATCCGCAAGTCGATCGATCTGACGGAGAAGCTGCCGCTCGAAAAATTCGAAGACGTTTGGACCCACCGCGGAGCAAATTGCGGCAATTTCTGGATTCAATCGACTTATCCCCGCGAGACCAACTCGACCTACCCGAAATGGGACGAGGAATTGCACACGATTCGGGAGCGGCTCGTCATCCGTTTCAGGGAGTCTCATGCTTTCGTCCGAAAACTCCTCGAAAAGACGGACGTTTCCGATGAGGAGCGGAAAGAGAATCGGAAAAATTATTTCTGGTTCGTCGTGACGTGCGATTCGGAACTCCATTGGGCGCTGCCGCTGGACATGTCGGCCCCGCTCTACGAGGAAGTGGTCGACGGCCTGCTCCGCACGACCGAAGGCAAAGAGTTCACCATCAAGGAACGGGATTCGATAGCCGGCCGATTTTTCGACGGTTTCTTCGCCGACATTTCATCGAAGGCCGGACGAAAAATTTTGAAACAGAATTCCGAAACCGTTGCCGTCGTCGAACGAATTGTCGGCAAAATGAAGGAGAGCAAACAACCGTTCTTCGACGTTCACGGTTGGCTCGCCGGACATCTGCTCGAAACGTCGGGAGCCGCTTTCGATCATTACTACCAATGCGACGGACCGGAATTCGACAAGGAACGGATATTAAAGGAATTCGACATTTTCCGCGACAAAATCAACTCGCTCCCGCCGGAAGCGAAACCGTGCGATTATGATTTTCTGTACCACTCCATGGGCCATCTCCTCTTCAGCGTTCACGGGCTCGATGCAACGGACCCGTATTTCGAGCTGTTCGAATTCGCACTCGATCGTCGGGACGTTCCGGTTCCGGCGTGGGGGAACATCCTGCATCCGGACGAACCTCTCGACGCGGCCCGAATGCTGAAACTGGTCGAACGCGGCGTCGCGATTCTCGATGAGGAATCGAAACCCGGCGGTCGTTATGAAGGTGAATTGGCCGGGAACGCGAAACATCTCGTTACGCAATCGCTGGCAAGGCTCAAGGAGAAGTCGGGCGGCGTCAAACGGACCGCTCCGTGGAAGGAAAAGATCGATCTGCTCCCCGCTCGAACGATTCCTTCGGCAAACAGACCGTATCCGAACAGGGTTCTTTACGGCGAGCCGCGAATTGTCGATGGTGCCCTCTTTGTTTTCGAATGGGAATCGGACGGTGACGCGGTCCGTTTGGTCGCCGTCGATCTCGAAACACGGAAAGTCGCGGAAAGTAAACCGTTGACAGTTCCCGCGAAGGCGTTGGACGAAGCCGGCGAACCCCGACGTACCAGCACGCATTATTCGGGCGCCGTCGACGACGTGAACGCCTGCCTCGGAATCGAGGGTTACGGAATCCTCGTTTTTCCCTTGGACGATTCGGAACCGTGGGCGATTTCAACGAAAAACGGCTTGCCGGACGACAAGGTTCACGGAATCGGCTGCATCGGCGGAAAAATCTACGCCGGCCTCGGCGAAAAAGGGAAGGAGTCCCGATTCGTTAAAATTGAAACGAAAAAAGACGTCCCGGACGCAAACCGCGTCGAAACACTCGCTGTCAGTTCGGAGAAACAGGGAAAGGCCCCGTTTTTCGATCTGCCGTTTCCGCCGACATTCGGACCGTTCGTTACCGATCCGAAACGAAACCTCCTGTATTTTTACGTCTATATCGGTTACAATGATGGCGCAGACTCCACCGGCCTTTGGAGCATCGACGGCAAGACCGGCGAAGTTAAGCAGATGCTGAAGATGTGGGGAGACGCGGAACATTTGGAACTGCTCCCCGAAGGCGACCTCCTGTTGATCGGCAACAATTGGCAGAGCGGGACGCTGAATCTGAGAACCGGCGAATTCACGTTACTCTGCGCGGCGTTATTCGGCGACGATACGGAAGTTGCGTTCGTTCAACGGAAGGCGATGAAACCGCTTCTCGGCAAAGAGCACCGTTTCGATTTGGTGACCATCGCCGACGGTTGGGCGTGGGGAATGTACCGCCAGTCGCCGGTGCTTTGTACTTGGGCGCGGGTAAAACTCGACGATCCGAAACAATGGTCGCTGCTCGAACTCCCCGAGGGAATGAGCCCCACGGAAAAATGGTATCCGGAATACAACATCCTCGCAACGCCCGACGGCTGCGGCGTCATCGGCTGCGATGCCGGACAAATCACGCTGTTTCACTGGTAAAACGGCGTTGATTGGCTTGACGAACCGTATAAAATCGCCAAAATTATAGCGAGCCCAAAATGATAACGAGCCGGGGACTGTGTCCCCGGATATTTCGGAGGCACAGTCTCCGGCTCGTTTTCCATCCTTTTTATCAAAAACATCATGCCCTGGTTTCAAGAAGAAAAATCGTTGACGAAACAAGACGTGCTCAACCTCGCCGGACGCTTTGCCGATGAAGCCCGCAATCGGATCTGCAAGAATCCGAAGCGGGTCCTGCTGCTCCCGCCGGACATCACACGCGCCCACAGCGGCGCCGGTTTCATTACCGAGGAATTGTACGAAATTTTCTCGAAAGACGCCGACGTGCATTTGATTCCGACGCTCGGGCAGCACGTCCCCCATACGCCGGAGCAAAACCGTTGGATGTTCGGCGGCGTTCCCGAAGAGAAAATTCACAAACACGATTGGCGCAACGGTTCCAAAAAGATCGGCGAGATTCCCGCCGCGTTCGTCAAGGAAATATCGAACGGTAAAGCCGATTGGGCGATTCCCGTTGCGCTCAACAAAATGCTCCTAGACGAAAAATGGGATTTGATCCTCAACGTCGGCCATGTCGTCCCCCATGAAGTTTTGGGGTTTGCGAACCATAACAAGAACTACTTCATCGGCTTGGGCGGCAAGGAAATGATCTGCGCGTCGCATCTCATGGCGGCGTGCTGCGGGATCGAAAACAACCTCGGAATGATCACGACGCCGCTCCGCGCCTGTTTCAACAAAGCGGAAGCCGAATATCTCGGTGATTTTCCGGACGCTTATTTTCAGGTCGTCATGGCGTACGACGACAAGAACGAACTCGTCCATACCGGAGTGTTCGCCGGGGAAGACGTCGAGACGTATCTCGGTGCGGCAAGATTGTCGCAAAAACAGACTATCACGGTGGTTCCGCCGCTGAAAAAAGTCGTCGCCGTGATGCAGGGGGACGAGTTCTACAGCACATGGGTCGCGAATAAAGCCGTTTATCGTACACGAAAAGCGATGGCGGACGGCGGCGAACTGTTGATCATCGCCCCGGGGCTGAAACGCTTCGGAGAACAACCGGAAATCGACGCCTTGATTCGAAAATACGGTTACGTCGGCACGGAAAAGGTGATGGAACTGTATCGTCAATGCAAGGAAGACGGCGACATGAAGGATCTCGCCGTCGGAACGGCACACTTGATCCACGGTTCCTCCGAAGGCCGCTTCGAGATCACCTATGCTCCCGGCGGCATGTCGAAGGCCGACATGGAACTCGTGAATTTCCGTTACGCCGACTACGCCGAAACCGTTAAGCGTTACAATCCGGGAAAGCTCGTCAACGGCTTCAATACGATGCCCGACGGCGAGGAAATTTACTTCATCAGCACGCCGTCCGCCGGGCTCTGGTCGACGAAAGAACGGCTGGCTTGATCTCAACAAGGAGCCGGGGATGAAGCGGTACTCCGCGCAATCCCCGGATTGCCGATGAACACGAAAAAAAGATTCGTCATATTGCGTCACGAAAATAACGGGGACGTCCATTGGGACGTGATGTTCGAACTCGATTTGCCGCCGGAAGTCGATCACGCCTTGGAAACGTGGTCGATTCCGCCGCAATCGTTGCCGGTCGGCGCCTTTCGTTGTTCCGTCACGAAATTGCCGCATCACCGACGTGCCTATCTCGACTACGAAGGCGGGATTGCCGGCGACCGCGGAACCGTTCGCCGCATCGACGCAGGAACGTTTCGACAAGTCGACCGTTGCGTATTTGAGTTAAACGGAACAGTATTCCAGGGGATTCTCGAAATCGGCGACGGATCCGTTTCATTCGTTCCATGATCGAACGGATTGATTTCGTACAAAGAAAGAAGGCCGATGAATTCGATCCCGACAACCGATTCACGTCAAGTTCAGGAGCTCGGCGCGATCCTGCATTTGAGCCAGTTGCTGAGTTCGAAACTCGACCAGCAGACGGTTCTTGCGGCGACGCTCGACCTGCTCCACGACGAGCTCTCGCTGACTCGCGGAATTATTCTGCTCGTCACGCCGGACAAGAAGGGACTCGTCCTCGAAGTCGCCCATGACGCGACGCCGTTCGAGCCGGGAAAATTGACGTACAAAAAAGGGGAGGGGATCGTCGGGCATGTCGTCGACACGGGGTTTCCGATCGCGATTCCGAAAGTGTCCGAGGAACCGCTTTTTCTCGACCGGATTTACAATCGGAAACAAAAAGTCGACGGGGAGATCAGTTTTATTTGTGTTCCGATTATCTGTGAAGACGAAGTCGTCGGAACTCTTTCGGCAGACAGGAAATACGACGCTGGAGCGTCCCTCGACCACGACTTGCAGATCCTGAAGATCATCGCAAGCATGATCGCTTACGACGTGAAGTCGCGCAGGCTCTCCACGGCAAGGCAAAGTTTGCTTGAACAAGAGAATATTCGCCTCAAAGCGGAACTGGACGATCGTTTTCGTCCGGAAAATATCATCGGCAACTCGAATTCGATGCGCGAAGTCTACCAGGCGATTTACCAGGTTGCGCCGAGCGACACCACGGCGTTGATTCGCGGCGAGTCGGGGACCGGCAAGGAATTGGTCGCCCACGCCATCCACGTCGCTTCACCCCGGGCGAAGGGGCCGTTTATCAAGGTCAACTGCGCGGCGTTGAACGAGAACCTTCTGGAAAGCGAACTTTTCGGTCACGAAAAAGGGTCGTTCACCGGCGCCGTGTCGCAACGGAAGGGGCGTGTCGAACAGGCGAACGGCGGGACCTTGTTTCTGGACGAAATCGGCGACTTCTCCCCGATAATCCAGGTCAAGCTCCTCCGGGTGTTACAGGAGCGGACGTTCGAACGGGTCGGCAGCAACGAGACCCGCAAGGCGAACGTCCGGCTTATTTGCGCAACGAATCGGGATCTCGAAGACGGCATGTCCAGGGGCACGTTCAGGGAGGACCTCTATTACCGGATTAACGTATTCCCGATACTGCTTCCGCCGTTGCGCGATCGTCGCGGGGATATCATGCTTCTCGCCAATCACTTCGTCGAAGCGAACGCTCGCCGGATGGGGAAGGTGATCAAGCGGATTAGCGCATCGGCCATTGATTTGCTGACAGGGTACCGCTGGCCGGGAAACGTACGGGAATTGGAGAACACGATCGAACGCGCCGTCTTGCTCAGCCAGGAAGGGGTGATTCACGGACACCATCTGCCGCCGACGTTGCAGACAGGCAAGACGACGCAAACCATCGGAACCGGAACGCTGGAGGAACGAATCGCCGTTTACGAACAGGACATCATCGTCGACGCCTTGAAACGTTCCAACGGCAACGCCGCGATCGCCGCCAAGGACTTGGGAACCACGTCGCGGATATTACGCTACAAAATAAAACGTTACGGAATTGACCCGAAACGTTTCGCCCGTTGATCGTTCGTGATTCATCTTTGTCAGAAACATCTTCATTTCAATCCGTTGTCCCGGAAAAAGAAAGGTGATTATGAATTTTTCTTTGCAATCAATTGTTTCCGTCGCGGTATTGTTCATCACCGTTTTTTGTTCGATTTCTTTCGGAGCGGAGCGACCGAACATCGTGTTGATTTTGACCGACGATCAAGGTTATGCCGACGCCGGCTGTTACGGGGCGAAAGGGTTTAAGACGCCGAATCTCGACCGCTTGGCCGTCGAGGGACGACGCTTTACGAACTACTATGCCGGAGCAACGGTTTGTTCGCCGTCCCGCGCTTCGCTCCTGACGGGTTGCTATCCGGATCGGGTGGGGATCGTGAACTTCGTTTTCTTCCCGACACGCGGCGAGAAACCGGGACCCGGCAGCGACGGGTTGAACCCAAACGAAATCACGATCGCAGAAATGCTCAAGGAACATGGTTACGCCACCGCTTGCATCGGGAAATGGCACTTGGGCGACGCGAAACCGTTCCTGCCGACGAGGCAGGGATTCGACGAATATTTCGGATTACCGTACTCGAACGATATGCGCAACGGTATCAATTTGCCGAACAAGGGGGAGAAAAAGGGGTTCCCACCGCTCCCGCTTTACGACGGCGAAACGATCGTCGAAACGGAACCCGACCAGCAATTCCTGACACGCCGCTACACGGACCGGGCGGTCGATTTTATTAAACGTAACAAAGAGAAGTCGTTCTTCCTTTACCTGCCGCATTCGATGCCGCATATCCCGTTGTACACGCATCCCGACTTCGCGGGAAAGTCGGAGCAGGGACTTTACGGCGACGTGATCCAGGAAATCGATTGGAGCGTCGGCCGAATTCTCGAAACGCTTAAAGAATGCGGCGTCGACGAAAAGACCTGGGTTATTTTCAATTCGGACAACGGCCCGTGGTTGACGATGGGGGAGGACGGCGGCAAGGCGACGCCGTTGCGGGACGGCAAGCAGTCGAAATACGACGGCGGACATCGCGTGATCTGTTTGATGCGATATCCGAACGGAATTAAAGCGAACACGGTCGGTGATGCGATGGTCTCGTCGATCGACCTGTTTCCGACGATCGACAAACTCTGCGGCGGCAAGGTTCCGATCGACCGCGTGATCGACGGCGTCGATGCTTGGGATTACATTTCCGGCAAGAGTGAGACGTCGCCGCGGGATACCTATTTCTACGGCCGCAATGTTGTCCGTCGTGGAAAATGGAAGCTCTTCCTGCCCGGCTCTTACCTCGAGTTCAAACCGGAGACGCTGACGAATCCACCGGTCAAGCACGACAAGCCGCGACTTTATGATCTCGATGAAGATATCGCCGAAACGACCGACCTGAGCGACCGTTATTCCGAAATCGTACAGGAATTAACGAAACTGCTCGTCGAGTACGGCAAGGATCTCGATCAAAACGCCCGACCGCTCGGAAGGGTCGACGACAAATAAGAATCAATGAACCGATCGATCCTCTTGTTTTTGTGCGTTATTGCGTTCGTCGGCATGAACGGTGCGGCGGAGTCGATCGGTTTCGTCAAGATCGGACCGGAGCACGCCGTGCCCTGGCGGATTCCCGAAACGATGACCGTCGTCGTTCTCGATTCCGACATCAAGCCGATCCCGATTACGTTCCCGCCGACTTTGTGGTGCGAGAGCCGCAAACGTCGTTCAACGACAAGGGAAGTTTTATGATGAAAGCGAAACCGAAAAAGTGAAATTTCGACGTTCGGTGAAATGTTCATTCGTAACGCGGCTGAAATCAACGAGCTTTGGTGTGTGATGTCAAAGAAGAGATTCACACAAAAAAAGCGGAACCGCCATGAAGCGGTTCCGCTAAACGATGCATTGGACAATGTGACCAATAATTTCGATTGGTCAGTCCAAACTGGGAAGGGTTTTACCGTCACTGACATCAGCCAACATCAAGAGAATTCCGTGATCGTCCATTGATCCACTGGAAATCGTGTTTCTAACGGGGAGCACGGCGCCGTCACAGAAAAGGAATTGGCAAATACCGGGATGCCAACTACCGAAGCTGGAGTTACCGGGTTGGCCGTCAATTCTGTCATCAGGACCACGGGACAAGCCGACATGCCCGGCTCCACCGGTCGTAAAACCCCAACCGAAGCCGCGTCCGTTCCAGCCGTCTCCCCAGCTCCCGGTGACCCAAGTATTGGAGTAAGCACAATCCTGTTGATAACCATCGGTCGGATTCGTCGTGGCGTTGTTATTGCACAAGTTCAGGTTGACAGCGGAAATATGCTTTTCACCAAGAATAGCCGTATTACTGGTTCCATCGACGATTCGCGCAAAAGTGTCACGGGGATACCACGTTACCCAATCGTTGCCTGTCGGGTTTTCACGGCAGGGAGCCCGGCAAACGCTAAGCATTGCGTCAACCCGAGGCATAAAATTCGTGTCCGAGATGTTCTTGGGGATATTAGCCGCGGAATGTTGCCAGGAAATACCAGTTCTCGGTTCGTCCGTGAGGCACACAAACGCGTAATCGCCTCGCGGACCGTTCCGGACACACCATTCGTCAACAGCGGTGTCTTCGGAAACCACCCGGTATTCGCCCGTCGGCGCTCGACGGGTCGGGCAGCGATAGCTCGGAATCCTGGCGAGCTTTATCTTTTCATCCTCGGTAAAACTCGTATTGGCGCCGGTGGTAACGGCGTAACCGGGAACACCCCAAAAGACGCGATTCATGTCTTGGTTGAAATTGTTTCCCGCTCGCGTGAACACTTCGTAGATTGCGGTCTGCTCGAGAAACGGAAAGAGCAAAATCATACCGCTTGGACGCTCTTGGGCAATACCGATCGGCACAATTCCACGCAAGGTATCGTGAAAATTATGGACGCCGATGCCGATCTGTTTCAGTTGGCTGGCACATTGCATACGCCGTGCCGCTTCGCGTGCCGCTTGGACCGCCGGGAGAAGAAGGGCGATAAGAACGCCGATAATCGCAATGACTACGAGCAATTCAACGAGAGTGAAACCGCCTGGGCCCCCACCCCCCCACACAGTGAACAAGCGGGGGAAGGTAGCGGGGGAAATAACATTTTAAATATAAAATATCGTAAAAATAAAAAATTAATAGAGAAAAT
>JAVBPI010000061.1:0-29312 GCA_031549705.1 Thermoguttaceae bacterium
CAAGGTCGCCGGAATCGTCCAAGCCGAAATGGACAAGTTCGCCAAGTTGACCGGTCGTCAGTATCACCTTTTCGATTACTTCGGCGCTCCCGATGCCGACCGCGTGATCGTCGCCATGGCGTCCTCCACCGGCGTGATCGAAGAATATCTGGACCACATCAAGGCGGGTGAGAAAGTCGGTCTCGTCAACGTTCGACTTTACCGTCCGTTCGCCGGAGAAGCGTTCGTCGCCGCTCTACCGAAGACCGTCAAGAAAATCGCCGTTCTCGACCGGACGAAGGAACCCGGCGCTCTCGGCGAACCGCTGTATCAGGATGTTCTCACCGCTCTTGCCGAAAACTGGAACGGCGACAAGCTCACCGTGATCGGCGGTCGCTACGGTCTTTCGTCGAAGGAATTCTCCCCGACGATGGTCAAGGCGGTTTACGACGAACTCGCCAAGGACAAACCGCGTCGTGAATTCACCGTCGGCATCAACGACGACGTCACGAAGTTGAGCCTCTCCTACGATCCGAACTACTCGACGGAAGCGGACGACGTCGTTCGCTGCTTGTTCTACGGTCTCGGCTCCGACGGAACGGTCGGTGCGAACAAGGACACCACGAAGATCGTCGGTGAAAACACGCATCTTTCGGCTCAAGGTTATTTCGTTTACGACTCGAAGAAAGCGGGTTCCGTGACGGTTTCCCACTTGCGATTCTCGCCGCGTCCGATCAAGGGTTCGTACTTCATTTCCAAGGCGAGCTTTGTTGCGTGTCACCAATTCGTCTTCACCGAGAAACTCGACATGCTCGCCAACTTGGTCGAGGGGGGAACGTTCCTTCTCAACTCGCCGTTCGGACCGGACGACGTTTGGAAGGAACTTCCGACCGAATTGCAGGACGAAATCATCAAGAAGAAGGTCGAATTCTTCGTCGTCGACGCCGTGAAGGTCGCCCACGAAGCCGGTATGGGAAACCGCATCAACACCGTGATGCAGACCTGTTTCTTCAAGCTCGCCAAGTTGTTCAAAACCTCCGAAGAGGCGATCGGACACATCAAGAACGCGATCAAGAAGACCTACGGCAAAAAGGGTGAAGCGGTCGTTCAGAAGAACTTCGACGCCGTCGACTCCGCGCTTGCCGCTCTGAAACAGGTCAAATATCCGAACACGGCTTCCTCGACGAAGCATCGTCAGTCCGGAACCGTCGGCAATCCGCCGAAGTTCGTCAAGGAAGTTCTCGGCGAAATCATCGCCCAGCGCGGCGACGATCTCCCGGTCAGCGCGTTCCCGGTCGACGGAACGTTCCCGACGGCGACCGCCCAATACGAAAAGCGATCCATCGCGATCCAGATTCCGATTTGGGATCCGAACGCCTGCTTGCAGTGCGGCCAGTGTTCGCTCGTTTGCCCGCACGCCGCGATCCGAATGAAGAAATTCGACGCCGCCCTCCTCGCCAACGCTCCGAAGACGTTCAAGTCGATCGAGTGGAAGACGAAAGAGTATCCCGGCGCCAAAATGTGCATCCAACCGGCTCCCGATGATTGCGTCGGCTGCGGTCTCTGTGTTCGCAATTGCCCCGGCAAGAACAAGACGCAGGAAGGTCGCAAGGCGATCAACATGGAAAACAAGCACGACCATCTCGACGCCGAACGCGCGAATTGGGACTTTTTCCTGACGATTCCCGATGCGGATCGGGCGGAAGTCAACGCCGACGGAATCAAGGGTTCGCAACTCTTGCTCCCGATGTTCGAGTTCTCCGGTGCTTGCGGCGGTTGCGGCGAAACGCCGTACCTGAAACTGGTCACGCAGTTCTACGGTGATCGAATGCTGATCGGTAACGCGACCGGCTGCTCGTCGATTTACGGCGGCAACCTGCCGACGACGCCGTACTGCGTCGACGCCAACGGACGCGGTCCGGCGTGGTGCAACTCGCTGTTCGAAGACAACGCCGAATTCGCGCTCGGTCTTCGGTTGGCGGTCGATCAACAGAACCATTTCGCGACGGAAATTCTGACGGCGAAGCGGGACAAGATCGGTGCCGAACTGGTCGACAACATCCTGAACAACAAGCAGGAAACCGAAGCGGAAATCGCGCAACAGCGGAAATGGGTCGCCGAACTCAAGGCGAAAATCACCGCTTGCCAAAGCGGCGCCGATTGCACCGACAAGACGACCGGCATGAACCTGTTCAACGCTGCCGATTCGTTGGTTCGTCGGAGCTGCTGGGCGTTCGGCGGTGACGGTTGGGCTTACGACATCGGATACGGCGGCTTGGATCACGTTTTGGCGTCGGGGCGTGACATCAACGTGATGGTGCTCGACACCGAAGTCTATTCGAACACCGGCGGTCAGGCGTCGAAGTCGACCCCGATGGGAGCCGTTGCGAAGTTCGCCGCCGGCGGCAAACCGACCCGCAAGAAAGATCTCGGAATGATGGCGATGGCATACGGAAACGTTTACGTCGCGCAAATCTCCTTGGGTGCGAATCCGAACCACGCGATCAAGGCGATCCGTGCCGCGGAAGCGTATAAAGGTCCTTCGTTGATCGTCGCTTACGCACACTGCATCGCGCACGGCATGCCGGATATGGAAGTCGGTCTCGAAGTCCAAAAGGAAGCCGTCAAGTGCGGATACTGGCCGATTTACACGTATGATCCCCGCAAGGATCAGCCGCTTGAAATCGCGAACAAGACGCCGGAAGGAACGATCAAGGATTTCGTACTGAAACAGAACCGTTTCGCGGTTCTGAACCGTGCGAAGCCGGACGTCTTCGAAAAGCTGATCGGCGAAGCCCAGAAGGACGCGACCGAACGCTTTGCGTTCTACTCCGCTTTGGCCCAGTCGAAGAAGATCGACTAGTTTTTTGGTAGGTTGCCGACCGCCGGGCGGCAACGTCGGCGTCAGCCGACCTGTCCCTGTGAAAACATAGATTTCGCAGGGGCGAGTGCGGTGTACCGCACGTCGTCGCCCGGCGGTCGACGACCTACCTTTTCTTTCCTTCATCAATGAAACGCAAGCTGGATCACGACATTCCGCGTTGGATTGCCGAAGATGCTGTTTTCTTTATTACGATCTGTTGTCGTCAGCGACATGTGAACAGTCTTGCCAAGTCGGAAATTGCCGATCAGATAAGGGAGAGTCTTTTCTATCGACAATCCCTTCGGCAATGGTGGGTCGTTTACGCTCTGGTCATGCCTGACCATTTTCACGCCTTGCTCGCTTTCGGCCAAGGATTCGAGATGAAGAAGATTATGACGGACTGGAAGCGATTCCATACTTGTCACACAAGAATCGACTGGCAGGAGGATTTTTTCGATCACCGAATTCGTTCCGATGAATCGTTGGATGAAAAAATGGAATATATTCGGCGAAATCCGGTTCGACAAGGTTTGGTTGCCCGTTCCGAAGATTGGCCTTACGCATGGACGGGATTCGATTTGGAAAGGTAGGTTGCCGACCGCCGGGCGGCAACGTCGGCGTCAGCCGACCGGCCCCTGTGAAAATGTCGATTTCACAGAGGCCAGTGCGGAGTACCGCACGCAGTCGCCCGGCGGTCGACTGCCTACCACCAACGGCAATCACCGTTTTCCTGATATTTTTTCATGCCCGATTTCGTTTACACGGCACGAACGGCGGCGGGAGTCGACGTTTCCGGCAAACTGACCGCGAATTCGAAGCGCGAGGCGCTGGACGCCTTGCATCGTTTATCGCTCTTTCCGATCCGGGTCGACGACGCGAATCGGGGGGAGATCAATTTCTCGTTCGGAAAAGGGCATATCTCCGACGCCCTGATCGCTTCGACGCTTTCGCAGCTCGCCGACCTCTTGGAAAACGGCGTCCCGGTGCTCGACTCGTTCCAAGTACTCGTCAAACAGACGAAACAGCCTGCACTGAAGGAAGTGTTGACCGACATTCACGACCGCATCGCCGATGGTGAGGCGATCGACGTTGCTTTTGCGGCCCATGCCGGCGTTTTCGACGATTTGACCGTCAGCGTGATTCGCGCCGGCGCCGAAGGGGCATTCCTCGAAGATTCGCTCCGCCGAACCTCGAAATTCCTCGAACAGCAGTCCGAAATGAAAGGAAAGATCGTCGGCGCAATGATCTATCCGATGATCCTGCTCGTCGTCGGGTTTACCGTCGTCGTCGTGTTGCTCGTCTTTTTCGTGCCGCTGTTCCAACCGTTTTTCGACCAAATGAAGGCGATGGGGCTCGATTTGCCGTGGTCGACGCAGTCGCTCCTTGTGATGCGCGGTTTCATGTTGAAATACGGTCTGTACGTTGTCGGAGCCGTTGCGTTTGCCGCTTTTTGGATTCAGGGGCAGCTTTCGACGAAATGGGGCCGCACGCTTCTCGACCGAATCAAGCTCCGTTTGCCGCTCGTCGGCCCGATTTTGCAGAGCGGTGCGGTTTCCCGATTCTGTCGTGTGCTCGGCACCCTGTTGGAAAACGGCGTCCCGATTCTTCGAGCTCTGGACATCAGCAGCCATTCGACCGGCAACGCGCTGCTCGCCGATGCCGTGAAGAAAGCCGCCGAAAACGTTTCCAGCGGCGAGCCGTTGTCGAAGCCGCTTGCGGATTCCGGCGTCTTTCCTCCGCAAGTCATGGCGATGATCGCCGTCGCCGAGGAGTCGAACACGCTCGAAAATGTTCTCGTCAATGTTGCCGACACGATTGAGCGGGCCAACGCCCGCAAACTCGACATGATGGTCAGGCTCATCGAGCCGATTATGCTCCTTATGATGTCTGTCGCGGTTTTTTATATTATTGTGTCGCTCCTCTTGCCGATATTTCAGATGGGGCAGACTGCGGCGTAGGTTTTGACGGAAAACAACGTCCCCCGATACGCGCGGCCCGAAAAATTCGGTACAATGGTAAAAGTCCGTTTTTTCGGTGAATTCGCCTGCCAAACTGTCCCATTTGAGCACAATTGCCGCGCCGCCGCTTGATTCGCCGCGAGATTCGACCTATTTTTTACCATTGATAGAGTTTTCAGCCTTCCTTCCCTGCGTGAACCATTTCGTTTCGGTCATCCGGATTGTTCCGGCGAACGTTCCCGCCATTTGCAGCGAGTAGTACAATGAACGACATGTCGTTGATTCTGGAGTTCGTCCAGGAAGCCCGCGAATACATCGACGAGGTGGAGCCGACGCTCATCGAAATCCAGCACGGCAGCGAAGAGGCCGGCGCCGTTGACAAGGAACTGATCAACTCGGTCTTCCGACTCTTCCACTCGATGAAGGGAAGCGCCGGATTCCTTGCGCTCACGACGGTCACGTCGGTCACGCACGAAGCCGAAACGTTGCTCGACAAAATCCGCAACGGCAAATTGGACTTGACCGTCCAGATTACAACGACGCTCTGCAAAGCGCTCGACCTGTTCCGCGAAATGTTGGAACACATCGCGGAAACCGGCAACGACGAAGGATTTACGGATCAAGCTCAGGTGATCATCGCCAAACTGAAAAAGCACGTTGCCGGCGAACCGCTCGACGACGATGTTCCCGCTCTGCTGCAGAAAGCCGCTGCTCCCGCACCCCCTGCTGTTCCGACTCCCGCTCCCATTCCGGAACCGACTTCCACGCCCGCTCCGGTTGTCGCCCCCCCGGAACCTGCTCCCGCCTCCACCGAGACGATCATGAAGCAGGAAACGACCGCTCTGCAACTCTCCCCTGAAATGCGGCACGGTTTCGTGTTGGAAGCGACCGAACAGCTTGACGCCGC
Source organism: Thermoguttaceae bacterium (assembly GCA_031549705.1). Lineage (GTDB taxonomy): Bacteria > Planctomycetota > Planctomycetia > Pirellulales > Thermoguttaceae > WRKP01. The sequence goes on from JAVBPI010000061.1 coordinate 5,708, forward strand.
CGAACAGGCACTGCTCCTCGTTCTCGACGACACCGTCGACTCGACCGAACCGCTCAAGGATTCGTTCCGATACATCCACAGTTTCAAGGGAAATTGCGGGTTCATGGGACTTGTCGATCTGGAGCACCTCAGTCACGTCATGGAGACGCTCCTCGACAAGCTGCGCGGCGGTGAGATGACGCCGACCAACCAAAATATCAGCAAGCTGCTCGGCTTGCTCGACGTGCTCGGTGCCGCCGTCGACGATCTCGAAGCGGGAGGTTCCGCGCGGATTCCGGATATCGACGCTCACATTAAGTCGCTAAACACCTTCCTCAGCGGTGAAACGGTTCCGGAAGCCGCTCCGGCGCCGCCGGTCGCCCCGCAACCCGTTATGGCACCGGCAGCGCCCGTTGAAACGCCGAAAGCGGCCGCTCCGCAAGCCCCGATCAAGGTTTCCGACATACTACCGGATGCGGACGATGACGAGCCCAAAAAACCTGCCGCCGCCAAGCCGTCGGCTCCGACCGGGGGGGGAGGAGCAGGCGGAGGCGGTGCGGCCGGTGGAAGCGGAGGCGGTGGAGCCGCCGGTACCGCCAAAGCGAAACAGGATATCCGCGTCGACTTGCACAAACTCGACTTGCTGATCAACTTGGTCGGCGAACTTGTAATCGCCGAGTCGATGGTAACACGCTGTCCGGCGGTTTCCCATGTCGAGGACGAATACTACAACCGTGCGAAGCACCAACTCCGCCGAATTTGCGACGATCTGAAGGACACCGCAATGTCCGTCCGGATGATTCCGCTCTCCGCGACGTTCCGAAAGATGATCCGCCTCGTTCACGACTTGGCGACGAAGTCCGGCAAGAAGATCAAGTTGAATCTCGTCGGCGAAGAAACCGAAGTCGACAAAACGGTGATCGAACAAATCGCCGACCCGTTGGTTCACATCGTCCGTAACAGTTGCGACCACGGCATCGAACCGAACCCGGAAGAACGAATCAAGGCGGGCAAGGGAGACACCGGAACCGTGACCTTGGAAGGCCGACACGAAGGGGGCGAAGTCTGGATTCTGATTCGGGACGACGGTCGCGGTTTGAATCGGGAACGGATCCTCAGTAAGGCGATCGAAAAGGGACTTGTCGGCACCGAAGCGAAAGATTGGCCGGATGAAAAGATTTTCAAATTGGTCTTCGAGCCCGGTTTCTCGACCGCCGACAAGGTGACGGATATTTCCGGCCGCGGTGTCGGGATGGACGTCGTGAAGCGAAACATCGAAAAGCTCAACGGTCGCATCGACATCATGAGCAAGTGGGGCCAAGGTTCGACATTCACGCTTCGGATTCCGTTGACGTTGGCGATCGTCGACGCAATGCTCGTTCGGGTCGGAACCGGCAAATACATGATCCCGACGTTGGCGATCCGCGAAAGTCTCGTTCCGACGATGAACCAGATTACCATAACGCCGGAAGGCCGCGAAATCTTGCGGCTCCGCGAGGAAATGGTCCCGGTGATCCGACTTTATGACGTTTTTGGACGGGAACCCGGTTCCGTGAAACTGAAGGACGGTATTTTGATCGTCGCCGAGGACAGCGGCCGTTCGTTCGCGTTTTTCGTCGACGAAATCATCGGACAGCAGCAGACCGTGATCAAGGGACTTCCCGATTACGTCGGCAATTCGCCCGGTTTCTCTGGCTGTACGATTCTCGGCGACGGAACGGTCAGCTTGATCGTCGACGTCGGCGCGGTCAGCCAGATGAGCGGTTCGTATGCCGCCTCGCCGATCAACAAAGCCAACGATTGGGCCGATGACGACGGACCGAAGAACGGACACCCTGAAATGTCCTTCGCCGACCTCGAAGCAACGGTCGGGTAATATACCGTAACAATATACCGTAACATCTCGTTTAGCCCGCGAACCGAAGGTTCCGGTGCCCCTGAAAATCCTTGACGAATCATGAGCGACCATAATCAGGTAGTCGGCGAGATGATGCACATCACGGACGCGGAATTCAACGCGATTCGGGATTTGGTGTATAATCGTTTCGGAATCACGCTGTCGGACCAGAAGAAGAACCTCGTGGTCGGACGGCTCCAGAAGATTTTGCGCGAACGCGGTCTGAAAACGTTCAAAGAGTACTACGACGGTCTCATCGCCGATAAGACAGATCGTGCGATCAGTGAATTAGCGAACCAGATCACGACGAACCACACGTTCTTCTTCCGCGAGTCGGACCATTTCGACTTCTTTAAAAGCGACATCCTGCCGTGGATGACGCAGCGTCACAAGGCGATGAATAGCAAAGACTTGCGTATCTGGTGCGCCGCGGCTTCCAGCGGCGAGGAACCGTACACGCTGATCATCACGCTCCTGGAACATTTCGGGCAGGATTACGCGAATTGGGATTGCGGCCTCTTGGCGACCGATGTTTCCGAAAAAGCACTCGCCGCCGCCGTCAAGGGAGTTTACGACGTCAACCGCCTCCAAGGGGTCGCCCCGGGAATCATCAGCAAGTACTTCAAAAAGCTTCCCGACGGATACGCCGTCGTCGACAAACTGAAGAAGGAAGTCACCTACCGCCGGTTCAATCTGATGAACAAGACGTTGCCGTTCAAAAAGCCGTTCGACTGCATCTGGTGCCGCAACGTAATGATCTATTTCGATACCGAAACGAAAATCGAGCTTGTCAACCGGATGTACAAACACACGGTCAACGGCGGATATCTCTTGATCGGACATTCCGAAACGCTGGGCCGCGACCAGACGCCCTGGAAGTACGTCAAACCCGCCGTCTACCGCAAGGAAGAGTGAAAACTTTTCGTCCGATTTTGCGAACCCTTGCGTTTTAGCCGCTCCGCGTGAAAATCGATGCGGCGACGTCAACGTCCCCAAGCGGCCCGTACGCAAATCTCCGCGACCACCATCACGAATGCCGCAACGATCGTGAGGAGGATAAAAATTCCGATTCGTTGCCCCGTCGTCAATCGGACACCGATAAAAATGCGCGAAATCGCATAAATGTAGAACGAAAAGAGCGCCAGCGGAATCAACTCGAACAGAAAAACCGCGAATTCCGACCCGCCGAGGATCCCTTTGAGCAGAAGAAGAAAGAGCGGCAAGGTGAGCGGAAGAAAAGCGATGAAGCCGCCGCAAATCAGCGTCAAGAGCACGCCGCCGAGAAAAAGGACGCATTTTTGCACGTTTTCAAGCCGATAGGCGATCACCGCGACGGCGTAACTGGCGGCCACCGACGAAAGCAGCAGGACCGGCGGAATTGCCAACATTTCGACGAGATCGACGCCCCGCAGATAATAAGCGACACAGAGAAACGGCAACATCGAACTGTAGAGCAAAAGGAGTACGATAAACGCCGCATACACCTTGCCGTAAATGAACTTCGGCTCGGGAAGCGGTGTCGTGTAAATCATCTCGTCGCCGAGTCCGTCCCGAATCGTCGTGCAGAGCGTCCAGAGCGAAACGACCGCCAACCCGACGAGGTATTCCTCGAGTAAAATCAAAACGAAAAGATTTTTTCCGTCGGACGTGTAGAAAATATCGTCCGGTTTTTGCGTCGTCGGATGGAGTAGCGTACTGAACGTGGTCCAGCAAAGCAAAATCAGGTTGAGACAGAAGCAGACCGAGACCATACGATTGCGTACCGCCGCCCGAATTTCTCGAACGAAAATCGGATTCAAAAAGTCGGACGCTTTCATTTAACGGCGACATCGGTCTTGAAATCCCGTTCGGCGACCGGTTCGAGAACCGGTTCGCCGTTCTCGTCGACGCCGCGGAGGATTTCGATTTTTCGTTGCGCTCCGTCGAGGATTCCGTGACATTTTCGAAGCAGCGAAACCCCCTCCTCGTACCGCGCCAACGCGGTTTCGAGGTCGGTGCGTCCGTCGTCGAGTTGCTTGACGATTTCTTCCAGTCGAATCAGCGAATCTTCAAAACTCATTGCGTGAACATCCAATCGTACAGAAGTTGGTTGTCGTATGTTCTTGTCCAGACGTCGTGGCCGCCGCCGGCGTAGGTCGTGAAAATGATCTTCTTTCCTCCGGCCTTTCGGATCGCCTCGACGATCTTTTCGGACATGAAATAAGGAACCGCTCCATCCTTGTCGCCGTGAAAATTCCAGATCGGGATGCCGATGTAATTCTTCGCCCATTCCGACTTTGCCCCACCGCAAATCGGCGCCGCGGCCCGGAATCTTGTCGGTTCGTTGTTCAGGCACATCCACGTCCCGAAGCCTCCCATGCTGATTCCTGAAACGTAAACGCGGCCCTTGTCGATTTTGTACCGTTTTTCGATTTCGTTCAACAACAACGAAAGCTGTTCCGGGGACCACGCGAAATTGTTCTTGCACTGCGGCGAGACCGTGACGCACGGCCAGCTTTTTTGGAATTCCGGCTTGTCGAGCAGTTTCGGCGGCCCGTGAACTTTCACCTTCCCGATTTCATCCGGTGTGTCTCCGCGTTCCCCGGCCCCATGCAGGAACAGGAAGAGCGGAGCTCCTTTGTCCGCCGCGAGTTTTTCGTAATCGAGCGGCAGATAGATCCAATATCGTACGGTTTCCGTTTTCGTTTCGTCGAGCGGTCGCGGTTCGCCGATATTCTTCATCTGCTCCTTGCCGTAGTCCCAGGTACTCGTGCTCGCCGGAAGGTCGACCGATTCGACGACCTGTTTGCCGGGGGCCGCTTTTTCCGGTTCCTGGGTTCGGCCTTGAACGGCGAACGTCATGGAGACGACGCAAAGAAAAATCGTCCAACAATAAAAATTGTGCATGATTTCGTGGGGTTGGGAAGTTAATCGGGAGTTTCCAATTCCGAATAGCCGCCGATACCGAGCCAAGGCGCGTCGGCGTTCTCCGGATGCTTAATCTTCGAAAGGATCTCATCTCGCAAGGTCTCGTCGGAAATATGTCCGGCCATTTTTTTCGCTTCTTTCACGTTCCCTTTTAATAACGTCGCGGAAATGAATTCGCGATAGCTTTCGTTGCGCCAACCTTCCGCGATGATCTGATCGGTCAGTTCGATCGCCTGATCGTAACGTCCCAAGGCGACGTTGATGTCCGCCGCCTTGCGAAGATCGTCGATGTATTTTTCCCGGAGAAGAACCTCGTTCAATTCGTCGACGGCGGCAAAGAGTTTTTTACGATCATTCCGCTCAACCAGATATCGGATGTAGCCGTATCGGTCACGGAGTTCGTCGAAGCGGGCGAAGCCGCCTACGTCGGCTTCCTTGCGATGACGGGAAATATTATCGATACGCCACTGTTCTTGTTCGTTCTCCTTGGTCAAAGCAGCGATGGCGTTTCGAAGTTTTTTATTGAAATCGATGCTGAATTCGAACGATTTTTTCTCAGCGGCATCGGACAAACGCTCCACGGATTGGAGCATCAACGTCACGATATTGTCTTCGGCACAGAAGATTCCGATTTGATGTTGTCCCAAAAATTGATCAATCAGGTAATACCCGTAAGCCCTGACATAATCATCCTTGGTTTCATTTGCCGTTTTGATCGCATAACTGACAAGGGCGGACTGATAAGCACAAAAAGACGGTTTTCTTTCCCACAAAGCCGTATTGGCACGCGAGCAGCAATCCAGCGCGGTGACGATGCGGGCGATCGGGTTCCGAATAGTCGGAAGCTCCGCGAGATTGTCGTACCGGTCGCCGGTGATGCGTCCGTTTTTCCTGCGTACGGTCTGATAAAAAACATTTTTCGCAAGGACGAGATCCCGACGATAAGGATCTTCGAGCATGTCGTACACTTTTTCGGCCCCATCGCCGTCCTTGCCCCATGCGGTTCTTTCAACGATATTGACGATGTACTCGTTCCGGAGCCGGATGTTTTGGATTTTTCGTGCGACTTCAAGCGTTTCGATCGGAACCGGATCCGGTGTCAGTGTTCGTGCCTTGATAAAGAGTGTTCTATCGTCGGGATTTTTTTTGATCTCCGCGTAAATTTTCTGCATGCCGCGTTCGTGTTTCACTTTTTCATCTTCGATCGTCTTATCGATTTGATAAGCGATTCTCGCGTCCTTTTCACTCCATTCCAGCGGCAGTTCGAATCCAAGCAAGGCACGGATTTTGTCTTCGAGATAACGACCGTCCTTGTTGCCGAATGAATCCGGCCATTTCGAGTCGTCGGCGAATTCGAACAACATCAATTTCGCCTTGAAATAGTATTCGAACGAGTCCACCCGAAGGCAAACGGCCACGAATTTTTGTAATAAATACGGCGGGTCGTAACTGGATAGGCAGAATTCCATCATTTGACCGAGCAATCTCTCGACCTCCTGAGCATCGCCGTTCTCTTTGGCTTGGAGAGCGGTTTTGCGTTGCTCGTCGAAGGACATCAACGTCTCTTTTCGTATCGCTTGATGGGGTCCCAACGCGGCATCGAATTCTTTCGTCATCGCAGCCGAACGGTCTTCGTCGCCGAGACTTACATCGGCAACGAAAGACAAAAACGCAATGAGTAAAAAGAACACCAATGGTCGCATGCGATTATCGCTCAAAAAACAAACGCGGACTGGACGATGATGGTTTGCACGCTCATGTCGTCCAAATCGACGACGGCGATCGTCGGCGTTCGAACCCGTTCGAACGCACCGGGGTTCAGGAGCAGCGTTTTTCCATGCTGTTCCAACATCGGGACATGGGTGTGGCCGACGCAGACAAGGTCCCACGCTCCGGAATTCAGTACGGAATCGAAATCCCTGTTTCGATGACCGTGGAGAAAACAGATTCGCTTGCCGTGCCGCTCAAGGAATCCGATCCAGCCGTGCATCGTGTTGCCGGTCGCCGTCGCGGCTTGACGGAGGATCTCGTTTTCACCGTCGCCGTTTCCGTACACGAAATGTGTTTCGATCCCTTCGAACACCTTCACGACCGTCTCGCCTCCGATGTCGCCGCAATGGATGATCAACGACACGCCTTGCTCTTCGAGTAGCCGACGAGCCCGCTCCGCAAAGGAAACCAAGCCGTGCGTGTCGCTGAGAATACCGATTTTGTACATAAAAATGGAGTCGGAACCACAGGTCCCGGCTCATAAGGGGTCAAGAGCGACTGATTTCATAACCTTTTCGCCGCTCCCTTGCGAGGAACGTCTGCGATTGGGCGTCGCCGGTCTTTTCGGCCATCGGATCCCAAGCGACTTCACGTCCCAGTCGGGCCGCGATCGCACAGAGATGGCAGGTGTTCATCGCTTGAACATGCGTCTCGACGTCGGAAACCGGTTTGCCGCCGTCCCGAATGCATGAAATGAAATTCTGTTTGTGTCCCTCGAACTTCCGACCGTTGTAGAGGCGGACGAAATCCTCTTCCGGGAACGCTTTTTGCAGTTCGGGAAGTTTATCGTACGGAACCGCTTGCCCTTTTTCGGTCAACTGACCGCCGAGTTCCTCGTAAGGTTTCCCTTTGATACGGCTGCGGCTGACGTGAATCTTTCCCTTGGTTCCTTCGATCAAAATACCGTTGGTGTCCGGGCTGTTGCTGACGACGTCCATTACGATGCCGCTGCCGAACTTGCATTCGATGTGGAACTTGTTTGAGGTGTTGTACTGGTTGTCGACCGTCGGATAACCGTCCTTGAACGGCACCGGATGTTCCGCAAGGATCGGATTGAAGCTGATCGGGCCTTTGCCGGGACCGTTTTCGCCGAGCGCCCACATGGCGATGTCGATGTGGTGGGCGCCCCAGTCGGTGAACTTGCCCCCGCCGTATTCGTAGAACCAACGGAATTCGTAATGGGTTCGACTGTTCTTCGGCCAATCCTTGTCCTTCGCCTTTTCCGTCGTTGCAATGTAGTCGACTTGGGGACACTGTCCCAGCCACATGTCGAAGTCGAGATGTGACGGCACGTCGGCCTTCGGGATTGGTCCGCAAGTCGGGCAACCGCCGATATCGCAGGTCATCTTCGTGATGTCGCCAAGAATTCCTTTTTGCACCATGAGAATCGCGATCAGGAATTGGTCCCGCTGGCTCCGCTGTTGCGTGCCGACCTGGAAGACCTTGCCGTATTTTTTGCATGCTTCACGAACCAATTGCCCTTCCTCGACGGTCAGCGTGAGCGGTTTCTGGCAGAAAACGTGCTTCCCCGCCTGCAACGCTTCAATCGCGATTTTGACGTGCCAGTGATCCACCGTGACGATCGACACGACGTCGATGTCTTTCCGTTCGAGAATTTTGCGGTAGTCCTTGTAGAGGTCGAGCGGAAGTTTTTTGCCGTCTTCCCCTTTTTTACCGATACCCTTGTCCTCTTGCGCCATGTCGAGGTGCAGCGAATCGACGTCGCAAGCCGCCACGATATCGACAAGGCCGTTGAATCCGCGGGCGTCGCCGCGGCCCATGTCGCCGACACCGATGCATCCCATCCGGAGGCGGTCACTCGGAGCTTGGGCAAGAACCGGTTGAGCGCTCGAGAGGAAATAAGGGGCTCCGCCGACCATGGACGCCGCCAAGGCCGATTTCTTCAAAAATTCACGACGTGTGGGTTTGCTCATGACATGCCCTCCAGGAACAGAGTGGGACGAAATAATACGAAACCGATATTTTACGACATCCGTTTCCGTTTGTAAATAACGGCGATTGTCGAAACTTTCGGTGGCACGCTCCAGTTTTTCGACGGTGTGGCCAACGTCGGCTTTGACACCTGAAAACCCCGTGTTAGAATTCATCGTTGGCGAACTGATTGGTTTTCCTGAAAACGGTTGAACATCAAGTACCACTTTTCGAGCAGAACGACTTTGGGTTCGGCAAACTCGATTTTCCGTGACATGTCCCTGCCGGCATTGCGTCATTGAAGATCGTTCATTCCCAGAGAATTTTGTTCACTATCGAATGTCCTTCAAAAAGATTTCTCCGTCGTCGACGCCCTCCCCTTCACTGTCTCGATCGCTTCGCCATCTCAGGACCGCGACAATCGTGTACTGGATTTTTCTGACGCTTCTTCTTTGGCTCCCCGATCCGCGAGCTCTGCTGTTCGGATGGGAACCGTCGGAGGGGCCGCGAGGATACGCCCATGTCATCACGTTCGGTTTGTTGGGGCTCCTGGTGGAACTCGGAAGACGGAAACACTCCGTTTTCTTTTGGTTCGCCGTTCTCGTGGGGTACACGTTCCTGACGGAAATCGTTCAGGAATTCCTCCCGATCCGCACGTTCGAGTGGGAAGACATTCTCCAGGACGTCGTCGGCGCGGCTCTCGGAATGGGAGCCGGCATTTTTGTCCGATTTCTTCAATCCACTTTTGTCGCCCCCCAAAAAAATGTCAATCGAAAGGTACGGCGTCGTCGCCGTCGTTGAACGTACCGGGCGCTTTTTGACGATCACCCGCTCTCAAACGGTCATCGCTCCGGGAAAGGTCTGTTTTCCCGGCGGCGGCATCGAGCCGGGCGAGACGGTTGAACAGGCGATCGTCCGCGAATGCCACGAAGAGCTCGGCGTCGCCGTCAAGCCGTTACGGCAAATCGACGAATCCGTAACGGCATGGAACGTCCATCTCCGTTGGTGGGCCGCGGAACTCGCCGAAAACGCCGTCTTTCGGCCGAATCCGGAGGAAGTCGAATCCGTTCAATGGCTGACGCTCGACGAGATGATCCGCCATCCCGACACGCTTGAAAGCAACCTCCCTTTTTTATGTGCGCAACAGAAAAGGGAAAACGAAAGAACCGGCGACGGAGCGCAACAATAAACAAAAACGTCCGAATTTCCCCCCGTGAATTTTCGCGACGAATTGCCCGGAACAATATTTTTTCCGAAAATGGGAAAAACCCTCTTTCTTTTTGCAAAACCGTTGCTATAATACGAACAGTGAATCGTGTTCGTTTACCGGTTCAAACAAGGATAATTTCGAAGGAGGTCATCAATGCCCAAAAAAAGCACGAAAAAGTCGGTCCGAGCGAAAGCCGCCACTCCCGTAACGAAAAAAGTCGGCAAATCGCGAGCCGGTCGTCCGAAGGGAAGCGGGAAGTACGGCTGCGAAACGAAAGCGGTCCGTATTCCGATTCACTTGGAAGACGACGTTCGTAATTTCGTTCTCAAAAAGATCAAAGGCGCCAAATAGCTTACGATCTCATGAAACGCAGGGCGAGGTCGACGCCTCGTACCCATCATCCGAAACGGGAACGGTCGATTGCCGAAACTTCGGCCTTCGTTCGAGGTTTCGACCGCTTCGTTTAATGGATTCCAATCACGCAAAATATCGATGCCGCGAAATATCTCACGGCTCCGTGTGTTTTGCGTGATTGTTTTTCGCGAGCCCCGAAAGGGAATGCCGTCGAACGGCGATGAAATCGATCCCGAACAGGAGATCGCCGGGAAACGCTTCGTTCGCTGAAGCGGCAACTTCTTCAAAACGCACAGTCGATCTCGATTTTCGGACGATTTTTTCGAAACGTTTCCCAAGCGTCGGCGGCAAAACGGAAGCGTTCTCACGACAACGACCATGCGGTCGTTTTGCCATGCAATCTACGGTGAGGTACCGACAACGATCGTTCCCGTCCATGCACCGCCTTTGAAGGGGACGTCTTCCGGAATCGTCATGGAATATCCGTAATATTGACACCGTCTTCCGATCGTGGACGCAAACCATTCCGTGGCGAAATTGTGCCGATCTTTTTGGCTTTTGTTCGCACCCTCTTCCTCGACCTTAAAGGACTTGTGTCCGTAGGCCTTGCCGGCCCCCGCCCAATAGGATGTGCGATACATGTCCGTAAATTTCGCCGCTTGACTGTCCCAACCGCCCCCGAAAAAATTGGAGCCCGTAAAAATATGCGAAAGGCGCGCGGACGGATCGAGTAACGTCAATCGCCGTAAGGTCCCTTTCGTTTTCACGCCGACCAGACCGCCGATGTGTGCTCCATGCGAAAAGCCGATAATATGGATTGCGCTCGGTTGCAATGCCAACCCGGTTTTATCGAACAAATATTCATGGACGTTTTCGGCGACGGGCGGAATACTTGTCACAACAAGGGGGGTATCGACAAACATATTGATCGGGTCGAGCCCCCTTTTTTTGATTTCATTCAAGGCCGGTTTCGACCAATCAACGGCGAGTATTTCCGTGTTCGGTTCCCCTTTTTTGATCCGCGCCGCCATGTCGGCCATCCATTTATCTTCGGAGGAACAGAACAAACCGTGAATAAGAACGACGACGGTCCTGGAATTATCGAAACGGGGGAACCGCAAATCGCTGAATCGCTGAAATTCACCGTCACGCCAACACTTCAGGTACACGTCGCCGGAAGATATTTTTTGGGCCACTTCGCGGGACAGTCTGAAAAAACCCGGGGTCGGCCATGACTTTGGGGGCGGATTCGCACTCGTCTGTTCCTCGGCGGCGGATATCAAATCATAAAAATTTCGAGTACCCGCATAGGTAAACGTGACCTTGCCAAATTCGTTTTTCGCCGTTGTTTCCCATTTCGTTTTGTTGTTGGGATTTTCCTTGATGTGGGCATGCAAATTGTCAAGGAGTTCTTTGGCATTGATGTGCATGACCTCACGATTGCTCCCCTTTCTCGACCATATCCGGACAAAAACATCCTTGTCATAGGGAATGAGGTAATCGCCGAAAAAATCATCTTCGAAAAAGTGCTTGAATTCATTTTTTCCGATCGGCGACTGATAAACAAGCATTCTCGGAACATTTCCTTTCACGGTAAGAAAGACCTTTTCGCCGTCCTTGAAGACCGGAACCTCCGGCGATTCCCCTTGCGAATCACGCTGCAAATCACGCGGCGTCGGTTCCACGACGGCGAGCGTTGCGGGGGGGACTTTACGCGACTGTAATTCCGAAGTGCCCGTAAAGACAAACGTGACCTCGCCGTCATTGTTTTCCCTTGTCGTCCTCCATTTCGTCTTATCGTTCGGATTTTCCTCGATCTGTTGTTGCAAATCGTCAAGAAGTTCCTTGGCATTGAAACGCATGACTTCACGGTTGGTTCCCTTTCGCGTCCATATCCTGAGATCAATACCGTTATCATAGGGAACGAGGTTGTCACCGTAACCATCGTCTTCGGGAAACCCCTTGTCATTGAATTCGTCTTTTCCGACCGGGGACTGGTAAATCACCATTCTCGGAACGCTCCCTTTGACTGCAAGGAAGACATGCAATCCTGCCTTGAAGGTCGGAGCTTCCAGCGATTCGATTGGAGGATCGATTTGCGCCGATTCATCGACAGCGGGTGTTTCCGCGGGTGTTGCCGTGGGGACTAAATCGGGCAGCGATTCAACGATACCCGCAAAAGCAAACGTGACCTTGCCGCGTTCGTTTTCCCTGGGTGTTTCCCATTTTGTTTTATCGTTCGGATTTTCCTTGATCTGCTCCTGCAAATCGTCAAGGAGTTCTTTGGCGTTGACACGCATGACTTCATGGTTGGTTCCTTTTCGTGACCATATCTTGATATCGATATCTTCATCATAAGGAACGCAGTTCATGCTGTTGCGATAGTCGTTGGAATACCCCTTGCAATTGAATTCGTCCTTTCCTACCGGCGACTGGTATATCACTATTCTCGGAACATTACCTGTCACGGCAAGAAGGATTATCTCGCCGTCTTTGAACGTCGGAACGTTCGGCGACTCCGGTTGCGGAGCGGTTGACGCCGACTCTTGGGCGGTGAGTATAGCCGTTGAAACGAACAGGACAAGAACAAAATGAACCCAGTGTTTCATTCCGGGAAAATCCTTCATCACCATTCTTGAAAACGAAGAAATGAAATGCGACTCCAAAGAGACCCAAGCAGAGAAATTATATCAGATCCCCCCGTCGAAACCACCATCCCCGCGTTCAACCGACGCCGTCAGTCGTTTTGCGATCACGAGACAGGAGATAAATGATCAACGCAATCACCAGCAGATTGATGCCGATGATCAATCCCCAATTTTTTTTTTTTGCTTTCCAGCGGATACACCGGCGGCGATTCTTTGCGGATGCCGCCGATAACGGGATTATTGGGAAGACGGCGGTCGACAAGTATCAGCGAGCAAGGAAGTATTTCCGGTCGCATCTCGAAAGTTTCCTTGGCGATCGGCTTGTTGTAGGACTTCCAGTGAAGGGTGAGCTTGACCTCCTCTTCCGTCTCGCCTTGTGTATAGGTGCATGTGTCTACGGAATGCAAACGCCACTCCCCATTTTCTTCTTTGTATTCCGATGCGATTTTGATACTTTGTCGATCCTCAGGATTTTCACCGTATCCCCCAAAACCAAAGGATACCGGAAGAAATTTTTTAGTCTTGTCGAGTACAACAATCGTGTAAAAGCCCTGATGGCTTTTTGATGTGATTGTCCAATTTTTATCCGTTTCGGAAACACTCCATCTTTCCGGGTTCTCGGCAATGCTTTGGAGCCATCCTTTTTCAAACGCGTCCAGGCTTATCGCCGGTTCGTAACCATTCCCATTCGTATTCGATGCGAAGAGATTACACGGCAAGTAGAAAGGAAGAGCCCGAATGTCATAAAAATGGCCCTTCGGAATCGAATTCGGCGGAAGGATGCCGATCGACTTGCCGTATGAATGCCAAGAATAGGACTCTTTCTCGTTTTTGAGGAAAAGAGTAAAAATCGGGTAGGCGTTTGCCATCTTGACCTTTTCGAAATCGGGGCCCAAGTTCTTAAGGATCTTTTTCTCGCGGTCCGGTTCAGGTATCCAATTGACCAATCCACGAACGCTTTGCGGATAGGTGCCGCGACAGAAAAGCCGTTCGGCGGGGTAATCGAAAGTGAACTGAAAGAAAAAACCGCCGCGAGTCGATCCGTAATCCCAATTTTCGAAACCGTTAAAGATCTCGTCAAGTCGTTGGATGTTTTTGTTTTTATCCTCGATAGGTATGTCGATATCTTCCGCTCCTTTTTTCCACCGCAGAATATATTCGGTCATCTCCGCTTGGGTCGTAAACGGAGGGAAACTGAACGTTCCTTCGATATCGCATTCTCCCGTCTGCAACGACTTCATCGCGTCGAACATCGCTCGGACGATGACGAGCGTCTTCTCTTTGTCGTCGCCTTGTTTTTCGCTTGCGATCGACACGCCACACCAAGCGATAAAAAACACGATCGTCGCCGTTGTCGCGATTGATGCAATTTTTTCAAACGCCCCCATTCGATTATCTTCCCCGTTTTATTTGTTTTTGACAATCCAGTCCCTGTCCAACTTCGCCATGCCGGGCGTCGGAAAACATTTTCGCGCAACGGTATTTCTTATTCGCCAATATCTAAACAGTCGCGATAGTCACCCAAAGGGGATGTGTACACCGAGAATACTGAAGGTCCCCCGAAGCCTCCTTTTCTGCATTGCATACTCTTTATGATCGTACCTTGAGAGTTAGGTTTTTCGACTTTTACGCACCCGGCACAAATATCCTTCGTATAGCATTCGAATATCAAATTGTTCTGACATCTGAAAAACCCCATATCGGAGTTCATGCAAGAAGCATACATGGTCGGCGCGGGCCCCGCTGTCATATTATATGCCTGTGCGGGCTCAATAAGACACTCCCACCTATTCGGAAAATTGTAGTGTTCCTCATGAGGTGCCCAGCCGAACTTTAGCTGGCATCCCGAAGCGCTACATGGGGAGCCCATCGCTGGACAGTATTTTTCTTCCGATGGGATCCGACAACTATTGCCGCCGCCCACGGAGGACACAAAGGCTCGAATTGAAAGTCTTTGTGAACCTTGTCCCTTTGTGAGAAATCCTTTTTTCTCATTTTCAACGGACAAGTTGAGTGAAGTGGATAACTATTTTATTTTAAGAAGTAAAAACGGAAAAGTCAATCAAAAACAAAGATTTTTGCAATTATTTTCAAAATCCTCGCCTGGCGATGGTGTGACGTTGAGCGGCATTGAAGGTTTTTCGCCGCCTTGACATTCGACGGTTTCGGAGGGAAAATACTGGTTTAATCCATGGACCCCAGCAAGCCGCTCCAATCATGTCTCGCACCCTCAAGCAACTCCGCAATATCGGAATCATCGCACACATCGACGCCGGGAAGACCACGGTGACGGAACGGATGCTCTATTACTCCCATTTCGTTCACAAGGTCGGAATGGTCGATCAGGGAACCACCGTCACGGACTTCGATCCCGAAGAACAGGAACGCGGCATCACGATCAACGCCGCCGCCGTGACGTTTAATTGGAACGATTTCGTCTTCAACCTGATCGATACCCCCGGACACGTCGATTTCACGGCGGAAGTCGAACGCTCCCTCCGGGTTCTCGACGGCGGCGTCGTCGTCTTCAGCGCCCGGGAAGGGGTCGAAGCCCAGAGCGAAACCGTCTGGCGGCAGGCGAACAAATATCATGTCCCCCGTATCGCGTTCATCAACAAAATGGACCGTGAAGGGGCCGATTTCTATCGAACGCTCGACCAAATCAAGAAACGGCTTGGTGCGAAACCGATCGTCATCTCGATCCCGATCGGGGCCGGTCCGCCGCACCTTCCGGAAGCGTTCAAGGGAACGATCGACCTCGTAACGATGAAAATGTTGACGTTCTCCGGCGACACGGGTTCCGATATCACAAAATCTGAAATTCCCGAAGAACTCCAAGACGAAGCGATTCAATGGCGGAGCCAACTCCTCGACGACCTTTCGATGTACAGCGACGAGCTGACCGAAACGCTCCTCGCCGAGGAAGAAATCTCCGTCGAAATGATTCGCGGCGTGCTGCGTGAAGCGACGCTCCACGATATGGCGGTCCCCGTCCTTTGCGGCTCGGCGCTCGACGGAATCGGCGTGCAGCCTGTCATGGACGCCGTTTGTCATTATTTGCCGTCTCCCGCCGACATTCCGGACGTTCAGGGACAGGACCCGACCCGTCCCGACTGCCCGGAACTTTCCCGGAAAGCGGATCCCGACGAACCATTCTGCGGCCTGATTTTCAAGATCGTTTCCGACAAACACGGCGATCTCTATTATGTCCGGGTTTATTCCGGAACGTTGCGGCAGAACAGCCGCGTCCTCAATCCGCGTGAGGACAAAAAGGAAAACGTCCCGCAAATTTGGCGAATTCAGGCGGACCGTAAGGAACAGGTTCAAGAGGTTGGCGCCGGCGATATCTGCGGCGTGATCGGCTTGCGGTTCAGCGTCACCGGCGACACGCTCTGCGACGTGAAACACCCGATTCTGCTCGAATCGATCGTGTTCCCGGAAACGGTCGTTTCCATGGCGATCGAGCCGAACTCGGCGGAGGAATACAAAAAACTCAAGCAGGTCCTCGACATGATGAAGCGGCAGGACCCGACGTTCCACGTTTCGGACAACGAGGAAACCGGCCAAATGCTCATCAGCGGGATGGGAGAGCTTCACCTCGAAGTGATCAAGCACCGTCTGCTTCGGGAATTCAAGCTGAACGTCCGGGTCCACAATCCGCGGGTCAGTTATCGTGAGTCGATTCAGCGAGCCGTGGAAGTCGAGGGGCTTTGCCAACGGACACTCGGCGGCACGAAACATTGGGCCGAGATCAAGATACGCATGGAGCCACTCAACGAAGGGCAAGCGGTCGAAATCCGCAGTGAATACAAGGACGAAGCGTTCGACCGGCTGTTCAAGCAGGTTGTGTTGGAATCAATGCGTGAGGAAAGCCTCGGCGGCGGACAGCTCGGCTTCCCGTTGATGAACGTCCGGATGACGCTCCTGAGCGCCCAAATCAGCGAAACGGAATCGACGGAAACGGCGTTTCGGATCGCGGTTTCCGACGCTTTTCACAAGGCGTTGCGGGAAGCGGGGATCGTGCTGTTGGAACCGATCATGAAATTGGATGTGATAACGCCGGATGCTTATGTCGGCGACATCGTGAGTGATCTGCAGCAGCGGCGGGCCGTCGTGACGCAGACGGAAGTTCGCGGACACCTGACCGTGATCAAAGCGGAAGCACCGCTGGCCAACCTGTTCGGATATACTTCGGCGATGCGTGGATTGTCGCAAGGTCGCGCCAGCAGCTCCATGGAGCCGCTCTCCTACGGGCCGGCGCCGCCGGATGTCGTCAAGAGCTTTATGCTGGAGTAGGTAGTACAAAGTTTGGGAAATAATCTTCGTGAAAAGGGACAAGGTATCGTCATCCCCGCGCAGGCGGGGACCTAGACGAAGGAGGGAATAAACCGTTTGCATCCGTGAATATCGTGTGCAAGAGCGCATTGAAAATAAATCTCCAGGTCCCCGCCTGCGCGGGGATGACGAACACTATTTCGTTAACTTTGTACTGCCCTTTCCCCGAGGGAGAGGGGAGGAATATCAACGACATGTTCAGGGAATACCTGATCATAATTCTCACTACCTTCTCTTCTCCATGCGAATATTTTCGTACGTTTTTCTTTTGGTGATCGTTTCGACCGTCCAACTCACTGCGGCGCCGCCGGATACGTTACGGCAGTCGGCGATTCAAGCGACGGCCGATTACAAAGCGGCGTTGGAACGTCTTGCCGATTGGGCGACGGTGCAAAAGCTTCGGGAAGAAGCCGCTAAAACACGAGCCGCGATCCTCCCTTCGGAACCGGACCGGATTTACATTCCGAGCTTTCCGTTGAAAGTCGGAACGCTGGACCTCGCCAAAGGGCTTCCGCTGACATTGCCGCGTCAATACGCCGCCCCTTTTCTCGGCAACGGCGATTCCACGGAAAAAGCGGAAGCGACAACCGGCAAAGAACTGACACCAGCGGAAGTTTGGAGCATTCAGTTTCGACTGGTTCGTTTGAATTACGCCCAAAAACTCCAGGTTCTCGCCAAACGGGCGGTCAAGGAACAACGGGGAACCCTTGCCGTTCAGTTGGCGATGGCCGGACTCCACGCAAATCCGGACCACGACGGATTCCGGACCGTTTTCGGATTCATCAAGCACAAAGGGGAGTGGAGAACCCCATGGGAAGCGGAGCGGCTCAAAAAGGATTTCGTCGACCACGAAAAGTTCGGTTGGATTCCGAAAGCCGTCGTCGACCGTTATGAAAAAGGGGAACGGTACCATAACGGTTCCTGGATTACCGCCGACGATGACATCCGGCGACACGCAACGATTGAAACCGGCTGGAAGATCGAATCGGAACACTACGATCTGACAACGAACCACAGCATCGAAGAGGGGGTTCGGATGGTCCGACAGAACGAAAACCTGTATCGTGCCTGGAAGCTCCTTTTTTTCCGATACATGGCGACGGACGCCCAGTTGACGACGCTGTTTAACGGCAAAGTCGTTCCGGCGCCGCTGGACCGCCATAAAATCCAGCTTTTTCGGGATCGGGACGACTTTTTACAGGCGGAGAAAGCCCGCGGCACGAAAGACGCCGACCGTTTCGGTGGATTTTATCGCCATAACGGCAAGGAGGGAACCTGCGTCTTTTACGTCAACGGGTCGCCGTCGACGATGTACCATGAATCGACGCACCAACTGTTTCAGGAGACGAAAAAAATCGCCGGCGACTCGATGTTGTCGTCCGTAACGAAAAGCGAGATTCCGGTGAATTATTGGCTTATTGAGGGAGCCGCGACGTTCATGGAAACCTTTCAGCAGGACGAAAAGGGGTATTACGTCATCGGAAATCCGAGCGCCGGCCGTATTCGAGTGGCTAAACGGATTTTGCGAGAAGGGAAAACCCTCCTTCCGCTTTCCGAACTGACCGGCGTTGACGGCAAGGAGTGGAGAGAACACGAAGAAATGGGGACGCTCTACAACCAATCCGCGGCGATGTTCCATTTCCTGATGTTCCACGACGGCGGGCAGCTCCGAGACGCAACCATCGTTCTTCTTCGTTTACATTACGAAAGAAAGGACACGCGGCAGTCGATCGTCCAATTGACCGGAATGAATTACGCCGAACTCGACGCCGCTTTCAACGATTTCCTGAAACGGTAGCGGATGGCCGCTACCGCTTGATCCCTGCCGGGCGGGAAACTATTCGATCGCCCGGATCGTCGTTTTGAACAGCGATTTGTCCGCGTCGAGCTTTTGTTCGTTGCCGAAGACGCAGATGTTGTTCTGCTTCATTCCCTCACGGAACATCGGAGCGAACTTTCGAAGGTCTTCGACCGTCGTTGAAAGCACTTCGTCGCGTTCGCGCTGGACGTCTTCCTGCGTCAGGCCGGAAAGCTGCCGACCCGCGATGACGGAGCCCTTTTCGCTCGGCGTGAGCGGCTTGTCCAAAGCCCCGATGGTCGCGATGATCGCCTTCGTGAGTTCCTCTTCGGAAAGCTCCAGCTTGTCGAGGTAATCGGCGACCCCTTCGTAAATGTCGACGGTTCGCTTCAGATGCGGATCGCGGTAGGACCAGAGCGAGAAGACGCCGCTGCGGTCCACGGCGAACCCGCCGCCGTACGCGCCCCCCTGTACCCGAATGTTGTTCCAGAGATATCCCGTGCGCAAAATGTTCGTCAGAACGAGCATTTTACCGCTGTACTCGAACCCCGCCTTACGGTAGTCGGCCGACTTCACGACGTACTGCACCCGGCTCGGAATCACGACCGCCTCGTTGAGCTGGTTCGGCTTGAACGGATCGAGAAGGGCACCGCCACCCCTTATGGGTTCAACTTTCGAAACGTATTTCTCCAGCGTTTCATTCAGCGTTTTATTCACGGTATCGACCTTGTCGGCGGAAACCGTTATGGAAAATTCGTCGGCTCCGGCGCCGAAAACGGTTTTCGCTGTCTTTTTCAGCTTTTCGAGGACCGCTTTGCCATCCGTATTGAACTTCTTTTCGAGATCGACGAGGAACCGATAATATTCGATGCCGCCGATCCTTTCCTTGTAAGCATTGACCGGCGAAAAATATGATGCCGCGCGGTTTTGAGCGTAACGATGTCCGCCCGACATGAAACCTTGTTCCATGCCGACACGGAGTTCCTGGATGATTTCCTTGACCCGCGCTGCGTCGTCGAATTTCGTCCGACTCGTCATTTCCGTGACAAGTTCGAGTCCCTTGTCAAGTTTCGGCAGCATGACTTTCGTCTTGACGATGAACTCGGAAAGGAAATTCGATTCATCCGGTTTGTCCAAATTCGTGAACGTCGACAGCCCGGTCGATATTCCCCCCGTATGGAGGTCGACTTCGCTGCTGAAGTCGCCGTAAGTATGATTTTCCGTGTCAAGTCGCCCCAACACGTCGGAGAGGAGCGAAACATACGGAGCGTCAGCTTGTGGAATCTGTTTGGCGTTGAAATACATCGACAGGTAAACGACACCGTTCGTTTCAACCGTCGTGTTCAAAACGGTCGTTTGGTTCGATTGCAACGCGTCGAACGGAATCACCTCGGCTTTGCGGTCGATGTCGGAGATTTCGAGCGTCGGGATTTTCGCGACGTCTTCCGGTTTGTCGGGAGCCGCTTGGCGTTCCTTCAAAATTTCCTGCTCCTTCTTGATCTTGTCGAGCTGCTCCGGAGTGAGCGACGCCTTGATCTCGGCGAGCTTCTTTTTCAGGGCTTCGGACTGTTCCTTTTCGAGTCCCTGTTTCGGCTGGAGCATCACGAAACCGTGCGACGTGTTGTCGAGCAGATATTTTTGGATCAATTTTTCGAAGAACCCGTTCGGAACCTCTTCGCGAATCTTTTTCAAAATCGGCTCGAACCGCAGATGCGACAGCGGATCGCCGCCGTAGCTCCACGTTTCGAGAATCTGCATGTCGAGCACCAAGCCTTTCGGATAACCGGAGACCTGGAATTCCCGCAACGTGAATTCCGTGCGGTTGATCGCCCCTTCGATCAGCTTTTTGTCGATCCCGTTCGCAACGAGATTTTTGAGCGTCTTGTCGAGAATCTTTTGGAATTCTTCCTTCTTGTCCGGATTCGTGTTGTTCACGACGATCGAGAAGCACGGTTGCAGAATCGAACTGTCGAAATGACACGAAATGTCCATGCCGATTCCGGCGTCGAGCAGTGCCCGTTTCAGCGGAGCCGCTTCGCTGCCGACCAGCAGATACGTCAGCAAATCCAGGCCGTAATGCAGCACCGGATCGTCTTCGCTCGGCAACAGGTAATTGGCGCTCAAAAACGTCTTGTCGATGGTCGCGTCCCCTTCGTCGACGGAGTATTCCTTCGTAATGTCCTTCGGCTTGTCGAAGAGCGGTTGCGGTTTCGTCTTGGCGTCGACCGTGATCTTGTCGAATTTGTTCAGATATTCCGTATCGAGGAATTCGAGATGCTTTTCGATGTTTCCGTCGCCGTACAGAAAAATCATCGAGTTCGACGGATGATAGAATTTCTCGTGGAACGCCTTGAATTTCGCCTGCGTGAGGTCCGGGATATTGTCCGGATTCCCTCCCGAATCGTTGGCGTACGTCGAGTTCGGATACATTTCTTTTTGGATTGTCCGATACAGTACGCTTTGCGGCGAGGAATAAACCCCCTTCATCTCGTTGTAGACGATTCCGTTGTACTCAAGCTCGCCGGTTTCCTTGTCGACTTCGTAATGCCAGCCTTCCTGCATCAAAATCTCGGGAATTTTGACGACGTTCGGAAAGAATACGGCGTCGAGATAGACGTTCATCAGATTCGTAAAATCCTTGTCGTTGCGGCTGGCGACGGGGTACATCGTCCGGTCGTCCGCCGTAAAGGCGTTCAAGAAGGTTTGCAACGAACCCTTCAGGAGGTCGACGAACGGTTCCTTCGACGGATACTTTTTCGAGCCGCAGAGAACGGAGTGCTCCATGATATGCGCGATGCCGGTGCTGTCGGTCGGCGGCGTGCGGAACGCAATGCAGAAGACTTTGTTATCGTCGTCGCAAGAAAGATAGAGCAGCGGAGCACCGCTTTTTTCGTGTTCGAACATTCGGGCGGTCGCTTTGAGTTCGTCGACCTGTTGCGTCCAGAGGAGTTTCCAATTCTTGGGAGTCTGCATCGTGTCGGTTTCTTTCGTGGGTTGGGCGATCGCAGTCGTTGCCAGAAGACACGCCAAAATGATTGCCGGGATATGTTTGAGCATCTTTTCACTGGGTTAAGCGGGATGAATCGGAGCCGCGGCTCCGGCTCGTGGAGGAACGATTCGCCGAATTATAACGGATCGGTGGAATATAATCAATAAACGGCGACCACGACTTCGGTTGCAAAGTAAGACGGCCAATCCGCCTGAACCCCTTGACGGGAAAAGAGAAAAGACGGAAAATGAAAGGAAATTTCCCTCTCCGTGATTCATGAAAGCGTGGTTTTTCAACTTGATTTATTGCGTGCTGCTAACGGTTTTTTCACCGTTGTTGCTTTACCGTGCGCTGAAGCAGGGGAAATACCGAAGCGGATTCAAGCAAAAATTCTTCGGCCGAATTCCTCGTCGGGCCGCCGTGTTGAAACGCCGCGACAATTCGGAAAAAGGTGTCGTTCTGTGGTTCCATGCGGTCAGCGTCGGAGAAGTCAACCTGCTCCGCCCGCTCCTGAAACGGATTCGGGAAACCCAACCGGATTGGTGTTGCGTCGTTTCGACGACATCCCAGACCGGCATGGAAGTCGCCAAGAAACTTTACGGGGAGCAGCATACCGTTTTCTACTGTCCGCTCGATTTCAGTTGGGCCGTCGACAAAGCGATGCAGCGGCTCCGCCCCGACATGCTGATCCTTGCGGAACAGGAACTTTGGCCGAACCTGATCGACACCGCCAAACGGTACGGAGCCAAAGTGGCGATCATCAACGGCCGATTCGGCGAAGCGGGATACAAGCGGTATCTTTGGGGGCGTTTCCTGATCCAACCGATGCTCCGTCAAATTGATGCCGTTGCCGCTCAAACCGAAACCTACGCCGGTTGGTTCCGCCAACTGGGAGCGTCGAGCACCGCGATTCACGTCATCGGATCGATGAAATTCGACGGTGCCAACGCCGACCGCAACAACACCGCGACGGTTCGACTCCGCAATCTCGCCGGAATCACGGATGCCGACGTCGTGTTCCTCGCCGGAAGTACGCAGTCGCCGGAAGAGTCGTTTGCCGTCGAGGTTTACGAACATCTCAAGGAAGAGTTTCCGAAACTACGGTTGATTCTCGTCCCGCGTCATCCGGAACGGTTCGAGGACGTCGCTAAGATGCTCGACGAAAAGGCGGTCCTGTGGGAACGCCGCTCGACGTTGATCGACGTGCCGACCGCTCCGAATTCGGATCAGCCGCTTGACGGCGAGTGTTCCCGTGTTGCAGTCAGGCCGCGAATTTTGTTGGTCGATACGGTTGGCGAACTCGGCGCCTGGTGGGGAACGGCGTCAATCGCGTTCGTCGGCGGAAGCATGGGAACCCGCGGCGGACAGAACATGATCGAACCCGCCGCTTACGGAGCCGCTGTCAGTTTCGGGCCGAAAACGAAAAATTTCGCCGATATCGTCGCCCTGCTTCTTCGGCGTGACGCCGCCGTCGTCGTTCACGATCAGCGGGAGATGGAGATTTTCGTACGCCGATCGCTTCATGACCACGATTTCGCCGCCAAACTCGGCGAGAACGCCAGGCAGCTCGTTCAGGAACAGCTCGGAGCGACGGAACGAACCCTCGAATTAATCGAAGCGACATTGAAATCGGAATAATAAAATAACAGAGACGATATAGTATCGTCATCCCCGCGCAGGCGGGGACCGAGACGAAGGAGGCAGTAAACCGTTTGCATCAGTGAATATCGTGTGCAAGAGCGCATTGAAAATAAATCTCCAGGTTCCCGCCTGCGCGGGGATGACG
>JAVBPI010000138.1:0-18628 GCA_031549705.1 Thermoguttaceae bacterium
GGTGAAATTGATGTTGTCCGAAAGCTCGATTTCTGGCAGAATATGGTTTTTTCACGACGAACGGATTCGCCATGCCCACGAACGAACGCCCGACCGAAAACCTTCGAGACATTCGCCGCCAACTCGACGCCGCCAAACGAGAATTCGACGCTCTCGACATGAAGCCGGGAGAGTCGCTCCGCGATTTTGAATATCGTGTCAAACGGCATTCCGACAAATTTCTTTCCCTCAAGGTCGCCGAACAAGTCCAACGGCAACTGCTCGAACAGGATGCCCGCGACGCCGAGGAGGAACTCAAAAAAAAGAACTCCTGATCTTTCAGGAGAAGTCTCCTTTTCGCATTCGGGGTTGGCGCGAGGTCAACATCCTTTTTCTCGGCGGAAACAAAATCAAAATCGTCTCCCGTTTTTTCGCCAAGAACAAAAGACGTTCCGAAAAAGGAAAAGGGGTTCATCCGGGACTCGCCTTGCTCGGCGTTTCCGAACGGCTTTCTCCCGCAACGCTCGACCTGCTCGCCAAATCTGCCGCCGCCCTCGGCTCGATGCGGGATGCCCGAGCCGCTCTCGCCGACCAAGGCATCGCCGTTTCCCTCACGAGGATCTCGACCGCCGTGCGTGCCGCCGCCTTGCAGGCAAGGTGTCTTCGAGCGAACGATCCGTCGCTTCGGACGCTGGAAATCAAGGGCCGTAAGATCGTCGTCTCCGTCGACGGCGGCCGTATCCGCATCCGCGAAGACAAGAGGGGACCGAAAACGGACAACAATCGAACTCGGTATTCGACCGACTGGCGCGAACCCAAGTTGCTTTGCATTTACTTTTTGGACGAAAACGGAGACGTCGATCGTTCGGTTCCCCCGGTCCTCGACGGGACGATGGTTCATGTCGACGAGATTTTCAAAATGTTGTGCGATTACCTCGCGATGTTGTCGGTCGATTCCGATACGGAAGTGCTTTTCATCTCCGACGGGGCGGACTGTTTGTGGAAACGGGTTCATCTCGTCGAAAAAACGGTACGTGACAAGGGCGGACGTTTTCGGTGCCTGCTCGACTATTATCACATGAAGGGATATTTGCACGACATGGCGGGAGCGGCGAAGGGTTGGACGAAAAAGAAGCGGACGCAATGGATTCGCCGGATGACGGGCTTCCTGTTTTCGGGAGACGGCATGTCGTTCGAGCAGGAAGTGAAAACGTTGCAAAAAAGCAGTCGTAAGGGGAGTGTTCTTCGGACGGCGGGGAATTACTTGTTGAAACATTCGCTCGCCGGGCACATGAAATACGGTGAGGCGAGGCGTGAACGATTTCCGATCGGCAGTGGTGTGATCGAGAGTACGATACGTCGGGTGGTCAATTTGCGGTTGAAGGGAGCGAGCGTATATTGGAAGGAGAGTTCGGCGGAGGACATGTTGATCTTGCGTTGTCTCTACAAGGCGAATCGTTGGCAGAACATTGAAAAACAAGGACTTCCTGTACTACATGCAACCCCATAATTCGCCCCCAAACCGCAAACGCTCCCTTGAAAAGCCCGGCTTTTTCAAACGCCGGGCTTTCCACGGTCGAAAGAATCGATATAATCGACTTTGACGATTTTGTTAACAAACGGTACGGCGAATTCCTTCCTGACGCTAAGGCCCATGTCCGATCCGAATCCTTCCCCGCTTCCCGATCTCGACAAGCGAATCACACGGTTGCTCAGCATCGCCAACACGGTCAACCAGAAACTCGACGCGCTGATGTTCTCTGTTTCCGAACTGACACGGCGAATGGAGATTCTGGAGGAGCGGTTGACCTCCGGCAACGTCCCCACCGAAAGCGACTCGGAGCAATTGAGAAAAATTCAGGAAGAGATCGCCGCCGCCGAAAACGAACGGGCTGCACACCGGAATCCGGCCAACATGATCTCCGTCGCGGATTTCGCTTCCTTACTGAAATAAATCGCTTTTCAAACCATGGAACAAACGTTGATTTTATTGAAACCGGACACCGTGCAGCGCTGCTTGATCGGCGAAGTCCTGAGCCGCTTCGAACGGAAAGGATTGACGATCACGGCGATGAAAATGATGCGAATCACGCCGGAATTGGCGAAGCGGCATTACGAACAACATGTTTCGCAGCCGTTTTATCCGGGTTTGGAGCGGTACATCACGAGCGGTCCGGTCGTTGCGGTGATTCTGGAAGGCCCGGAAGTCATCAAGGTCGTTCGAACAATGCTCGGTCCGACTCATGGAATCGACGCTCCGGCAGGAACGATTCGCGGCGACTTCAGTTTGAGCATACAACAAAATCTGGTCCACGCCTCGGACAGTCTCGAATCGGCGACCCGCGAAATCGACATTTTCTTCCCCTCCTCAAGAGCCGGGGCCGAAGCGTAGCGCATCCCCGGACACAATCATCATCGTTTATCATGCAAGTCGGAATTCTCATGGGAAGCGACAGCGACTGGCCGAAAATCAACGGCGTCGCCAAGGTTTTGGACGAGTTCGGTGTCCCCTACGAAGTCAACGTGATGAGCGCCCACCGAACGCCGGACGCCGTCAAGGATTATGCGGAACAAGCGATTGAACGCGGTTTAGCGGTGCTGATCTGTGCTGCGGGTGGAGCGGCCCACCTCGCCGGAGTCGTTGCGTCGCATACCACGCTGCCGGTGATCGGAATTCCGGTTCCGACGGAACTTTCCGGAGGGCTCGATTCGCTCCTCTCAACGGTCCAGATGCCTGGCGACGTTCCCGTCGCAACGGTCGGCGTCGGCATGGGAGGTCCCCGCAACGCCGGAATTCTCGCGGTCCAAATTCTCGCCGTCGCCGATCCGAAACTTCGTGAAAAACTGGTTGCGTTCAAAAAATCGCTCGCCGAAAAAATCGCGACGAAAAACGAAAGTTTCAAAAAGACGCTGCATGGTTAGAGCCGGAACCCGCGGTCCCGGTTTATGAAAATTCCCATGAAAAAACTACTGATCTCTTTAGCGACCTACAACGAACGGGAAAACCTTCCGTTGATCATGAAAGAGATTTTCGAGTTCGCGCCGGACGCCGACGTTCTGGTGATCGACGACAACTCCCCCGATGGGACCGGTGATTGGGTTGCCGAGCAAATGCTCACGGAGCCTCGACTGAAATTGCTCCGCCGCAGCGGCAAGCTTGGACTCGGAACGGCATTGATCGCGGCGATGATTTACGCGATCGACTTCGATTACGAATATCTGCTCAACATGGACGCCGACCTGAGTCATCCGGCGAGATACATTCCGGCGATTCGGGAAAAATCGGACGAAAACTTCGATGTCGTGATCGGTTCACGGTACGTTCCCGGCGGCGGCGTCGAGGGTTGGCCGTTTTACCGGCGATTGATGAGCGCCGGCGTCAACGGATACGCCCGGCTCATGCTCCGGCTCCCGACGCACGACAACAGCGGTTCCTACCGATGTTATCGGACGGAAACATTGAAAAAACTCGATTTCGACAAAATCGTTTCGAGAGGATATTCGTTTTTCGAAGAAATTTTATTTCGCTTGAAAAAGGTCGGCGCGACCTTCGCCGAAGTTCCGATCATTTTCGTCGACCGTCGTTTCGGAACATCGAAGGTCAACAAAAAGGAAGCGATCAATTCCCTTTGGCTCCTCTTCCGTATCGGCATTTTCGGTCGCTAATCACAAGCCCACGAGCCGGGCCTTCGGTCCCGATTTATCGCAACACATATGTCCGCTTTCCAGGAAAACGAATCGACGAAGGAACGTTTCGACGCCTCGACGCACGCCGACCGCATGACACGGACCGGCAGTGTCGCAACGGAATCCGCCGTGTTGGTCGGCGTTTATCTTGACGGTCAGGGAACCGCGACGGATCCGCTCGACGAATTGGCGTCCCTTGCCGAAGCGGCGAATGTTTCGGTGATCGACAAGATCGTTCAGCGACGACACAAACCGGAAGTCGCGACGTTCATCGGCTCCGGCAAACTCGCGGAACTCAAGGAACTCGTTCAGGCGACCGACGCGAATCTCGTGGTTTTCGACAACGACTTGGCGCCGAGCCAAACGAAGAACCTCGAGCAAGAGTTGAAAGTCAAGGTGATCGACCGCACGGAGTTGATCCTCGACATCTTCGCCAGCCGGGCTCAGACCAGCGAAGCCCGCCTGGCCGTGGAATTGGCGCAACTGGAATACTCGTTACCGCGTTTGAAGCGGATGTGGACCCACCTCGAACGTCAGGGGGTCGGCGGCGTCGGTCTGCGGGGACCGGGTGAAAAGCAGCTCGAAGTCGACCGCCGATTGGCTCAAAAGCGCATTCTCGATCTGAAATCGGAACTTCGGGCGATTCACGAACGGCGTCGGCGGGAAGTTTCCGCACGTAAAAAATCGCGGACCGTTTCGCTGGTCGGATACACGAACGCCGGAAAAAGCACGCTCCTCAATCGGCTGACCGATTCGGACGTCTTCGTGAAGGACTTGCTGTTCGCAACGCTTGATACCCGAACACGCCGTTGGCATCTGCCGGGTTGGGGGCCCGTGCTTTTGAGTGATACGGTCGGGTTCATTCGGGATTTGCCGCACCATTTGATCGCGAGTTTCCGTGCAACATTGGAAGAAGCGAACCAAGCCGATCTCCTGCTGCATGTCGCCGATGCCACAAGTCCGGAAGTCGTCAAGCAAATCGAGTCGGTGAACCGGGTTCTCACGGAACTCGGCATTCGCGAAAAGGACATGCTGCTCCTTCTGAACAAACTCGACGCCGTGTCGCCGGACGTGTTGCATCTGCTCCAGGAAAAGTATCCGAACGCCATTGCGATCAGCGCTCGAAACGGATTGGGACTCGAACGGTTGACCGCCGCCGTGAGCGACTCGCTGAGCAAGGAATTCCTCGAATTGACGGTCGAAATGTCGGTCGCGAACGGCCGGGTCGCCGCATTGCTCGCCAAGGAAGGGGAAGTCCTCTCGAAGCACTACACCGATGAAACGGTCTCGTTCCACTGTCGCGTTCCGAAGTATCTTTACGGCCTGCTCCGTCGGGAACGGGACGTCACGATTCACGGCGTCTCCGACTCCCCCGCCGCCGAATGGTAATTAACCGTTTTCTCATTTAGCCGGTACTCCGCGCCTATTTCGCCATGCAAATCGCAACCGCTTCGCTCAATCAGACGCCGCTCGATTGGAACCGTAACGCCGACAACATCCGCCAGGCAATCGACGCCGCCCGGCAACGAGGTACGATGATCGTCTGCCTTCCGGAACTCTGCATCAGCGGAGCCGGTTGCGGCGAGTATTTCCGGCATCCGGCGGTTCTCGACAAGGCGCTCGACATTTTTTTCGAGCTGCTCCCGGACCTGAGGGGAATGATCGCAACTCTCGGTCTTCCTTTGGTTTACGAAGGGAACATCCTGAATACGTCGTGCCTGGTCGTCGACGGCAAACCGTTCGGATTTCAATGCAAGACGACGTATTCGGCGACGAACTTTCGCGAATTGGCGTGGTTCCGCCCTTGGGCGAAGAATTATCATGTTCCGTTGGAGTTGAACGGTGAGGCGTACAAACTCGGCGATTGTTCGTTCGAGTTCAAGCTGAACGAAACGGAGACCTTTCATGTCGCGGTGGAAGTCGGCGAACCGAACTGGAACAATCCCGTTGCCGCCGCGGCCCATGAACATCGAAAGCTCGATCTGCTCTTGAATCCCGCCGCGAGTCCCTTCACGTTGGAGAAGCATCGCCGCCGACTCGATTATGCACGAAAATGCACGGAACAATTCGGTTACGCCTATGCGTTTTCGAACATTCTCGGCAACGAATCGGGGCCGTTGGTTTTCGACGGCGGTTCGTTCATCGCGGAAAAAGGACGAATCGTCGCCGAGTCGAAACGGTTTTCGTACTGCGATGCACAACTTGCCTTGGCGACGTTGAAGGTCGACGCCCCGGAAAAAATCGTTGCGGATAACAGTCGGGAAGACGAACTCGCCCAAGCCGTTCCGCTCGGACTGTACGATTATCTCCGAAAAAGCGGAACGAAATCGTTCGTCCTGTCGCTCAGCGGCGGTGCGGACTCGACGGCGGTCGCCGTGTTCGTCTGTCTTGGCGTGCTTTTCGGCGTCGCGGAACTCGGCCTCGACGGTTTCAAGGAGCGGTTCGAATTCGTTCCGGAAATCGACGCCGCGCAAACGCCGGAGGAAATCGTCCGACGGATGCTGCTTTGCGTTTACCAGGGAACACGCAACAGCAGTGAAACGACGCGCGACGCCGCGAAAACCGTCGCCGAATCGATCGGCGCGGAATTCCTCGATCTCGACATCGACAAAATCGTGCAAGATTATGTCGGGTTGATCGAAAACGCCACCGGCAGGACGCTGGATTGGGCTTCGGACAACTTGGCGTTACAAAATATCCAGGCGAGAACCCGCGGTCCCGGGGCGTGGTTGCTCGCCAACCTCCGTTCGGCGTTGCTCCTGGCGACCGGCAATCGGAGCGAGGCGGCCGTCGGTTACGCAACCATGGACGGCGACACCTGCGGCTCGTTGGCCCCGCTCGGCGGAATCGACAAGGCATTTTTGCGACAATTTCTCGTTTGGCTCGAAAAAACGGGTCCCGTCATCGGAACTGCACGACGCCCGCTCCCCTTCCTCTCCGTCGTCAACGCATTGATCCCGACCGCCGAATTGAAGCCGTCCGACATGAACCAGACCGACGAATCCGATTTGATGCCGTATCCGGTTCTCCATCGGATCGAACTGCTCGGACTGCACGAACGAAAAAAAGAAACGGAAATTCTCGAAACGTTGCACCGGGAATTTTCCGAATACTCGTTGGAACAGCTCGCCGAATGGATCGCGAAGTTCTTTCGACTTTGGAGCCGCAATCAATGGAAACGCGGCAGATACGCCATGGCGTTCCGACTCGACGACACCGCTCTTGGCGACGATTATCCGATACTCGGGATGCCGCCGGCGTTGGGGGATCAATAATCCTCGGCGGCGGCATACAATTCCGTGCAGTATCTTCCGATCGCGGCGGCGCCCCAGATCAGGTTCAGTCCGATGAACGAACAGAGGAACCACACTGCGCTGTCGGCGACGCTTCCGCCGTAGGAATGCATTCCCGCTTTCATGACGAAGTTGATTCCGTACCACGTCATGATCACGGCGATCGAACCGAACAGGCCGCCGACCACGATTCCGAACGGACCGTACAGGCGTCCGATCCGACCGTGCAATACGATCAGGAAGAAAAGCAGCGTGATGAGGGCCCAAACTTCTTTCGGGTCCCAACTCCAAAATCGTCCCCAGGAATAGTCGGCCCAACGAGCACCGAGAATCGTTCCCAAGGCGAGCATCAGGACGGAGAACCGAATCATCCGGTGAATGTTTTTCGCAAAAGCATCGCAGAGTTTCGGCGGGTGAATGAGCCGTCTCCCGTTTTCCGTAACGGAGCGGCGATATCGTCCGAAAATCGCATCGCCGAGCGCAACGGCCGACATCCCCCAGGCGACCGACGCGGCGGCGTAACTGACGATGATCGCGATGACGTGAACGGTCAACCAGAAATTGCTCCGAAGCACCGCAACCAACGGTCGGATGTTCGGATTGAATTGCGTCGAGTTGAAATACGCCGCCAATCCGGCCAGCAAGGCGACGAATGCGCCGACGAGAATGTACGTCTTCCTGTCCAGAATTTGATTCCGGACTTCCGTCAGCCAAACGGCACCGCTGTCATCAATTTCCGTGCCGACATCTCCCATGTTGGTTTCACCGCTGAAAACGCCGCTCAATTCGCTCCGACGACGGATTTCGGGGGTGACCACTTCGACGACATGCCGTGAAACGATCCCGGCATCGGCTGCAAGAATCGCCGGCCGGAACAGCAGGAACACCGAGACGGCGGCCGCGAGCAAAAGGTGGGGGACGAACCAAACAATCAGCACAATGCTTGCCACGACGACGATCCAATCGACGGGGTCGTGCATCGTCAGCATTTGAAACATCGCCGCAAAGACGCCGTGATCGTGAGCGTATTCGCCGTAACACATATTCACGACGCCGAAAAAAGTCAGGAACATCAGGAGGAGTCGCGGAATGGTCGTCATCGACCTCCAGATTCCTTCCCGGCGTTCGCGCATGGCACGTTCCATGGCATCGGGATCGTCTTCAGGATCGACGTGATGCCCGGCTCCGGGAACGCCGAAGTCGCTTGCCGCCTGTCGCATCGCGTCCAATCCGGTGTTTTCCGTCGACGCGGCGGGACGCTTTCTCAGGTGATGGGCGAACGACGGAAACGACGTCAATCTCCACGCCAGCGAAACAATCGGATGGAGCATTGGCCGCAGGCCGTACCAGAGTCCGAACAGGGCGGCGCAGAACGCCATCAACACGACCGTTTCGTACATGTTCGTCACGGGCGCCCAACCGGTAATCGCCGCGCGCATCAAGCCGCCGACGAATGTTACGAAAACACTCAGGAGCAGGAACGTCAGACCGATGCCGAAAATATATTCCTCCGCGGAACCCGTGAAATCCGGACGGGAAATGGTGATTCCCCGTTCGGCAGCCATGACGTCGATCATGCCGCGACGAACTCTCCCGACCAACATGGAAACGGCGACGACGACGACGGAGCAAGCCGCGAAGACCCACATCCAGAAAAACGGTCCCAAACGGAAATACCGGTATTCGGCGAACGTCGCCCCGTAAGAGGGATAATTCGTTTTGGCGAGTGTTTCCTGTTGCGCAACATTATTCGGGTCGGCCGACAAAGCCCGCTCCGAATCGATTTTCGTTCCCGCGGCCCGCAACGATTCGCTCCATCCGTTGACGGCTTCGTTGAACAAACGCCCTCCGTCGGACCAATTGATTTCGTTGCCGACAATACCATAAGCGGCGACCAGTTTATCGAAATAGACGCGGACCCAACCGATGGAATCGCTCGGCAACGGCGTTCGGGAAACCGCCTCCGAACGGGGGGGTGTTTTGGTGAAAAAGAGTCGTTCGATTTCATCCTTGGGCGTTGATTCGGTGCCTTGCGACCTGTCGGCATCCTTCTCCGCAGAATCCTGTTCGGCAATTTCCGTTTCCGATTCCGGCGACTCTTGCGTCGTCGGCGGCGTATGTTCACGCGGAATCGCGATCGCCGAGGTTCCTTTTCCCGGATCGAATTGCGGATCGAAAAACCGGCGGATCATCGCGTCGTTTCCGTACAGAACCGTCTGGACGGAACCCCACGGTTGCACGAATGTTTCGTCGCGGTCGGCGATGATGTCGACCGTTTGGTCGGAAACAATCGGTAAAATCCGCAACGAGCGGCCGTTGTCGTACAACGCCAAATACGCCGCTTCGATTTCCCGGCTGAATCGTTTCACTGAATAATGGTAACGCAATACCAGGTTGCGAATCGCATCGCTGTTGTTCCGGCTGTTCGCGCCGGAAAACAATCCGGGGAAAATCGTTTTCGGCGTGTCGGTTGATTTCGTGACGGAAACATCGGTTTCGTCGTCGGATTTCGACGTCGATGCCGGTTTTTTCGTTTCGGGACGCAATTTCAGCGTGGGGTAAGCCGCCTCCATCAACGCTTCGCTTTCACGTCGGTTTTCGTCGAGGCGTTGAAGAAGCTGCTCGAACTGATTTTGTACCGCGTCGAGATTCGGGACCCTCGGCTTGCCGTATTGGTCGGTCCGTTCGAACGCCGAACCGATCAACATGATTTTGTGCAGAATTTCCTCCCACCGTTCCGTGGTCGGATGCTTGTAAGCCCCGCCGTCCTCGTCGGCGTCTTTCGACGGCTCATCGCCAAGGGTCAGGAGGTTCCTCCAAGCGCTTTGGACGTTTCCGAACGACGTGATCTGGCCCATCGAGGAGTCGATCGTCCGATGCAGGATGTCGATCATCCGCGTCGGCTGCTGTTTCGCCGGGTTGAACGTCAATTGTTGATAGAGTTCAAGCGCCCGTTGAATCCGTTCCGTGATCATATCGTACGGACTCGGCTCGAATTGGTTCCCCAGTTCCATTCGTTTTTGGTCGATCGCGCGGCCCCGACTTTGAAACGCTTTCGATCGCATCAATTGGGCGACGGAAATGCGTCGCAACACATAGCGGCGTTTGTTTTGATACGAGGCGCCGAGAACCTCTTCCCGGTAGTTCCATTCCGACGCGGCGAAAATCGGAATGTTGTCCCAAACGTCCGGCTCGCCGATCCAGGAGAGGAGCAATTCGGTCGGTTCGAAATACCGTCCCCCTTGCGGAATCAATAATTGAATTCGCTTGCGAATGTGTTCGATACGGTCCGGATCGATCCGTTGAACTTCCAGCTTTGCGCCCATCGTCGCGGATTTTTCCCCGGTCGAACCGATCCCCGTGTCGTCGATGCCGTCGAGAAGACTCTTTCGTTCGTAATTGAAAATCGAGTCTTGCGCCGAATCGGTTTCACTGAAATGTTTCCGAGCCAGGGCGGTTTCGGCGGCGGCTTTCGCGGCGGCGTGTTCCTCTATCAGGCGGTTCAAGTCGTCCATCACGTCATCGTCGACCGTCAGGTAGGGGGTCGACGTTCCGCAGATTTCCTTGACGATCTGCGACGCAAAAGAACTGAGCGGCATCACCCGCTCGCCGTCGAAGACCGGCGTCGTCCGCCAAACATCCCACGACTGCCCGAACGAGCAAGGCTGGCTCGAAAAGAGGCACGACAACAGCACGATGAGGAATAGGATTCGTTTCATGAGTATATTTTCGACACGACAATCCGATCAGTCGTCCGGCGAAATTTGTTTTTCGTGTTTGGGAACAGTCAACGTCAATCGTTTTTTCGATACAAAAACCATCCGATGCCGAAGACGACCAGGAAGCAGCCGAGGTATTTCCAACCGCGGCCCGGATCGTCGTTGACGGACAACGTGCTCAAGTAGAGCGATTCGCGCGGCGTCGATTCCCATGGAAAAATCCGACCGTCGTAAAGTTCCTGAAAACTCGGGCTCCCCGGATGGTACGGCCCCCTGAAGGACGCCTGGTAAATCCGGTACCGCTTGCTGAGCGTCGAACCTTGAAACACCGCCGGTTGGTTCATGCGGATCAGCACGTTTTCCTGGAGCGGCGTGACATCCGCCAGGGAATTCGTGAACCCGTCCTTGACGGAAGCGTTCAAACGAACGAAATCGACGAGACTCGAATACTGTCCCGGCATTTTCGAGCCCGGTTCGAAGCGTTGTTCGAATTTCTTCAGAAAGACGCCGAAACCGAGATCGATTTTATCGTAATTCCAAACGATGCGGACGGTTCGACCGTTTCCGTAAACATAGCGGACCTGATCGCTTTCCGGTGGAAGCGGCACGACGGACGGAAACGCCGCCCGAATCCAAAACACGTCTTCGTTGCCGTCGACCGTGACACGGAGCTTGGCCCGTTGTTCCGCTCCACGTTCTTTGCCGACCGGCAACGAAATGATCCGTTTGCCGGGGAGATCGTGAGCGATGAAACGGTCGACGACGATTTCCGCTTCGTCGGGGGTTCCTTGAGCGACGGTGAATTTCGGTTTCGAACCGCCCGATTCGAAAAGGACTTCACCGCTGGACGCCAAAACGTTGCCGGTCCAGAATCGGTAATACAGCGAACGGTTCGGGCCTTGCAACAGGTCCAAACGCGGCATGGACATCCGATCCAAGACCGGGATTTCCGTGCGGCCCGGATCTTTCTTGAGTGGTCCCTTCGGATCGAGCCAATACGTTCCGAAGAGGCCGAATCCTTGGGCGTTGATATTCCAGTCCGGAAGATCGGCGAAGAGCGCGATTGCTTCTTTTTCGCCGTTGGGAGCGTACACGGAGCAACGGATCGACGGACCTCGCGATTGGAGCTGGACGTTGCCGAGCGAAAACCCGGAATCGCCGAGCGGAAAACGATCCCCTCCCGACGTTTTTTCGATTAATTGATCGACGTCGACGTAATAATTCTTTTTGGCGTAGTGGAACACCAACTGTCCCCAAGTTCCGATCGCTTTGCTGAGATCCGGAGCGCTGGCGCGGAACGCCTCGACTTCCGCCGACGAATTGCAGACGTAAAAGTTGATTCGTTCTCCTCCGTCAGTCTGCATCCGAACGCCGCGATTCTCGAATGAACCGTAATGCTCACGACGTTGAATGTCGAGCTTGACAGTCTCCCAGTTTCTCGGCGTCTCCTTGACGTTCCCCATCTCGTTGGTCGTTTTGAGCGGCTTTTTCCACAGAATGCTGAGTTCAAGCGGCGGAATCGGCTGCGTCGTCGAGCTGGCAAAATAATCGAGCACCTCGATGTTGACCCCCGGCATCTCCAACGGCAAGGAACCTTGATCCCGGCGTCCCCATTTCATCGCATACCAAAGCGTGTCCCGAAAACTTCGGTCGTTGCGGCGGAACCAGTTTTCCGGAACGTAATCTTCCCAGTTGAACGGGCCCGGCTGGAACGAAACGGTGGAAATTTCTTTGGCGTCGGCGTTTTTCGGAGCCGCGTAGGAATCCGACCGCAACTGAAAGTGCTGCCGATTCATTTTCAAGGCGTTTTGCGAGGCGTTGCCTTCGGGAATCGTGATTTGCGCTTCTTCCCCGCCGGACCAAGTCAAAAAGCAGCCGAACAGGAGAACGAGAATGCCGACGTGAGCAACAAGGAACGGCCAGTGATACGGTTTCCATGGAAAGCGGACCAGCAGTGAACAGGCGACATTGACTGCCAACAGAAAGAGCAGGAACGCGAACCAACGGCTGTCGTACAGGGCGAATTGTGCGACGGCGGTTCCGTATTCCGCTTCGACAAAGGTTCCCCAAACGAGGACGAGCATCAGCACGGACATCAGGACGACGGCAAC
This sequence comes from Thermoguttaceae bacterium, assembly GCA_031549705.1. Taxonomy (GTDB): domain Bacteria; phylum Planctomycetota; class Planctomycetia; order Pirellulales; family Thermoguttaceae; genus WRKP01. Next base: position 12,790 of record JAVBPI010000138.1, read on the forward strand.
GATCAGCGATCCGGCGATTCGGAGCGGAAACATCACGCCGGAAAACGCCGTTTCAACGGTCGACGAAACCGGTTTGTCGTTTTCTTCGTCCTGAATGTTTGTCGTGTTTTCGGTAGGGGGATATGAAATCGACGAGCTTTCCGGCGTGAAGGCTTGCGGAATGGGTGCTGCTTCGAGATCGGAGTATTTTCGACGTTTCGACATATCATCTGGATCGGCCGTGGTATTTGCCGAATTACTATTTGCGTCGTGAAGATTCAAACATGGTTCCACCTGTTAATTTAGGTCAAGAAAGAAGGATTATCAAGGGAGATCACGGAAAGCAACCCATTTTCTTCACTGAGCGTTTTGATAGTCGGGTCGAAAATGGTCGTCATCGGCAAGAAACTTACCACTCGGCGTTTCCAGAATAGATATCTCCAGAATCGGACATTCATCGGCCGTTCCCCCCTGAACGGAAGGGGAGACGCCCCCTCTTCGAGCATGAATGAGCCGATACTATTCGCTCTTCTTCCCCGGAAGCGTTTCGATCAAGCGGAGCACCGAGTCGAGCAGTTCCAGCGACTCCCTTGATTCCTTCGGTGCCGATTCGCCGTCCCCTTCGCCGGCGAAGTATCGGTCGTAAAGCCGTTGAACCTGCTTGCCACGCAACAAGACACCGAATTTGCCGACGCTCTCCTTGAATTTCTCGGCGGCTTCCTTTCGCAACTCCATCGAATAGGTCGCTTCGGCGACGACGTTGAAAATCAGGTTCTGCATCGCTCCTGACTTGATCACCGCGGCAAGCTCCAATCCGTCCCAGATTCGTCCGTCGCTGTGAACGGCGTCGCTTGCCACGGTTTCGATATCCTCGATGTGATTGATGCGTGTCGGCGATTCGGCAATCTCCTTGATCCACTGGAGCGCTTTCCGGGCTTGCTGCAACCGAATCGTCGCCGGGACCGGTTCGGCTCCCGTTCGTTCGAACAGATTGGCGTCGACCCATTTCGCCGTTTCGTCGCTGGATATCGGAGCGTAAATCGCCGAGAGCGAATTGGCGAACGGATTGTCTCCACGCTGCTTCTCGAACTTCTCCATCGACGGTAACGAACGGTGGTCCATTCCGGATTCGAGCACCTTTTCGTTGTCGCTCATCACGGCGATCGGAATATCGTGGGTTCGGATGTCCTGCCGCATCGCTTGCAGCACGTTCGGGACGGCCGGTTTCGAACAGGTCAAATCGATCACCATCAGTTCGACGTCCGGCGAGTCGACCGCCAGCCGCATTGCTTCCCCTGCCGTCACGGCCGTTTCCCCCGTATATCCGCGAGGAATGAAATGTCCGGCGATGCGAGCGGCGACCGACTGTCTCGGATGGGCGGAGACGACCAATTTCTGGCCGTTTGAGCGTGAGAACCAGACAAGGGCGTCGGAAACGAAACTCGATCCCGGATAGGAGCGGGTCGGTTTCAGCTTCATGATCGTCGACAACGCCGCGAATCGAACCCGTCGGTCCGGCGCGGCGACCGCCAAGACGAGCGCTCGCGGTTTGTCCGTCGTTTTCGAAATCGTTCGGTCCGATCCGTAAAGCAGTTCATCCGCCGGATAATCGCCGAGCAGTTCCGCGGCGATGCGGGCCGCACCGAAATGTTCCGAGGCGATACTTTCGGAGAGCAGCGACTCCAAACCGAGGCGGGAGAGTTCTCCGGCGTCTTTTTTGAGTTCCGTGGCGTCGCCGATCGGCGTATCCAAACTGTTCAGATGGGCCGTTCGTTCGAACAGCGATTTCAGGTACAGTTTGTCGATTTCCGGATCGTTCGGCAGGATTTGATGCGCCAGCGAAGCGTATCGCCAAGCGAAAGTCCGATAGGCAGCGGGGGGCGTCATTCGGATATATGTCGGTTTGCTTTCTTCGGCATTCCAGTTCCAGAATCGGACATATCCGTCGGCGTCGGACTTGAGGGCTCGTCGTTTTTCGGAGTAATCCTTGGCCCGTTGGTACAGTTCGACGGCAGCTTGGAGGGCGGTCGGTTTTCTTCCCGTTCGTTGGGCGACGATTTCACCGATTTCGTTGCGAACTTCCGGCGTGAGCCGTTCATCGAACATCGGGGCGTAGAAGAGGAACGAATCGTTGACGGGGAGCGACTTCGCCAACGATTTTGCGAGTCGACCGACGAGTTTCGAATGACCGCTTCGGAACGATTCGGTCAACGCTTCCGACGTTTTCAGTCCGAAGCTCGGCAGAAAATCCTGGATCGCGGCGATTTCCTTGTCGTCGTCGGTTTCAGCGAGTTTTTCGATCAGCATTTCGATGGAGGTGTCCGCCCCTTTCCAAAGAGCTTGAACCGATTTCGCGACTTCCCCTTTTTCATCGCTTCCCAACCGATCGAGCGGTTCTCGAAGCGTTGCGGGGTCCCGCCAATACTTTCTCGCGGCGGCAAAAATGCGACTGGCGAGCTCCTGTCCCAATGGGGCGAAGTCCGGATGGGTCGCCAAGTTCATCAACGATCGGGAGCCGACGTTGTCGACGATTCTCGCTGCCTCTTCCGGCGTGAAGTCGCATTCCAACGCTTTTCGGATGTAATATCGGGTCAACGATGCCCGACCGCCTCCCGCCAAATGTTGAATCGCTTTCATCAGGTCGGACGGCGTCTCTGGATGGTGATACAGGATCATCTGCTCGGCGGGGGTGAGCGATTCCTTGAGGAACGTCGCCGCTCCTTCACGGATTTTGGCCGTCGAGTCGGCGATTTGCTCTCCTTGCACGACTTCCTTGTCTTCTTGAAGGGCTTGGAGTGTTTCGTCGCCGAGGCGTTCCTGGACGCTGAAGCATTCCGCGGGGGTCGGTTGCAGGAAGGGGAACATTTCCCGGAGCATTCGGGACGTATTCGTCTGTTTGGCATCCCGAAGAATCACGGCGGCCTGCATCAATTCGAGCGGCTCGATCTTTTTTCGGTATTCCGTCACCGGAGTCAGCGAACGGCTTTCACGGTCCATGGATCGGAACCAGAGCAGCGCGGCTTCCGCTTTTTTCAGGAGGGCTTCCTTCTCAGCCGCCGTTGTTGCATACGGCTCTTCCTGAGCGAACAGTCCTACGGTCAACGAGAAAAGCAACAGAACGGCGACAAATGTTCGTTTCATGGAAGATTTACGCATTGATAAGGTAGGTTGCCGACCGCCGGGCGACAACGTCCGGTACTCCGGACATGAATCTGATTCAGGTGCGGAGTACCGCACGCGACCGTCCGGCGGTCGGTCGCCTACCATTTTCGTTTTTATTGGACGTTGATCGCCTCGCGGATACGGAGACAGGTTGCGGCCATTTGGGCGAATTCGAGCGGCGTCAGCGATTGCCGACCGTCGCAGAGAGCCCGTTGAGGATCGTGATGAACTTCGACTAACAGGCCGTCGACTCCCGCAGCCGTCGCGGCGAAGGCAAGGGGAGGAACCAAATCCGCCCGACCGGCGGCGTGACTCGGATCGGCGACCACCGGAAGATGGGTCAACAGCTTCAACGCCGGAATCGCACCGACCGGCAGGGTATAACGGACATGGGTTTCGAACGTCCGAATCCCCCGTTCGCAGAGAATCACCTGTTCGTTCCCCCCGGCGAGGATGTACTCGGCGGACATGAGGAACTCGTCCAGCGAACAACTGAAGCCGCGTTTGAGCAAAATCGGTTTCCGGAGCCGTCCGCAGGTTTCGAGGAGTCGGTAATTCTGGGCGTTGCGGGTCCCGATTTGGACGACATCGGCGTATTCTTCGACGAGCAGGGCTTCTTCGGACGACATTGCTTCCGTCACGATCGCCAATCCGGTTTCTTCCCGGGCCTTGGCAAGGATACGGAGCCCTTCTTCTTTTAATCCTTGGAAAGCGTAAGGACTGGTTCTCGGCTTGAACGCTCCGCCGCGGAGAGCGGTCGCTCCGGCTTTTTTGACCAATTTCGCCGTTTCGAGCATTTGACGCTCGTTTTCGACGGTACACGGTCCGGCGATCATACTGAAAGTTCCGTTTCCGACGGAAAAGTTCAGCGTTTTGATGACCGAACCTTCCGGTCTGGCGGTGCGACAGCAGAGTGGATAGGGTGAATTCACGGAGACGACTTCTTCGACGCCGTCCAAATCGGCGATTTCATCGAAGACGGGATCCCCGGCCGTACAACAGTATTTCCCTTCCGCCGCAACGAAAACGGACCGCCCTCCGAATCGGGTCGGATAGCCGGTGACCCCTTGCCGCTTGAGAACATCAAGGACCCGACTCCGCTCAACGTCCGTCGCTTTGGTCGACATGAAAATCAGCATGAATTTATTTCAATCATTCGAGATCGTGAAATCATAAACTTTTGCAGGGACGAACAGCGAGTGGAAGCACGGAAAAGCCCGACCTCGCTGAACCCTTCTTCTTTAGTTGATCGGAACATTATACACAATTCCGAATAAAGAATGCTCTTTGTGAAAAAATTTTTTGGCCGCCGGGAAAGATCGGAGCCAAGGAAAACCGAACAGAAGGATCAGGCCGTCTATGACGGCTGTGGCCGATTCGGCGAGAACCGACTCGGCCGAGAATTTTCACGAAAACTTGCCTTGACCAAGCGACCGCCCTACAATGTATTACTAACGTCTGGGATCGTGAATTTTTTACACGATCGGCGCCAGCAGGATCGGGAGCGGAGCGACCATCCTGTGGGTTTTCACGACGAGCGGAAGCTCGATTGACTTTTCCAGCCGCGCTGGGAAAATCCGGCAAGAGAACCCATTCCGCCCCAAGGAGCGACGATGAAAACGTGGATCGATTATCTAATGGCGCAAGTTCGAAAATTCAACGTCGTCGACTTCGCGTTTTTCAAAATGACGCTCCTGACGGCGGGAATTTTGCTCGGCAGCTATTTCGCGGCGTTTTTTCAGGGTATCATTGCGTGGATCTGGGTTCTTTTCATCGTTTCCTACGCCGCTCTGATCGTGGCGATGTTCCGGAGACGATAAACCGCGTTTTGCAAGGTCGAATTGATGATCCGTCGCAGAGTTCGATTTTTCGGCAACGTCCAAGGGGTTGGGTTTCGGATCACGGCCTGTTCCGTGGCAAGTGGTTTTGATGTCACGGGGTACGTTCGCAACTGTACGGATGGAAGCGTCGAATTGGTCGCCGAAGGGACGGCCGGAGTGGTGGAACGGTTTCACGGCAAGCTCCGCGACCGGATGGGGGAGCATATCGAACGGGAAGAAGCGTTCGAGGAACCGCCGACGGGAGAGTTCGGCAACTTTGGAATCCGGTGAAGAGCATGGAACGTCGGACAGAACCGACGTTCCACGTCAACGCATTGGCGTCCGTGGACGAAAACTCGAATTATTTCGACTCGAATTTCGCCTTGATGACCGGCGCGATTTTTTCGCCCCACATTTCGTAACCCTTGGCGCCCGGATGGAGGAAGTCTCCCATGATTTCTTTCGGAATTTCACCGTCTTCAGTCAGGTAAATCGAGCCGACGTCCATCAGTTCGACGTTCTTGATTCCCGCGAGCGCTTCCGGGAGGCAGAAGTTGATTTCCCCAACCTTGAGCCGATCCCGATGATCTTTTTTATCGCCGCGAGGGAAGACGTCGAGAACGACGATCTTCATCTCCGGATACGCTTTGTGCAGCTTTTCGACGATCGCCTTGACCCCTTGCGCGATCATCCACGGCGTGTTGTTCCGATTGCCGATGTTGTTGGTTCCGATCATCACCATGGCGACTTTCGGCTGAATTTTGTCAAGCGGAAGATGGTCGAGCCGCCAAAGAACATGCTCCGTCCGGTCGCCGCCGATACCGAGATTGAGCGGCTTGAATTCGCCGAAGTACTTATCCATGAGCCCCTTATGACCG
>JAVBPI010000069.1:0-33114 GCA_031549705.1 Thermoguttaceae bacterium
TCATTTTCGTGATGCCTACCTGATTGCAAATCGAGGCATACGCAGATTCCATGCTTGCAAACATGTCGGCATTGTTGCTGAAAGGCAGCGGAATGGACGCAAACCGGGGGTTGCCATCCGGATATGCCCATGTCTGGTGCATGACAAATTCGAAATCGATCGATTAACCGTTCCGGAAGTCGGTGCGGGGCGGACCGGCGAAACGCTCGTTGCCGCAAAACTTTGTGCCGCGAATATCGTCGACCGACCGACACTCGGTGGAATGATCGGCCCGTTTTCGCTGGCGGGACGGCTGCTCGACATGAGCAAAATGATGCTCCTGACCGCGATGGAGCCGGAAACGGTTCACGCCCTGTTGGAAAAAGCAACGGAATTCCTGATCGACTACGCCAAGGCGTTCAAAGCGACCGGCTGCCATGGTCTGGTCATGGCGGAACCGGCGGCGGGGCTGATCTCGCCGAAGATGTGCAAGACGTTTTCAGCCGATTATATCAAGCGGATCGTTGACGCCGTGAAAGACGATTCGTTCGTGTTCGTATTGCACAATTGCGGCAAGACGGAAAAGATGGTCGCCGAATTGCTTGCGACCGGCTGCTCGGCGCTGCACGTCGGGAACGCCGTCGATGTACGAAAAATCCTGGAGCAGGTTCCACCGGAAATTCCAGTGATGGGAAACCTTGATCCGACCGGCGTGTTTCGACTTGGAACGCCGGAAACCGTCTCGACGGCGACGGCGACGCTGCTCGAAGCGACACGTCAATATTCGCATTTCGTGATTTCGACCGGATGCGATATTCCACCGGGGACGCCGCTCGAAAACGTGTTGGCGTTCTTCGAGACGCTGAACAAATTCAATACGTGATCGGCTTGTCCGGTAATGGCACGGCGGTTTATTTCCGGCTCTTCAACAAACCGCTGGTTTCGCCGTCGTTAACGCTGATAGTGGAGGCCGATGCCGAAGGCGTTTCCTTCGGTGATGGGAAAAATCGTCAACCCCTTCGGCAAACGACCCTCCTCCGTTTGGGAAACGGCGCGTGCCGATAGATAGGCGATGTACCAACCGAGAATCGCTTGGGATAAATAATGCGAATCGTCGTTGACCCGGCTCCATGCCGGCAAGACGGAGCAGAAATAAAACACCCCTTTCAACCATGGCTTTTCGGCCATTTGGGCCGCCGTAATGAACGGAACGGCACCGATGAAAGCGTGTCCGCTGACACCGTGATCCTGGTGGAACGGCCGCCAATACGATCCCTTTTCATGCCCCTCGGCCGGACGCTCGGAACCGAGAAGACTTTGAAGGACGAGAACTGTCGGACCTCCGACCAAATACCCACGCAGCGTCCGTGTCGTGTATTCGCCAAGCGGATATTTTTGGCCGCTTTTGTTCCAATCGCTTTGCTGAAAAAGGCGATAGCTGATCGACGAAACCGCGAACACCGGAAGCCAGATCCCCCCCTCACCGAAGTTCTTGCAGAATGTGCTGAAGCCGTCCGCCCCCTTGATGTTGTCCTGATACCATTCGGAAAATTCGCGGTCGAGAGGAGTGTTCGCAAGGATCGCTCCGCCCCCCAGAGCGACGGTCAGATTCAGCATCGAATCCACACTGTAAAAGTTGCGAAAATCGGAGCAGATACGGGGCTTGGCGTAGTTGAGCGTTCGGATGATAAAACCGTCCGAATGTGATTGCGAACGCATCTCTTCCGGCGGCGCGGAGAGCGGAAACCGTGAACTCCAGGAACAGGATTCGTTCGTAAACATCAACGACGGCGGCGGTGTTGCGACCTGACCGCGGAACACCGTTGGAACTTGTACGGAAAATTGCCGGTACAACGATTCCGTTTGCGCCTGGGCGTTTTTGGCAAGGCCGGCGACGATCAAAAGAAACGCGGCAAAGCAAGGAAAGAGAAATGTTTTCATGTAATAAACATGGTCTGAATGGTTCTGAAATGCCGTGTTGTCGCATGGTTCGTGAAACGCCTTGAACGGAAAAGCGTTTCGTTTCACCTGGCGGTTCCATAAAGGATGACGGACAGATATGTCCTTGCCGTTTTTCTCCATTTCTTCACGGGAATCACCCCCGCCAGAATTTGTACCGATAATCGGGCCGCACGATCGAGGCCGGACCTGATCCACGCCGTTTTGCGAACCCGCTCCGCGACGTCTTTCGGCGTTAACGGACCGATCAGGTGAGGATATCGCTCCTGGTGCTCGCGAATGTACGGCGGGTATTGTTCGTCGAGTTCGACACCGAGCAGCCGATGGGCCGTGAAGTCGTTGCGCATCCGTTTCTCAATGTTGTGCAGATCGGTGTATGCATCGAAATTGTTTTCTTCATGGGCATAGGCAAGCGCTTTTGCGCGAACGCGTTCAATGCCGCCGAGAAAGGAAAAATGCCAGCCGCCGTGCGGAACCGGCTTCGCTTTTTTGTACAATCGGATTTTCGTCGCGGTTGTCCCCCGGTTCAGTTTTTCGATACAACAATTTCCGTAATTTCGTACGGAATCGAGGGCGTCCTTGAAATCACGATACGAGAGCATCCTCGTGCCGAGCCAGACCGGGCGCAGGATGCAAAAGTGGTTCAGGTAGTAATAATGCATCATCTGTTCGAACGCAAGGATTCCCGGGGCCGATCGGTGGGCCAACACCGTTTGAGGGTCCGGAATTTCGTCGATGTCGGAAATCAGGATCGTGTCGTCGGGATCGCATTTTTGGAGTCCCCGATCGATGCAGTTGCGCTGGTGGTTCTCGAACGTCCACGCCGTTTCAAAATCGGGATAGTCGTCGACGACGACGTGCTCGATTTTGTGCAGAAAAGGTTCGAAACGTTTGGCGTTCTCTTGAAAAAAGAGAGGCTTCGGCTGGTTGGTGTGCGTCCGTGTCGCTTCGACGAGTACAAAACGGTCTACGATATCGCCGAGGATGTTGAGCCGCATTTCAAGCAGCTCCAACTCGTTGAAAAAACTGAAACAATCATAAATCATGATGCTATCCGAACGTTCGGTTGAGCCGGTCAAGGTTCCATTGGACTTTCTCCGCAGCGGACATTTTTGAGAAGTCCGGCTCGGCGCTACTTTTTTGTTGCAATTTCTTTTTCGTGGAACCGCCGTAATTGTCGGATGTTTCCGTCGTTTGGAGGTCGCTTTCCAAGGTTCGACGCGGCCTGATGTTCAACCGGGCGAGGTCGCCGTGGTACGCTTTAACCGATTCGACCGCCCCGATTTGACCGTCGGCGATTCCCCGGAGATATTTCACGAACGACAATTGATGTTCGGCATTGTTGATTTTTCGTCCGTAAAGGGCGACACGGGCTCCGTACTTCTTGGCATCGGCGAGCATCTGGAAGGCGTCGAGCGTCGTTCCCGCCGTGCCGCCGAGGATCCCGACGACGAGATTGCTGTCGTACCGGGCAAGCGACTCCATCGCCTTCGGCCCGTAATACGGAATCTTGAGGAACACGGGACGGCCCTTGCTCGTGACACCGGCAAGTGTTCGGACAATGTGATTGTTGACGAACGTCGGAATGTCCGTCGGCGTGTTCGGCCCCGTGAAATTCGGGCTGAAAACCTCCAGAAAATGACGGAATCCCTTCTGTTCCGCTTCGATTCGAAATTCTTTGTACGCGTGCAACGCCTCCCGATCCCGTTCGAGATCATTATTGAACGTAATCGAATAAAGCCCGAGATCCGCGCCGAGTTTTCGCTCGTTCGGTTCACAATGTGCCTTGCCGCAAAGGGCGTGGTCGAGTGTCGCCGTGCGGAACCAACGGGACGGCTCCCGACCGTAAACCCCTTCGGCACCGGCAAGCCAGATATCCGTCGTGTCATTGGCCCGAATAGCCGGAGTGATCGGCGAGTCGTCGAAAATCCGTTCCCTGATCGTCAGAATTTCGCTCGTGCTGCTGCTCATCAACATGATATCGACGAGTCCTTGCGCAACGACTTCACGAATTTGTTGCCGATACTGGTCCTGCGTACGAAATTTCCCTTCGTGTCCGTACTGTTCCGGACTCTGTCCCGGCGACGAGAGTCCGTACGCCATGTCGGCGTCCTTGGCGTCGGCAAGGATGAAATCGTTACAGGATCGGTCCGCCAGAATCCGGGCGAGTTTGATGTCGAGCGATTTTTGCATGCAATGGACTTCGTAAAACGTACCATTTCGTCCCCTCTCCCCCCGGGAGAGGGTTAGGGGGAGGGGCTCGGTGGTTGAAATCTAGGAAAAGTTCAAGGAAATCAACATTCCTCTTTTCTCTGATTTGCTTCTTCGTTCAAGTAAATCAACGCCGAACGCCCCCTCACCCTAACCCTCTCCCGAGGGAGAGGGGACGGCATGGAAGACGTTTTCAAAATTCAATAAAGTTTAATCTCGTTCGGATTCGCAACCGGCGGGTTGTTGTTCGGCGGCGGGAAGGAATTCCCGATCGGATCCAATGGTCTGGCGGGTTGTGGTTGCGCCTGCAAGACCGGGGACCTGTCGACGATCTCCAAGGTCCAATCTCGCGGCACGTCCCGCTTGAAGATGGTCAAGTCGAAAGGCGAATTGATCTTCGGATCCTTGAGCACATAGACCGTATGGGCCTTGCCGTTGATGTTGTCTTTCTTGAGAGCCGTCGCCCGAAGCGTTTTCTTGTCGATGCGGATTTCAAGTCCCAAAAATTCCTCTTGGTCGGCGAGCAACATCGGTTTCACGGCAAGCCAAACCTGCGTCCCCTTGTGATCCGGATGCGTCACGATTTTCATGCTGAACCGTTTTCGCATCTCATCCGCCTTCGCCCCGAAGATCAACGGCAACGGACTGTCGGCGAAACCGCGTTCAAGCAACTCCGGCGCGATTTTGTACTGCTTGACCGTTGTTGTCTTGAAAATGTATTCAAAGATCGACGTGCCGTCGATAATCGTTTTTTCTTCAAGAGGGCCTCCTTTGACCTGTTCGCCGTCGATCCATTGCCCCTTGACGTGGTACACGAACCGATTGGGAGTGACATATTTGAACTCGCCGTAAGCCGTGTAAGCGGGCTTGGTCGAGGTCGGATCGATCGTCGGGTCGTATTCGTACAACGTGAACTCGACGTCATACCGCTTGATACCGGCGCCGAATCCTTCCCAGCGAGTGAGAAATTCGTCGAGTTCCTTCTGTTCATCCGGCGTCAGGACGAACGGCACGACGCGAAATTCCGGCTCCGCGCGACCGATATGCTGTCGGCCGTCCAGGGGAACCGTGTTTGGTTGTGGAGCGGGATTACCGGCGACTATCGGATTCGCTTGGGCGACATACATCGGCGCTCCGGCGGGATTTGTTCCCTGCGGACTCGTTTGCGGAGCCCGTTCACGGGGCTGAGCGAGATAATATCCACCGTTTCCGGGGTTTTCGGCGGCTTGCGTTCCGGTCGGGTAGGGCGAACCGAACCCCGGCGTCTGCGTTCGCTGGGCGGCGTCGTTCGGCTGAACCGGCATGCCGTTGAGCGTGATCGATTTCGGCGGCGTCTGGAGTGGAGCCTGTTGGTTCGATTGTTGCTGAACGGGCGGCATCCCGGCGGGATTCGGCTGATATTGTCCCCAAACGGTGCCGACGAAAAGAAAAACGGCGACAATTCCCGCGAAAAAGCGATGTTGCATCGTGAAAATCCCTGAAATTTGGTGGATTGGGCCAAACGGTCAAGGGATAATATCGAATTTGCAAACCGCTGTAAAGAGAGATTTTTGTATGGTAGCCGGAAGCGTAGCCAGTAGTCTGGCGTAGCGCCCGGTTTTTCGGCACAACGAAACCGGGCGCTCCGGGAGTACCCTACGCTTCCGGCTACCATCGCACGGTTTCCCCCGTTTGTCAACGAACCGCAATCCGCTATAATTACGGCAAACATTTCACCATCACCCCTATTTTCTCTTGCGCTCCCCTATGAACCGTTTTATGCAGATTGCGATCGACGCCGCCAAGGAAGGAATGAAGAAAAATCTCGGCGGCCCGTTCGGCGCCGTGATCGTTCGGAACGACGAAGTCATCGCAGTCGCCCACAATGAAGTCCTCGGAACCAACGACCCAACCGCCCACGCCGAAATCGTCGCCCTCCGCCGGGCAACCGCGAAATTGGGCCGTTTCAGTATTCCGGAATGCGAAATTTACAGCACTTGCGAACCGTGTCCGATGTGTCTGGCCGCGATCCACTGGGCCGGAATCACGAAATTGTACTTCGGAGCCGACCGCCACGATTCGACCATCGGCGGATTCGACGACGAATTCATCTACGAAATCATCAATGGAACCGCCAAGAGTCCGCTCATGGAACCGGAAATCGTCGACAAACCGGAATGTCGCGACCTGTTCCACCTCTGGAATACCAAAACCGACCGGACTATGTATTAATGATTAACGAGCCGGGACCTGCGGTCCCGATTTACACGCTGCGCGGCTAAAACGCAAGCGACAACAAACGTTTATCGGAATGGCCCCATGAAAAAACTGTTGTTTCTCTGTTGTACGATCGTTTTGTTGTTCGCGTTTTCGCTCTCGGCAGCGGAAATCGACCGTCCGAACGTCGTGATCATTCTAGCGGACGATCTCGGATACGGCGATGTCGGCTGTTACGGAGCCAAGCGGGTCCAGACGCCGAACATGGACCGCCTTGCCGCGCAGGGAATCCGATTCACGGATGCCCACGCCGTTTCGGCGACCTGTACTCCGTCCCGATACGCTTTGCTGACCGGCCAATATCCTTGGCGGAAGCCCGGAACGGGAATTCTGCCCGGCGACGCGGCACTTATTATTCCGCCCGGCAGTGTGACGTTGCCGTCGATGATGAAAAAAGCGGGATACGCAACCGGCGTCGTCGGGAAATGGCATCTCGGACTCGGCGAACAGGGAAAGCCGATCGACTGGAACGGTAAAGTCGAACCGGGCCCGAACGAAATCGGTTTCGATTATTCGTTTATCATTCCGGCGACAGGCGACCGCACGCCGTGCGTTTTCGTCGAAAATCATCACGTTGTCGGGCATGATCCAAACGATCCGATCACGGTCAGTTATCGGGGCAAGGTCGGCAACGATCCGACGGGCCGCGAGAACCCCGAACTGCTGAAAATGGGACTCGACCACGGACATGATTGCACGATCGTGAACGGAATCAGCCGAATCGGTTACATGAGCGGCGGCAAGGCGGCCCGTTGGGTCGACGAAGACATTGCGGACACGATCACATCGAAAGCGTGCAAGTTCATCGAGAACAATAAGGACAAGCCGTTCTTCCTCTATTTCCCGACGCACGACATTCACGTTCCACGGGTTCCGCATCCGCGGTTCGTCGGCAAAACGGCGATGGGGCCGCGCGGCGACGCAATCGTCCAATTCGATTGGAGCGTCGGCGAAGTGCTCGACACGCTGGATCGGCTCGGTTTGGTGGAGAACACGATTGTGATCATGTCGAGCGACAATGGCCCGGTCCTGAACGACGGATATCTCGATCAGGCGGTCGAATTGCTCGGCGACCACACTCCGTGGGGACCGTTGCGAGGCGGCAAATACAGCGCATTTGAAGCAGGAACCCGGGTTCCTTTCTTGGTCCGTTGGCCGGCGGGTATCAAGAAGCCAGGCGCGACTTCCGACGCTTTACTGTCGCTGATGGATGTTCCAGCGTCCTTGGCGGCGATCACGAAACAGACGGTCGCTCCGGAGACGCTCCCGGACAGCGAGAACGTTCTCCCGGCGTTGACCGGTGAGTCGCAACAGGGACGTGAGTTTTTGGTCCTCGACGGTGCGTCGATGGGGCTGCGTGAAGGAATCTGGAAAATGATCCTTCCGAGTCGTTGCGGCGCGATTGCGGCGCATACCATGATCGAAACCGGCTGCAACCCCGATCCGCAGATTTACAAGCTGGATGCCGACTTGGGCGAACGGAACAACATCGCCGAAAACGAACCGGAACGCTGGGATCGGATGCGGCGGGTATTGCAGCGAACCCGTACTCAGCACCAGATCGACCCGAATCAGGTGGTCGTCAAGATGGAGAAGCCGGAAACCCGCCTGGATTTTACGTTCGACCACGACGAAGGAACGAAAATCGTTGACTCGTCCGGCAAGGAAAACAACGGAACGGCGAACGGAACAACAGCGGAAACGGTGGACGGCAAACCGGCACGGCGTTTCGACGGCAAGGGATTCATCGACGTGAAAAAGTCGCCGTCGCTGGTTTTTGCCCGAACACCATGGACGACGGAAATCGTGTTCCAGTCGGAACAACCGAGCGGCGTTCTCCTGGCGGTCGGCGCGAGCGCTCAAGGATACTCGGTCGAATTGGACAAGAACCGTCTTGTCTTTTCGGCGACCGTCAGCGGCGAAATTTGGCGGATCATCTCCCCGGAGCCGGTCGAAGGAATCTGCAAAGCGACGGCGTTCTTCACGGCGGACAAAAAAATGATTTTGTACCAAAATGGCAAGAAGGTCGGCGAACAGCAATTGCCGATGCTCGTTCCGTCGGAACCGATGGTTCCCTGGCGGATCGGCGCGATGACTGAAAGCGGCAAATCGCCGTTCACCGGATTGATCTACTCCGCCAAACTTTCTGCCGGGGCGATCATTCCGGAATGAACTTCGGAATCGTCCTCTGATACAAAAGATAAAACAGATGGGGAGAAGGGGTGTTACTCAAACCATCTGTTTTCTCTGTTGGACACAGCTCGGTCCAATCTCTATTTAACGGCCCTTTTGCCGCCGTTCAAGCGGATGTCGATGCCGTCGACAAACGCCGATTGCGGTGAAACAAGATAGAGAACGGCGTCCGCGACCTCGGACGGTTCTCCCCAACGGCGCAGCAGCGAATCGTCGGCGCCGAGACGCTGAAATTCGTCGGAAGCCTTGACACCCCAACGAGTTCGAATCCAGCCGAGCGACAGGCAACGGACCCGGACTTCAGGAGCGAGCGTTTCCGCCAGCGATCGGCAGAAACCGAGCACGGCCCCTTTCGCCGTCCCATAGAGTTGAGCGGTTTCGCCGGTCCAACCGTAAGCGACGCCGTCCCAACTGAAAAAAACAAGCGTGCCGCCGCCGTCCGTTTTCATGCGCTCGCCGATCCGTTTCGACAAGCGGCAGGCCGCGAATACGTCGACTTCCATCAGGCGTCGCAACCGATTTTCGAACGGCAATGCTTTCATCGTCGGGGACATTAAATCGACTCCGGCGGCGTTGACGAAAACGTCGATCTTCGGAGTTCGCTCTATTATTGTGTCGAAAAAACGGTCGACGGCGGCGGGGGACTCGAAATCGGCGTTAAGAAAGCCTTCGCCCGTCGTTCGACAAGCATGTCGAATCACGGTTGCCCCGGCCTGTTCCAACGCCGTTGCCGTTGCGGCGCCGATTCCACCGGATGCGCCTGTGATGACAGCGGTTCGATGACGGAGAGGGGAATGGTCCATTTCAGTACGAGATATCACCCCGCGCAAACGCCCGGGCCAGTTGAGCGATGATCGGCTCGTATTTCGAACCGACGGCGGATAAAACGAAGCGGCGGGTTTCGTTATTTTGAACGATAATTCGGATTTCGAGCCGTTCCCGCGGCAGAACGTCGGGGAACTTGTCGGCCCATTCGACGAAGGAGACGCCGGTTCCTTCAAAATAATCGTCGGGACCGAGCCGACGGAATTCCTCGGCCGTGGAAAGCCGATAGGCGTCGAAATGATAGATCGGACGGTCGCCGTCGTATTCGTGCAATAACACAAACGTCGGGCTCGCGACCGTTCCCGGCGAAACCCCCGACGCCTCGGCGAATGCTTGAACGAACCGCGTTTTACCGGCACCGAGCGTTCCAGTCAACGCAACGACCGAACCGTCGGGGAGAAGCTCCGCGAGGCGTTTTCCAAGGGTTTCCGTTTCGGCAATCGAGTGAACGGTGATGCTGCGTGTTGTTTCGTTTGTCATTCGGGGAGACACCCTGTGCGGCTAAAACGCAAGCGGAATATCAGACGCGGATTTCGACGTCTTGGGCCGTGAGAAAATCTTCGTAACGGTTGCGGATCGGGTCGATCTGTTCCGTGAGAAATTCATCGACCTGTTCGGGAGCGCGGCCAACGAACGCCGACGGGTTCAGTTCGGCATCGATGTCGATACCGTCGAACGCCGGGTCTTTTCGTAACCGATCCAATAAATCGTTGTCGCCGCCGTCGTTTTTCACGACCCATGCCGCCGATTGGGCGTGTTGGCGAATCTTTTCGTGCAATTCCTGGCGGTCGCCTCCTTTCTCCACGGCGGCCATCAGAATGTTCTCGGTCGCCATGAACGGGAGCTCCGCTCGCAAATTCTTTTCGATCACTTTCGGGTAAACGACCAGCCCGTCGGCGACGTTTTGGTACAGGATCAAAATCGCGTCGAGTGCGAGGAACGCTTGCGGCAACACGAGCCGACGATTTGCGCTGTCGTCGAGGGTCCGTTCCATCCATTGCGTCGCCAAGGTCATTCCGGGACTCGATTGCAAACTCATCGCAAATCGGGCCAACGAACAGATCCGTTCGCTGCGCATCGGGTTCCGTTTGTACGGCATCGCGGAGGAGCCGATTTGTTCTTTTTCGAACGGTTCCTCCATTTCCTTGCGGTGGGCGAGGATCCGTAAATCCGTTGCGAATTTATGGGCGCTTTGGGCAATCGCCGAAAGCACGTCGATGATTTGCGCATCCATTTTTCGCGGATACGTTTGTCCCGTCACGGCGAACGGTTCCCGGAAGCCGATCTTCTCGCAGAATTTCCGTTCGAGAAGCCGAACCTTTTCGTGGTCGCCGTCGAACAGTTTCAGAAAGCTCGCTTGGGTTCCCGTCGTTCCCTTGTTGCCGAGCGGCTTGACGTTCTT
Source organism: Thermoguttaceae bacterium (assembly GCA_031549705.1). Taxonomy (GTDB): domain Bacteria; phylum Planctomycetota; class Planctomycetia; order Pirellulales; family Thermoguttaceae; genus WRKP01. The sequence goes on from JAVBPI010000069.1 coordinate 10,826, forward strand.
GATCCGATGCTCCAATTCCACGAGGTCGAGTACCAAATCGTACAGCCAAAGACACGCCCGCTTGCCGACGGTCGTCGGTTGCGCCGGTTGCAGATGCGTGAACGCCAAACAGGGCATCTCCTTGTATTTCCACGCGAATTTGCCGAGGCGGTCAATCACGGAAACGAGTCGACGTTGGATTAATACGAGAGCTTCGCGCAACAAGATTGCGTCGGTGTTGTCCGTCACGAAACAGCTCGTTGCCCCGAGATGGATGATCGGTCTCGCCGTTGGACAAGCATCGCCGAAGGTATGGACGTGAGCCATCACATCGTGCAACAACCGCCGTTCGTACTCCGCCGCTTTGGTGAAATCGATGTCGTCGAGATGTTGCCGCATCTCATCGAGTTGCCCTTGCGAAATCGGAAGTCCGAGTTCCGCTTCGGTTTCCGCCAGCGCGAGCCAAAGCCTGCGCCAAGTGCTGAATTTACGTTGCGCTCCCCAAAGCTCCGACATGGACTTCGAGGCGTACCGACCGATCAAAGGGTTTTCGTAATGGGACATGAAATTTCATTTATTGGTAAAATATCGAACAGCCGGGATCACAGGTCCCGGCTCGTTGGGGAAGCCGATTCAAACTTCTTCGAAGTCGAGTTGGTGGTTACCGAGGAAATCGAGGAGTTCGGCGCGACGGAAGATGCCGCCGGTCGTGCTCACTTCACGGACGCAACTCGCACCCAAGGCGCTTCCCCATCTCACGGCTTCACGATGGTCCTTTCCTTCCAATAGCGCGGCGATCAAACCGGCGTCGAAGGCGTCACCCGCTCCGGAACCGCTCACGTAGTTCGTCGGATAAACGCCCGCCTTGAACTGCTCCTTTTGACCGAAATACAGCGTTCCGTTTTCCCCTTGCGTGATGATCGCGGCACCAACTCCGGCGTCGAGAAATTCCTTCGCCTGTTCGTAGGGATCACGAATATCAGTGATCTTCTCTCCTTCGTGCTCATTGGGTAGGAAAATATCGACATGCGGCAGCAACGGCTCCAAGACGTCCCAGTACGGCCTATTTCCGTACAGAACGACGTCGACCAACGTTGTCCAACCGTTCTCCCTCGCCGCCTTGAGAAACGCCGGTGTCCGGTCGGTTTCCAAAGCTCGGAGCATGAAGAAGCCGCCGAGATAGAACACCTTCGGGCCTTGCAGGTTCGGATCGGTAATCAATCGAAGCAACTCGTCGTCGAAGACGTAATCGTCGTTTGCGCCGGTCGTGCAAACGAATCGGCGGTCCTCGTCCCGGACATTGATGTGCAGCGCCGTTCCCGGGCAACGGTTCGGTGATCGCTGGATTCGGGAGACGTCGATTCCCGGCACGGAGACCGCTCGAACAATAAAGTCGCTCAAGCCGTCGTCGCCGACGCATCCGGAAAGATGAACGTCGACGCCGAGTCGGTTCAAGTCCATCGCGACGTTCGATGCGCAACCGCCGAGGTTCAATTCGATTTTTTCCGTGGGAACGAGCTCACCCTCCATCGGAACATGAGAGATCGGCCAACAGGCGACATCCGCGAAAAGGATTCCGGAACAAAGGCAAGTCATGGAAGAGACGTGGTTTGTGGTTCGTGGTTTGTGGTTCGTGCCAACCGAAAAAACACGAATCACGACAGCCGAAACATGATTATATCCTATCGGCGGCCCTTGTGAAAGGTTTGTAAATCGGTATGCTTGTTTTTTCCCAGCGCGCTGGGCCTTTAGATCGAGCTTCCGCTCGTCGTGTCAATCCGCAGGATGGTCGCTTCGCTCCCGATCTTGCTGGTACGTTTTCCAGAAAGCCGGGCGCGGAGTACCGGCTCAATCGATTCAACATTTTTAAATATGTCCCAAACAATGTCTCGCCGGAGTCCGTCCGATGTCGGTCGCGTGTTTCCCAGCGGCGTGAAAATCGGTCGAACTTCTTACGGCCTCGGTGTTTTTGCGTTTGCGTTCATTCCGAAAGGAACCCCGATCGGCCGCGTCCCCGGCGACGTGATTCACGACGGTGATTACGGTAGCGATTACTGCATTCAAGCGGGAGAAGGCAAAGTTCTCGAACCGGGACCACCGTTCTGTTATCTGAACCATTCCTGTGAACCGAACTGCCAGTTGATGCAGTATGTTCGTGAAGAAGATGTTCAGGAAGGTGAAGAGTTGGAAATCGGAGCGCTCTCCGCCAGTGAAATGGATGGTGATGAATTCGACGACGACGATGATTGCGAATCGACGGATCGATTCGTCGACGAAATTCCGGACGACGACGAATCGTGCTTCTTCGGCGATGGAGGCGCCTCCGAAATCGACGACGAAGAGGGTGCGGAAGCCGAAACCGGGGACGAAGATGACGAAACGGACGACGAAATGCACTTCGAAGAGGATATCGACGCCGAAATCTGGGTCGAATCGACCCGTGATATTCTTCCCGGTGAAGAGTTGACGATTGATTACGCCTGGCCCGCCGATCGTGCCGCCAAATGTCTTTGTGGTGCATCGACGTGTCGTGGCTGGATCGTCGATCCGGACGAATTGCACGAACTGCTCGACGAAGCATAAACGAAAATCGGCGTCATTCCCGCGCAAGCGGGAGCTTGGAGATAAGGTTTTCCAATCCGTTGCATCGAGCCTCTTGTTACGTATGTAACGGGTAATCAAACCGTTCGTCGATATCCCCCCTTCGCGGGGATGACGATACTGGAAACCGCTTACAAGACGAGGAGACCAAAGATGTCAACCAATCATCGTTATCCGGTGCTGTTTTTTGCGGTCGCCTTGACCTGCTTATTGCTTGGCGGTGCGTTGTCGGCGTACTTCGTTTCGAAAGCGGATCGGGCTCGTCTCGACGATGCCGCATTTCTTCAACGCCAAATCGAACGGCTTGGCGACGGCTCCGCGATGCAGAAAACGAGAAAACGACCGCCGAGTCTCGTTCGGGTCGCGGAAGCAGACCGACGAAAGATCGGTTCAATGCGGCATTACACCGGACGATTGGTCGAAGTGCAGATTGCCAAGATTTCCTCCGAGGTTGCCGGACTCGTCGTCGAACTCCCGATCGAAGTCGGAATGCGCGTCAAAGGGGGCGAAACACTCATCGCGCAGACCGATAAAACCTGGCTCGAACTCTCCGTGGAGCAGAATGAGGCCGAAATCAAAACCCTGGCGGTTCAAGCGGCCCATCAACAAGCGGAACTGGAACGGATGATCGCCCTTGCCGTGAGTCGAGCCGTTTCGGAAAGCGAACTGAACAACCAACGGACGATCGCCGAACAGTTCATCCGGAATCTGGAAAAGGCGCGAATCACCAACCGTGAATTGCGGGAAAAAATCAAACGGACCACGATTTTGGCCCCCTTCGACGGATATGTCGTGAAACGGGAAGTCGGACTTGGCGAACTCCTGTCGCCGGGAGCTCCGATTGCGGAAATCGTTTCTCTCGGCGACGTCGACGCCATGGTCAACGTCGGCGAAGTGTACATTGACCGCATCAAACTCGGCGACGAAATTCCGATCATCATCGATCCGTTACGCAAGCGGCTCGTCGGCAAGGTTCGGACCATCGTTCCGTATGCTCCCACCGCTGCCCGGATGTTTCCGCTGCTCGTTCGGCTCAGCGATCAGGACGGTCTTCTCAAAGTCGGCATGAGCGTGACCGCGGAAATTCAAACGACCGATCCGATGGAAAGCATCGTCGTTTTGAAAGACGCCGTGCTCGACAAACCGGAAGGAGCCGTCGTTTGGGTCGTCGTCGATGGGGAAGGGGATTCGCTCGTCGCCAAACCGGTTCCTGTTCGGTTCACCGCCAAGGAAATCGAGCATTACGGCGTCGAACCGGAAACGGAAGAAGGGCGTCGACTTCTCGTCGCCGGCGTAAGAACCGTGATCGAAGGCGCCGAACGCCTGATGCCGAACCAGGTTGTTCGTGTAACGGGAATCGCCCCGAAGATTCTCGAAGACCTTCCTCCTGTGACCGGGCAGAAAGTCATCGATCCGAAAAAGCGGATCGAGGGTGGCGTGGAACAGTGATCGGTGATTACAGTCCGGGGATTTCGAGATTTTCATCTTCCGCGATTTTGCGGAGTTTTGCCAAGGCGCGGGCTTCGATTTGACGGATGCGTTCCTTCGTGACGCCGATTTCAGCGCCGACTTCGTTGAGCGTCAACGGTTCGGCGGACTGCCCGATGCCGAAACGGCTGACGATGATCCGCTGCTCACGTTCGTCCAGCTCGTGCAACAGACGATCGACCTGGACTTCCCGTTCCGTTTGGAATCGCTCCTCCTGCTGGAGGTCGGAACGGTTATCGACCGTCGCTTCGAAAAATTCCTCGTCGCCGAGATGGAACCGATCCCGATGCCGCTTTTCCACGGGAATCGTTCGCGCGAAATTCCGGGAAATCGCCCAGGTTGCGTAGGTACTGAACCGGTTTCCCCGTGCATAATCGAATTTCTCGACGGCTCGGATCAACGACAAGTTGCCGTCGCTGATCAGGTCGAAGAAATTCGAGTACGTCCCGATGTGCCGCTTGGCAATCGAAACGACCAACCGGAGATTGGCGGAGACGATTTCGTTTTTCGTCGCAATCGCTTTTTCGTAATACGTTTCGATCTGCTGCATCAAATGCGCTTTCGGGTGGAGCGGATCGAGCGTGTCTCTCAATGTCGCGACCCGATATTTAAGGTAATTCATCTTTCGAAAAAGATGAGCCTCTCGTTCCGCGGTGAGAAGCGGAGTTTTGTACAGTCCGCGAAGATACGGCGGAAGATCCGACTCCCCATGCCCGGATTCCGTTTTTTCGGTGTTCGGTGAATCGACTTCAACAAACACCGGTCGTTCGGTGTCGACAGGGAGCGGAAAACGGTTGGACAAATGAGTTTTTTTCGCTTTGCCTGCCGTTTCGGGAACCGGTAAATCGGCGACGATTTGCTTTTCTTTGCTGCCGACGAACGACGGAAAGTCGGGGTTGTCGACGTATTCCACGATGAAATCGGCGATTCGTTTCGCGCGCATTTGCCCCAACAGCCGGTAAATGCTGCCGCGAGTCCGGTTGAACGTTTGAGCGATCTGCTCGATGGAAACGTTTTGCCGGTGTTCCTGAAAAATATGGCGTTTGGTTTCTTCGTCCAAGGGTGAGTTTCTGTTCGGAAAAAGGGGGATGTCCCGGTTCTGGTCATCGAACGACTTGAGCGTGTATCGGATCGTTTCCACGGATCGGCCCGTGTGTCGGGCGATTCGCTTGGCGACTTCGGTCGGCGAAGCGTCGGTGCCGGAAAATCGCCTCGCGGTGCGGATGATATCCTCTTTTTCTTTCGGCGTCAATTGGCTGAACTTCGTGCCCCGTTCGATGCGTGGTGCGTGATGTTCAAGGAAATAGTCGACGGAATCCTGAAGGAAACCGATCCGCTTCTTCCCTTCGAAGAGAAAACGGCGAGCGACCAATCCGATACGGCGCCAGCGGGAGATCGTTTTCGACGACACGTTAAAATGTTCGGATAACTCCTCGATCGTCCAGACTTTTTCCCCCTGTTCGTCGATGGAAACATTCGCGGCGTCGTGAATATCCTCGATGAAAAACAGGAGATCGTGCTGCAAAAGCTCTCCCTTGAACTGAAGCTCCGGATGCGAGTCGGAACGGAAATCGGTGATTCCCTGACAGACAAACCGATAGGAGTACTGCGACTCCGGGGTGACGATTCGGTAAAGCGATTCCGCCCGACGGCTCTGCTCGATCTTCTTTTCACGAGGAACGAAACGAACCTGTTGATCACGGAGTTCTCGTAATGCGGGAAGATAATAGGTGCGATTCATGGTCTCATCCTCCAAGCAACTCAATGAAAGCTTGCTTCATGAAGCACGGGCGTTTTCGACACACCGGCTCAACGGATCTTTGCATTTTTCACATGACTGTTGGTGAGTTATAGTCGGTTCGCGTCAACGGACAGGTCAAAATTTCAAAAATAATCAAATTTTTTCAAAAAACAAAGTTTCCACACGAGATCGTGTTTGATTTTGGTGAAAAAAACAGGCAAAATGAGGCCCCAAAACCAACCATGGTCTCCTCTTCCCAAAGAAGAGGGGACGGGTAATCAATGCATTTTCAAACAACGGTGCCGTCATCGTTCCCGCTCAGTCCCGGACGCGCATACGAACGATTTTGCCGCGGACGGAGGAAAGATGTTCGAGCACATCGATTGCAGCGAGCAGATCCCCTTCACGGGCTTCGTGAGTCGTGAGAATGAGCGGGACCGGATCGTCGGAATCGTCGTCATCGTTTTCATGTTGGATCAACGACGCAATGGAAATCTGGTGGTCGCCGAGGACGCCGGAAATTTCGTGCAACACGCCGAAACTGTCTTCCACGAAGAATCGTAAATACGACTTGCCGTAAAACTCCTGAGGGCTTTTCAGCGGAATCGTGGGGCGATCTTTCGACCAGAGATTCAGGGTTCGGAACGTGATCGCCGTCCGCCCGAGAACCGTGTCGATCAGGTCGGAAACAACGGCGGAAGCGGTCGGATGCTGTCCGGCGCCGAGGCCGTGAAAGAAAACCGGACCGACTTCGTCGCCGACGACTCGAACGGCATTGAAAGCGTCCGAAACCCGGGAAAGCGGGTTGTCGACCTTCACCAATGTCGGCGAAACGTGCAATTCCAACCCTTCGTCGGTGTTTTCGGCAATCGCCAGGAGCTTGATCCGATAACCGAGTTCCTTGGCGTATTTGAAATCGATCGATTCGACCGATTCGATGCCGATCCGCGGAATCGTCTTCCAATCGACATCGGCTCCGAAACCGAGTTGGGCGAGAATCGAGAGTTTTTGCACGGCGTCGGTTCCGTCGACGTCCATGGCCGGATTCGCCTCTGCATAACCGAGAGCCTGTGCTTGCGTGACCGCTTCGGCGTAACTGGTCTTGCCGCTTTCCATCCGACTCAGGATGAAATTGCTCGTTCCGTTGACGATGGCGTTGACCGACTGGATCTTATTGGCTTGCAATGACGTCGAAAACGCCTGCAAAATCGGAATTCCGCCGCAGACGGCCGCCTCGAACGCAATCGTCCGACCATGTTTTCGAGCGGCGGCGAAAAGCTCGGCGCCGTGATGGGCGAGCAACGCTTTGTTCGCCGTGATGACGTCCTTGCCGCTTTCCAATAATCGCAACACGAATGTTCTCGCCGGCTCCACGCCGCCGAAAAGTTCGATCCCGATCTTGATTTCCGGGTCGCCGAAGACGGTTTCCAGGTCGCTTGTCAACACGCCGGGGAGGAGGTCGATGTCCCGCTTGGTGGTCGTGTCTTTATCGCAAATCTTGACCAATTGGATGTTTTTGCCGGTGGCGTGGGTGATCCTTTCGGCGTGGTTCAAAAGAATTTTGGCAACACCGGTTCCGATGGTTCCGAAACCGAATAGGGCAACTTTGATCGTTTCCACGGAATTGTGAACTGTGAGTGAGGGACTTGTTCGATGAAACCAAGTGTTCAGTATACCTTTCGTACCGGGTTTTGACAACCGGGCGGCTGCCCGTTGACGGGGCCGGGCAGCCCGGTATACTTACGCCGGAACCTTTGGTTCGCAGGCAAAACGGGGACGTAAACGGGAGAAATCATACCATGTCGACAACTCGGATTGGAATTTGCGGCGCCGCAGGGCGCATGGGGCAACGGCTCGTTGCGTTGGGAGCGGCGGACAAAACACTCGAAATCGTTGCTGCAATCGACGACGTGAAGCACCCGAAAATCGGTTCCGATGCTGGTGAATGGGCCGGAATCGGCAAACTTGGCGTTCCGATCACCCCGGATTTCGACACGAATATCGACGTCATGATCGACTTTTCGTCGCCGAAAGGAACGGAAAGCATCGTCCGGCGCTGTATTGAACGGAATACGGCGCTCGTTTTCGCCACGACGGGAACCACGCCGGAACAAGCACAACTCGTTCGGGACGCCGCGACGAAAATTCCCGTCCTGATGTCGCCGAGCATGAGCTTGACGGTCAACCTGGCGATGAAGCTTACGGAACTCACCGCGAAAACATTGAAAAACAACGACGCCGATGTCGAAATCATCGAACGGCATCACCGACACAAAGAGGATTCGCCGAGCGGTACCGCCCTGAAATTCGGGCAGATTATCGCCACAGAAATGGGGCAAACCGCCGAACAGCACGGTCGGGAAGGCCGCATCGGAGCGCGACCGCACCACGAAATCGGCTATCACGCCGTTCGGATCGGCGACAATCCGGGAGAGCACACGATCCTTTTCGGCCTCGTCGGCGAAACGCTTGAAATCACGGTCAAAGCATCGAATCGCGACTGTTACGCCACCGGCGCGCTCACCGCCGCAAAATTTCTGCACGGAAAGAAACCGGGACTCTACGGAATGGACGACGTCCTCGGTTTTTGATGGGCGTGATGAATTCAGGAAATTCGACCGTCGGTCGGACTACTGGCGGTTGCATATAATTTTTTCGGAATCCGGCCCGCTCCGGCAGAGAGGAATCCCGCTTCACAGGCGAGTTTCATCGCCTCGGCCATGGCGACCGGGTTTTTCGCATGGGCGATTGCCGTGTTCAGCAATACGCCGTCCGCTCCGAGCTCCATCGCAACAGCAACGTCGCTTGCCGCTCCGACGCCGGCGTCGACAATCACCGGATAGTTCGGGTCGTTCTCTTTCAGGTATTCGAGGCAGATTCTCAAGGCGTTCGGATTGAGAACACCTTGTCCGGAACCGATCGGACTTCCGGCGGGCATCACGGCAGCGGCTCCGCAGTTTTTAAGCCGCTTGGCGACCAGCGGGTCGTCCGTCGTGTAAACGAGCACTTCGAACCCGTCCTTGACGAGCTGTTCGGTTGCTTTGACGGTTTCGAACGGATCGGGGAGCAGCGTTTTCGCATCGCCGAGACATTCGAGTTTCACCCAATTCGCGCCTGGGTTTTCCATTTGGGAGAGGATTTCACGACCGAGTCGGGCAACCCTGACAGCGTCGTCGGCGTTGAAGCATCCAGCCGTGTTCGGCAAAATCGTGTACCGTTTCGTATCGATAAAGTCGAGGATGTTGCGTCCTTCGGCGTCGATCAACCGCTCACGCCGGACGGCGACCGTAATGCACTCGGAGCCGGAGACATCGAGCGCCTGACGCATGGTTTCGTAAGAAGCGTACTTGCCGGTTCCGACGAAGAGCCGACTCGAAAAACGATGAGAACCGATTTGGAGCATGATGGGGAAGGCGTGGTCGTGGTTCGTGGTTCGTGGTTGCTGATACTCGTTTTCACGAACCACGAATCACGTCCATTATCCTCCGCCGACAAGGGTTACGATTTCGAGGGTGTCACCGTTTTCGAGGACGGCGTGGTCGAAGGTCTGGTAAGGAACGACTTCACGATTCCGTTCGACGGCGACGAACTTGCCCGTCAGCGCGAGTCGTTCCAAAAGATTGCGGACCGTCGATCCATCGTCGAGCGTTGTTCTGTTACCGTTAACCGTGATTTCCATACCGTCATTATAGCATTTTCGAAAGCACGGGAGAAGGGGGCAATGAGCGTTTAGCCGAGCGGCGCAGACGCCGTCGGGACTTCTCGCCTGCATTCCGTCCACTTGCGAAAACCGGGCAAATCGACGATAATTCATCAAAAACGAAAGAGCCCCAAGTCTCGAATCACGGAGCTTGGGTGCCAATAAACCGCCTACGGAGGATTTCACATGGTTTCGTATCCTTTGCTCAAAACTTACGACGAACTGCAATCGGAACTCGCCCGACTCGGCATGGAGATCCCACTTTCGGATGACATGTCGGTCTTGGCGGCTCCGCTGACGTTCGGCAACACAGCGGCGTCCGGTTGGAAAAAGTCGTTCACGCTGCCGAATCGTTTTGTGGTACAGCCGATGGAGGGATTCGATTCCGGTCCGAACGGCGAACCGACGGAGCTCGGATTCCGGCGTTACGAACGGTTCGCGGCGGGTGGGGCGGGGCTCGTTTGGTTCGAAGCGACGGCGATTCTTCCGGAAGCGCGTTCCAATGAGCAGCAGTTTTGGATCAACGAGAAAAGCGCCAACGCTTTCGCCGCATTGGAAGAGCGGGCAAGAGCGTTTGCGAAAAAATCGTGCAATCATGAGATCGTCACGGTGATTCAACTGACGCATTCCGGACGATACAGTAAACCGACCCGGGGCGTTCGGAAGCCGGTGATCGCGCAACACAGCGCTGTTCTCGATGCGGCTCACAATATTCCGACCGATTATCCGCTCATCACGGACGATGAACTGGACCGTTTGCAGGACGCTTACGTTGCGGCAGCGAAACTGGCGGCCCAATGCGGCTTCGACGGCGTCGACATTAAAAGCTGTCACGGATATCTGCTGAACGAACTGCTCGGCGCCCACACACGGTCCGGAAAATACGGCGGTTCCTTCGAAAACCGGACTCGATTCCTTCGGGAGACGATCGCCAGGGTCCGTGATGAGGTTCCGTCTGTTTTCGTTACATCACGGCTCAATGTTTACGACGCCGTAAAGTATCCGTGGGGGTTCGGTGTCGATCGGAACGAGTACAGAAAATGGGACCTGACGGAATCGAAGCAGCTTGTCGCCCAGTTGAAGGAGCTCGGCGTTCCACTGCTCGACATCACGATCGGCAATCCGTATTTCAACCCCCATTTTAACCGACCGTATTCGAAACCGGTTCGCGGCGGCGTCGCTTACGACGAGAATCCGTTGATCGGCGTCGCTCGCTTTCTGAACGTCGTGAAAGAGATGCAACAGTCGCAACCCGATTTGCCGATGATCGGTGCCGGAACCGCTTGGTTGCGGCATCTCGTACCGAAAGTCGCGGCGGGGCTCGTCCAGAACGGTTGGATGTCCCTTTACGGCCAAGGACGTAACAGCTTTGCCTATCCGAATTCGCCGAACGATATTCTGAAGACCGGCGAAATGGACTCGAAACAGGTTTGCGTGACATGCAGCGGCTGCACCGATTTGATGCGAGCCGAAGCTCCGACCGGCTGCGTCATCCGCGACCGGGATTATTATCGGCTCGATTAACCCAGCGCGGCTGAGCCGTCATTCGAGCTTCCGCTTGCGAGTTAACCCGCGAAATGGTCGCTCCGCCCCCGATTTCGCTGATCAGGATCCTGAAAATATTTCACGATCCTGAACAATAGTAACACAAGGATGCTCCTCAAGAAACAAAAAAACCGGTTGCGAAACGAGGTTTCGACAACCGGCAGTGTTCTCTGAACGCTTTTCCGAGCGAACTGACCCAGAATGTTCGGATCGAAATCGCAGTCTCCCGGGGGAGGAGTCGGGGCCGAGGTTCCCGCCTCGACGTCCAATCAGAGTCGCGGCCGTCGTCGGAGAGGAACGTCGACCGATCACCCAAGTGATGGACGGATAGTAAGAATCCGCCCGCAATCGGTCAAGAGCGGTTTTTCCATTTTTTTGAGAGCGCTCTTCCCGGTCGGTTCAAGCGGGTTCGGAGCCGGTTTCGTTGCCGTTTTCCTGAGTATCGTCGGAATGTTGTTGCCCTGCGATAAGCGTCACTTGGACGGGTGAGTACAATTTACGGGTCCGATCGGCAAGTTCGACCCATATTTTGTCGGCAAGGATCTCCTGCGAGATCACTTTTCCTTCACCGTCCGGCGTGGTGACCCGCTTACCGATACCGGGCATTTTTCGTTGAATATCGACATAGGTATCATATTCGTAACGGAGGCAACACTTGAGCCGACCGCAACGGCCGGAAATCTTGGTCGGGTCAAGCGTCGCTTTTTGGAGTTTCGCCATTTTCATCGACACGGGGGGCATTTCGGTCAGAAAGCAGTTACAGCAGACCTCCTTGCCGCAGTCGCCGAAGTCGGCGAGGAGTTTCGTTTCGTCACGAACGCCGATTTGCCGCATTTCGATGCGGGTCTGGAACTCCGCGGCAAGAACTTTGACCAGCTCCCGAAAGTCGATGCGACCGTCCGCAACGTAATAGACGATGATTCGCTCGCCGCCGAAAAGATGTTCGATCCGAACGAGATCCATGGCGAGTTGCATTCGTTCGACGATGTTGCGGCAACGTTCGAACTCTCCTTTTTCGCCGTTGCGAATTTTTTTCAATTCGGCAAAGTCCACATCCGTCATGATGCGGACCACGCGGTCCTCCACGATATCCTCGCCGAGTTTCTGGACTGATTCCGGTGTCGCGCTGCAGAGAACCACGCCGTTTTCCTGGCCGCGATTCGTCCGAATGATCACGTTCGTTCCGTGCCTCAACGGCGTGTGATCCGGAAAAGAAAAAACACCGAGCAACCGCATTGCTCCGAATCGCGTGATGTATTTCGCCATGGGATGCCCTCACTTGGTGATTTGTCAATGCGATACGGGATGATACGCCATGCGTTTGATTCCGCTCAAGATACAAGCGACCAACGGGAGCGTATGATCGTTGCGGAGCGGCAGCTCCAAACGCCTGGACGGCAGGTCCCCGGCTAAATTTATGTGTCCAACTGCGCCATGATTTCGTCGGGGATGTCGAAATTCGACGAGACTTTTTGGACGTCATCGTGATCGTCGAGCATTTCCATCAATTTGAGAACTTTCGCGGCGGTATCGGCGTCGTTGATTTCCGCCCGATCTTTCGGCATCAGGCTGAGACTCGATTCCTCCGGCTCGATTTTCGCTTTTTCGAGAGCTTTTGAAACCGATTCGTAAGCATCCGCCGGACAGGTGATTTCGAACCCGTCGTCGGTTTCCTGTACGTCGTCGGCCCCCGCTTCCAGCGCGAGTTCCATGACGGTGTCTTCGGTCCAACTCCCCTTGGCGAAAGCGAAGTATCCTTTCTTTTCAAAGTTCCACGACACGCAACCGGAAGTTCCCAGCTTGCCGCCGCAGACTTCGAAAATCTTCTTGATCTCCGGCGCTGTCCGATTCCGATTGTCGGTCACCGCTTCCGCAAGCACGGCAACGCCGCCGGGGCCGTAGCCTTCGTAAGTGAGTTCGTCGAGTTGCTCCGCTCCGAGTTCGCCGGTTCCACGCTTGATTGCCCTGGCGATATTGTCTTTCGGAAGGCTCACCGCCTTCGCTTCGTCGATCGCCGCCCGCAGTCGAACGTTGGCGTCCGGGTCGCCGCCGCCGAGTTTCGCCGCAATAATGATCGCTTTCGCCAGTTTACTCCAAAGTTTTCCTCGTTTGGCGTCGACCAGCGCTTTTTTATGCTTGATCCCGGCCCAATGTGAATGTCCTGCCATAATATGTTGATCGAGTGTAAGTCTTTATTTCGGTTTATTTTCTCTCAGTTTCCGCGTCGACGATTTGGGAGATTGCGCTGTTTTTTTCCCTTTCGGCTCAGGAGTCTTTTTTTTCAGCGGATTCGATGGAGGGACTTTTTTCTCTTTGGGGGCCTCTTTTTTCGGCGGTGGAACGGACGCTTTCGGTTTGGGGGTATCAGGATTTGAAGGTTTCGCAACCGGCTTGGCCGAGCTTTTCGATTTCGGCGGCGCGGCAGCCGACTTGGGCGGTTCCGGCTTTGCTTTGGCAACCGGATGTTTCGGTTCGATTTTTGGGGAAACTTCCGGTTTCGGCGTCTCTTTTTTCGGTTTCTGCGGAGCGGAAGAATGGTTCACTTTCGAAACGGCATTGTCCTTCATCGGTATCGGTTTCGGGACGGCCTTCGCCGGTTCGGCATGCTTTTTCTTTTCTTTCGATTTCGATTTTTTTCCGCCGTGTGAGGAAGCGTCGTCATCGTCGTCATATCGACCGGGAAGATCGTCGTCCGAACGGAACGGTGAGTCGTCCGGCAGAAATTCCGCTTCGGTTCCGACCGCTTCGTCTTCAAAATCGTCGTCGTCCCCGGTTGCAAAGGGGAGCGTTACGGTCGGCAACGGACGCTCTGGAACCGGCTTGGAGACTTTTTTAACCACGACCAGCGCCGGCGGCGTCCAATCTCGTTTCGTCGCTTCGGCGTCGATGGACTTGAGAATCGTTCGCAGTTCCGCGGATTCCGGATCGGAAAAGTATCCTGCCGCGAAATGGTGCAGCTGGAGCGAAAAGGAGAGCCCGTCCTTTTTGGAGATCGCCCGTTCCAAGCCGGGAACCTCTTCGAGAGTTCCTTCTTTATTGACTTGCGTCAGGCCGAGAAGGCGAAAAATACGAAGCGTCGCCTCGTCCATTGGGATCGTGTGCCCGGCAAAGGCGACTTGGATCGTGAAGTCGACCATGAACGGCGTACACGACGGAATATCCTTCAGGAATTCAACCGCTTGACTGAGACTTTTCCCTTTCTTCCGCAACTCTTCGAGATCGAACATGTAGGTTTTCTCGAAGACTCCTTGCAACGATTTCCGAACGCGTTCTCCCGCAGCCGCAGGATCGGGGAGCATCGAAAAGGTGTCCGCGAGTTCCCGAACGGTCGAGACCCGAATTTCGTTCCAATCGATGAAGTAGTTTTCGAGAACGGCGAACGCCGAATCCGCGAGTTCATACGTCGCATTTTCCAACAGCGCGGCGTAGATCAGGTGCTCCAAAACGGTCCGTTCCGGCGGTGCCGGCAATCCCTTGAACCGTTTTTGCAATAATTTCGTGAGCGATTCAAACTTCTTCGTTTTGGAGACAGGGGCCATACGGGAAAGTTGAAAGTTGAAAGTTAGCCGCTCCGCCTTGCGGAGCGATGCAAACCGATGGACTCAAATCTTGTTTTTTGCCTTCAAATAGGCGATCACTTCGTCGGCGAGTTGTTCGGCGGTTTTCGAACCTGCGTCGAGTTTCAGTTCGGGAGCGGTTGGGGCTTCGTAAGGATCGTCGATTCCGGTAAATCCTTTCAATTCACCGGCGCGGGCTTTTTTGTAGAGCCCCTTGGGATCTCGTTTTTCACAGATCTCGAGGGGGGCGTCGACGAAAATTTCGACGAAATCCCCTTCCGCCAACGACTTACGAACGCGGTCCCGGTCGACTTTGTACGGACTGATGAACGCCGTCAGGGCGATTGTTCCGGATTCGGCGAAAAGTTTCGAGACCGCCCCGATGCGGCGAATGTTCTCTTCACGATCCTGGGCGGAGAAGCCGAGTCCAAATCGCTTGGAGAATTCTTCGCCGTGGACGTCTTTGAGCATTCCGGGCCCGGCGTTCAAGCCGTGTCGGACATTGTCGCCGTCGAGCACGAAACTGTGCTTGCCGAGTTGGTGGAGCTTGTGATCGACCAGATTGGCGACGGTGCTCTTCCCGCAGGCGCTCAAGCCGGTGAACCAAACGACGCAACCCTTGTTGCCGTTGAGAGTTTCGCGTTCCGCTCGGGAAACCGCATGGTCGTGCCAATGAACCTCGACGCCTAATTTAGTCATGATTTTTCAATAAAAGGGGTGGAAAGGAAAAGAACGCTTGATTTTACAACGAAATCCGGAATGGTTCAAGTCGGTATGCGCTCTTCCCGGACCGGTTTATCAGACCGTCTTCAAGTTTCGCGGGAAGAGTCCGAGCGATTGGCGGTGGGTCTTGGATCGGCGAGGCATTTTTCGTGGACTTCCCGGAACGTCGCTCGCCTCGCCAGAGTAAGCGAGACAACGACGCCGCCATGTTCGTCAAAATTCGCCATCGCAAGAAACTTGTTAGCGGACGGTCTCCCGGGGGTATTTCTTCGGTTTTCGGATTGAATTGTTTTCGGGTTTTCGCTATGCTTCGGTTTGGAGTCTCCTTTTTTCCACCGAATGCGAATATGGACAACCCGACAATCTTTGGTCTCGCCGGCATCGTGCTCCTCACGGTGTCGCTGATACTCCACACCCGGAAGCACTTCAAACGTGAGGCACAGCGTGTCGCTGACCGCCGCGCCGCCGCCAAAGCTGCCAAAGAAGCGGAACAAAAACGTCGGGAGATGATCGGCGAACCGGCGAAACACAAAATCGGCACCGAAAGTCGCATCAACCCCACGCGGGTTCCGCTTCCTGCGCCGATCGATCCCGTTTTCGCCGGTGGAACGGTTCCGCGGAACATTGCGACTTGGGAAACCGAGATTCATCAGCTCGGTCGCCAGATCATCGGACAGATCGATTCCAAGACGGTCGTCCTCCAAACACTGACGTTGGAAGCGAATCGGGCCGCGAATCGGCTCGAAATCCTGATCGACCATCTTGAAACGCTGCTCAAAAGCAACATTGCGGAAAAAAAGCCATCAACGCCGACGGAATCGGTTCCTGAACCGTTACTTTCCTCCACGCTTCCCGTGCCGGAGCCGAAACCGTTCGAACCGTCAGCCACTCAGGTCAAGACGTCGAACTTGATTTCCGCTTCCGCGGCGAACGCCAATGCTCCAATGTTCAGCAGCGTGCTTGACGAACTTGAATCGGAGCTTGATTCCGAACTGGAGCAATTCGAGCAGCGGCAACAGGAATCGGTCCAACCGGCGACCATTTTGAAGCCCTCTCCCGTTGAATCGCCGGATCGGGCTTCCCCGGTTGACGCCCCCCCCAATTTGTCGATTCATCGGCTCCCGGCGTCCTTTTCGCTGACCCCACCAAACACGCATCGAAACGACCCGTCGATTCCTTCGCCCCCCGTTCACGAACCGACCACGCTTGACGGTCCCCACCGAATTTCGGCGTCTTTTTCGCCGAACAGTCGAGCGGCTCAACCGGTCAGTCCCTTTTATTCGGCTCCGTCGGGTGCAGTTTCGTCGTCGGCGTCGACGCTTCCGTTTCCGTCCCCCCCTTCTCCGGCTCAGCAGTCCGGTCTTTCGTTTTCATCGTTGTTCGACGACGAGCTTGCCGACCGACAGGGGGAATCGGTTTTTGCGGTCGCCGGGCCGGGAAAAGGAGCTTCCGCCAAAGAGGAGGTCCCGGCTTACAAGACGCCGATCATTGAACAGCCCCATCCGTCGCAAGCCGCCAAGGACGCTTCGCCCGAAAACCGATTCGCCGCTGAACTCGGCTCGCATCTGGAGCGACGTAAGCAGGTCGAAATGCTCGCCGATTATGGATACTCCTCACGCCAAATTGCGCAAAATCTCAATTTGACGATCGGAGAAGTCGAACTGATGCTCAACCTTAGGAAATAGTGGAAAGTGAAGACGCAAGCGTTCGGCTTATATCCACTATCCATTCTCAACTTGTTCACCACCCAACTCGCCCAATTTTACGGTCCGATCGACTTGCTGCTGTACCTGATACGGAAGCAGGAGTTGAATATTATGGACATACCGATTGCGCCGATCCTGGAACAGTACCTCGACTACCTCGCGGTTCTGGAAGTGATCGACGTGAATGCGGCGGGAGATTTTCTTGCCTTGGCGAGCACGCTGATCGAGATCAAGTCGTTCGAAATTCTTCCCGGCGAGGAAACGGTCGAAGAGGAAATCGACGATCCCCGCAAGGATTTGGTGGAGCAGCTTCTCGAATACAAAAAATACTGCGACGCCGCCGGCGAATTGGAGGAGCGGAGTCGAACCTGGCAGTTGCGGATCCCTCGATTGGCGAACGATTTGCCGACCCGGCAGCGTAACATGGCGGATGAACCGATCCGCGAAGTGGAATTGTGGGACCTTGTCAGTGCGTTCGGCCGGATTATTCGTGAAAACTCTCCCAAGGCGTCGCATCAGGTCGTTTATGACGACACGCCGATTTCGACGCATATGAGTCGAATTCAACAACGTCTCAAGGCGGAAAATCGGATTGCGTTCCGCCAATTGTTTTTTCCGGGGCTCCACAAATCGACGATGGTCGGGATTTTTTTGGCGACACTGGAGCTTGTTCGCCACGAATTCGCTTACGTTTATCAGGACGAAATGTTCGGCGAAATCGAGTTGGCGTTCCGGGAAAGCAGTAAAACGCTCGATTTTGTGTCCTTGGACACCGCCGCGTGATCGATTTCGAATACGGTTGTGATAACGAAGACGGTAAGACATTTTTCCGGTGCATCCTTGACAGTCTTGCACGTTTTGCCTACGATTTAGGGTTCTTGTAGTCTGCGCCGAAATCGGCGCTGTGTTGTCCTGCGTCCGATTTACCTTGGATTGTTTGATTATGATCGAACCTGTTACGATCAATGTTCGTTTCTTCGCCCGAGATATTCAACTGCCGCAAGAACAAGTTCAAGCGGTCGTCAACCTCCTCGACGAAGGATTTCCCGTCCCTTTCATCGCACGGTATCGCAAAGACCAGACCGGAAACATCGATGAGGACGATCTTCGTTTCATCGACGAAGAGCTCAAAGCGGCAAGGGCTCTTTGCGAACGGAAACAGGCGATTCTCAAAACGATCGATTCGCTCGGCAAGCTGACGCCGGATCTCGACAAAAAAATTCGGGAAGCAAAATCCGCCAAACGGCTTGAAGACCTTTATCTCCCGTTCAAGCCGAAAAAACAAACCTTGGCGTCCACGGCGCGAGAGCGGGGACTCGAACCGCTTGCTTTGGAAATTTTCGAAGGAAAGGTTCTTCCGGCCAATCTCGACCAACGAGCCTCCGAGTTCATCAATGAGGACAAGAAGGTCAAATCGATCGCCGATGCGCTGCTCGGAGCCGGACATATCATCGCTGAAATCATGAGCGAAAAGATCGAACTGATCCAGCAGGTTCGTGAACTTGTTCATCGGAACGGCAAAATCCAAACGGTGAGAGTCGAAACGAAAACGGAAGAATCCGCGACCGCCGCTGAACCGAAGAAAAAGAAACCGCGGAAGAAAAAAGAGAAAACCGAAACGGAGAATCCTGAATCGCTTGGCGCGGAGTCGGCCGAAGTCGAAAACACCGAAACAACGGTCGTCGAGAGTCCAAACGCCGAAGTACCGACCGCCGAAACGCCGGTTGTTGAGAATGCTGAAACAACAACTGCGGTCGAGGAACGCGGAGTACCGGCTCCATTGGAGGAAGACGATCACTCCGGAGCCGGCGGTGGTGACGATACACCCACCTCCGAAACCGCGACTTCCGAATCTACGGCACCGGCTGAAACCCCGATTCCCGAAGCTCCGGCCCCCGAAGTCGTGAACAGCGATGCCACCGCCGACGACGTGCAAGCCGTCACGGAACAGTTTCAGCAATGGAAAGCCGCTCAGGAAGAAAAGGGAATTCCCGTTGTTCGTTCACAAAAGCAGTTGCAAAAGAAAAAGCAAGCGGAGCAGCGGGCGGAGAGCAAAAAGAAAATCGAGGACGCCAAAAAACGACAACAGGAGCACTTCGAGCGTCAATTTGCGGATTATTTCGATTTCTCGACCGGTCTGCGAAATTTGCCGCCGCATCGGGTTCTTGCCATCAATCGCGGCGAACGGGCCAAGGTGCTCCGCGTCAAGTTCGAGAACAACATCGACGACATCGCGGCGTCGGTTTCCGATATTTGCGTGCCGAAAGACCATGTCAACGCCGAATTTCTCCAAGGCTGCCTGAAAGATTCGCTCCAGCGGCTCGTCGTTCCCTCCATGGAACGGGAAGCACGCACCGAACTGACGGAAAACGCCGAAAATCAGGGGATTCGGGTCTTTGCCAAGAATCTCCGGAATCTGTTGCTCCAGCCGCCGCTGTACCGTAAACGGGTCCTTGCGCTCGATCCCGGTTACAAAAACGGTTGCAAAATGATCGCCCTCGACGAGTTCGGCAACGTGCTCGCCTTCGAGACGGTTTACCTGATCGGCAGCGCCGAACGGAAAGCGAAAGCCGTCGCGAAAATCGTCGAACTGATCGAAAAATACAAGCTTTCGGTGATCGCGATCGGCAATGGAACCGCCTGCCGGGAAACGGAACAAATCGTTTCCGACATGATCGCGAAAAATTTTGCCGAACAGGACGTTTCCTACATTATCGTCAACGAAGCCGGCGCGAGTGTTTACTCCGCCAGCCCGCAGGCGAAAGAAGAGTTCCCGAACTACGACGTGCTCCTCCGTGGAGCGGTTTCCATCGGTCGCCGATTGCAGGATCCGCTTAACGAGTTGGTCAAAATCGACCCCGCCAGCCTCGGCGTCGGAATGTACCAGCACGACTTGAAAGGGAAGCATCTTCGAGACTCGTTGGCGGAAGTCGTCGAATCGTGCGTCAACTTCGTCGGTGTCGATTTGAACACGGCGACCCCGGCGATTTTGCGATACGTTTCCGGCTTGAACCAGTTGACGGCGAAGCGGATTTACGATTATCGCGTCCAGAACGGTCCGTTCAAGAATCGCGAGGAGCTTAAGAAGGTTCCCGGCTTTGGAGACGTCGCTTTCATGCACGCTGCCGGGTTCCTCAAAATCGTCGACGGAAACAATCCGCTCGATGCAACTTGGATCCACCCGGAGAGTTATGAAATCGCGACAAAAATTCTCGAAAAGCTTGGTTTCGCCGTCGACGATCTCCGAAACGCCGAAAAAGCGAAGGAAATTGCCGCGAAAACCCAAACCGCCAACGCTGACGAGCTTGCCAAGGAGCTTGACGCCGGACAATTCACCGTTCGGGACATTCTTGCCAACCTTGCTCGACCGGGGCGTGACCCGCGTGAAGGATTGCCCGCTCCGATCTTCAAGAAAGGGGTCCTTCATATCGAAGATCTTTCCGTCGGCATGGAATTGATGGGAACGATTTTGAATGTCGTCGATTTCGGTGCGTTCGTCGACATCGGACTCCACGATTCCGGGCTGATCCACATCAGCCATATGGCGGACCGATACATCCGCGACGCTCATGAGCGGGTCTCCGTCGGCGATATCGTCCGTGTTTGGGTCGTCGAAGTCGATCCGAAGCGCAAACGAATTTCGTTGACCATGGTTCCGCCGGGAACCGAACGACAAAAACCCGAACGCCGTGAAGATCGACGTTCCGACCAGCCGCCTCGCGAGAATCGGGAACCGCAATCGGATCAACGCCGCCGTGAGGAGCGACCGAGAGGCCCACGTCCCCAAGGTCAGGGACAAGGAGAACCGCGACGTGATTCGCAACGCCAAGACCGTCCGCCGCGACCACAGGGGCAGGAATCCGGCCAAGGTCAGCGTTCGGGAGGGGACCGCCGCGACTCCGGACCACGTCGGGACGATCGCGGAAGGGATCGAGGGCGGAACGATCGGGACCGCTTCAACAGAGCTCCCAAGTCGTTTGTTTCCGCTCCAAAGGAAAAGGAAGTCAAGCCGATTTCCGATGAGATGAAAAAGGGAAAGGAACCGCTCCGCAGCTTCGGCGACCTCGCTCAACTGCTGGGACGTGTTCAGGTTGCGGACCCCGCCGAGGAAAAAAAACGGAAAAAGGAAGAAGACCGTAAACGCCGTGAGGAAGAGCGGAAAACGCAACAAGACGCCGAACCGCAAACGCTTCCAGACACTACTGAACCAAATTCCTGAAAAACGGGGGAATGGTAGGTTGCCGACCGCCGGGCGGCAACGTCCGGTACTCCGGACTCGGCGATGGTGAGCGGTATTCAGTGCGGAGTACCGCACACAACCGTGCGGCGATCGCCCACCTGCCTAGATGCCATTTCGGAATGTGCTGAACACAAGAATTCGACGGACGATATGGAGTTGGAAAAATTTCTTAGCAACTGCCAGGAGCGGATTGGTTATCGATTTTCGGACACGGTGCATCTGAGGACGGCGCTCACGCATTCTTCCGGTGCGGACACGCCGCAGACGTCGAACGAACGGATGGAGTTCCTCGGCGACTCCGTGCTCGGGTATGTGATTTGCGACCATCTGTTCCATTTTCATCCGGACATGCTCGAAGGGGACATGACGAAGATCAAGTCCGCTGTCGTCAGTCGGGCAACCTGTCAACGGATCGCCAAACAGATCGGCATGGACGAGTTTTTGATCGTTGGTCGCGGTCTCACCCGAACGCAACGGATGCCGTTGTCGATTCTCGCCAACACCATGGAATCGCTGATTGCCGCGATTTACCTCGATGGCGGTATCGATCCGGCTAAGGATTTCATTCTGCGTGCCTTCCGGGAAGAAATCGATAAAATGTTGGCCGACCACGACGCCGACAATCATAAATCGGTCTTGCAGCATGTCGCTCAAAAACGGTTGGGCCGTTCGCCGGAATACAAAATTCTCGAAATTTCCGGTCCGGAGCACCACAAAACGTTCCATGTCGAGGTTCGGATCGCCGGCAACGCTTATCCGCCGGCGTGGGGTGGGACGAAAAAAGAAGCCGAACAGCACGCCGCCGAAAACGCCCTCTGCGTGCTCAACAACGAAGAGCCGCGATTCCTCTGACCCGCCTCATCCCTATGAAACAGACCGCTCATCCGTTCTTGGTGTTGTTTTTTATTGCGGCTCTGTTTCTCTCGTTCCGTATTGTCGTCGCAGAAACGGAGCCGAGCGTTGTTTATCTTGCTTTTCCGACCCGGGAATATCCCACGCCGTCGAAAAT